>JBDHAF010000110.1:0-12845 GCA_039588255.1 Gemmatimonadota bacterium | reverse complement strand
CGATACCGCTCCACCAGCACGGCGTAGTGTTCCACGTCGCCCGAAAGCACGTGTTTCACCAGCACCTGGTCTGGGAGATTCGCCCTCTCTGTCATAAGGACCCGCCCACCCGTCGAAACGTAACGCACAGAACATAACCGGTTCTGCAGTGTGCGGATCGCTCATGGGATGCCGGATCTCACCATCGGCGCACTGTAACGGGACGTTCACACCCGTCTCTAGTTGGCGTCCGGACAAACCTGCGAGACGGCTTGGCCGCGCAGCCTCATGCAATAGGCCGAGAGAATGTGCTTGAAGCATGTCCGGAGCCCCAGCGGCGTCGTGAACGGCCGCAGCGATTGACGCGCTGCGACAAAGGCGTTCCGCACGGCCGTCTGGGCGAGGTCGGAATCGCCACACAGCACTTCGGCGTACGGCCGCAGCTCGGTCTGGTAGACCTGGAGCTGTAGCTGCTGGTCGAATGCCACTGGGCGGGGCAGCAGGGAATCTCGGTCCGATGCCACGTACACACGAGAATCGAGTTGGCTGAAGCGCGATGAGTCGTGCACTGTAGTTCTCCACAAAGAAAGAAGACTGAGTACCGCATAACAGACACAGGAAGCGCCAAGAAGTAACGCAGCGGACTTGTCTCACAAAAAGATTGTGACGGAGATCACTCGCGCGGTGAGTACGTACGGATTTTGTAGAAGTCCGCACCCGGGAGGGGACGAACGAAAGGGCCGGAGCGAACCCCGGCCCTAATGCATATGGTCAGACATGGCGTTGCGGCGCTGGAGCGTTAGCTGTCCGCTGCGCGCCCGCTCGCGAAAGGTCTCCCAATCAGGACGTTCCGCCACCGCCATTTCTGCGGCGACTCGGCGCCGGCGGCAATGCATCGACGAGTTCCGCCATCCGCCTCCGCATTGCGTCGTCCGGTAAGCGCCCCATCCCCCCTCCGATGTTGTCCACCATGTGCCGGGCCTGACTGGTTGCCGGCGTCACGACGGTGACCGCGGGATGGCTGGCCACATATTTGATGAAGAACTGCGCCCACGTCGTAGCGTCGAACTCGCTGGCCCACTCGGGCAGCTCGCGGTCCGCGACGCGCTGCCACAGGCGGGTGCGGCCAAACGGCACGTAGACGAGAACGCCGATCTTCCGTTCTGCGGCCAGGGGCAGGATCGTCTCCTCGACGTCCCGGTTGTCCACGGCGTAGCCGATGCCGACGAAATCGAGGGGCTCGTTGCGCATGACCTCGGCGAGCTCGGGGTACCGACTGTTGCTGGTGCTGGTGACCCCGATGTAGCGGACGCGACCCTCTTGCTTCAACTCCTTCAGGATGCCCAGCTGCGTCGGGACATCGGCCAGGTTGTGCACTTGGATGAGATCGATCGTCGGCACCTGGAACTTCTCGAACGAGGCGTCGATCTGGGCTCGGGCGGCCGCTGGGTCCGCCGTCCCGTCACCACCGCGTCTGACGACGTTGACCTTTGTGGCCCAAAAGATCCTGTCGGCGATGCCGAGCTCGTTAGCGATGTCACCCGCCACCTGCTCGGAAGCGCCATAGCCGGGGGCCGTGTCGAAGACTGTGGCGCCGCCGTCGACCATCGCCTGGAGTACCTCTTTCAGCGCGTTCACATCCTCGCTTCGGGCGACGCGGGAAAAGGTTGCCGAGCTGCCCAGGCCGACCACGGGCACCATCTCACCGGTCGACGGGATCGCACGCCGAATGAACTGGGCTTGCTGCGGTGTTTGCCGGAAGGTAGTGCAGCCCGCGAGGGCGGCGCCTGCACCCACGGTTATTCCGATCCATTCGCGACGGTTGACCATGGCGCACTCCTGAAGATTCGGACGGTGTTGACAATTCACAGGAGTTACGCGCCAGGCGGTTCCGGCGTTGCGCGTCCGGCCTCTTCTCGGGATTGTGAAGAAGAGGCCATAGTGATGTCCCGCTCTTCGATATCAGTGCTCGTCGACCGGCTCCAGCCGAACGACTGGCGTTAGCCCTCCGCGACGGTCGTCGATGGCCAAATAGATGTAGCCGTCTGGCCCCTGACGGACATCCCGGATACGGCCCATCCCGTGGACCAACGTCTCTTCGATCTCGACCTGCTGCCCGTCCATGGTGAGCCGCGCGAGCTGTTGCCCCCCCATGCCGCCCACGAACACGTTCCCTTTCCACTCCGGAAAGCGGTCACCCGTGTAGATCATCAGCCCCGCCGTCGCGATGGACGGGATCCAGAAGTGGACGGGCGGCTCCATGCCCTCCCGATGCGTTCCCTCGTGGATAGCCGCCCCACTGCCATAGTTCACGCCGTATCCCACCACCGGCCAGCCGTAGTTGAGCCCCGCGCGAATGAGGTTGAGCTCGTCTCCTCCCTGGGGGCCGTGCTCGTTGGCCCACAGGTCTCCCGTCTCGGGATGGATGGCGAGGCCCTGAGGATTCCGGTGTCCGTAACTCCAGATCTCCGGCCTCGCGTCAGCCCTACCCACGAAGGGATTGTCGGCGGGCACGCGGCCGTCGTCGTGGAGTCGGCTGACGGTGCCGTGGTGATTCGAGAGATCCTGCGCCGGGTGAGCCTCCAGGTCTCCGCGGGACGGCACCTGGCGGTCACCAACCGTGATGAAGAGGTAGCCGGCCTCGTCGAAGGCGAGGCGCGATCCGTAATGTCCGCGCCCTCGGGACACGGCCTCGAACAGTTCCTCCACACCCGTGAGACGGTCGTTCTCGAACCGGCCCCGCACCACCGCCGTGGTTGCTCCGGCACTGTCCGGGAGAGGCTTGGAGAAGCTCAGGTAGAGGAGACGGTTCGAGGCGAAATCCGGATGGGGAACCACATCCAGCAGCCCGCCTTGTCCTTGGGCGTAGACCTCAGGAACCCCGGTTACCGATTCGGCGAGGAGTTCCCCATTCCGCACGATGCGGAGTCGTCCGGGTCGCTCCGTCACCAGCATGTCGCCCCCCGGGAGGAATGCAATGGACCAGGGGTGCTCGAGCCCATCGGCCACCGTGACGACGCGGTAGTCGTGGTAGGCGGATCGGAGGACCGGCTCTTGGCCGAAGACGGGGTTTGTAACGGAAAGGAAGAGCCCAGCGGCCGCGAGGGCCAACGAACCACGGATCATTCTCAAACTCCTCTGCTGCAAGGGGAGGTCTGCGCCGCCGGACGAAAAGGTCCTGCGGCTGGCGCAGTAAATTGAGTACGGACCTCGACGGACGCAACTGGCAGTGCCAGTTCCTATTGCGGTGGGTCTCGCGCTTCTGGTTCGCAGGCCGCTGCGATATCCTGCAGCCGCGCGTGCACCACGCGCCACTGGTTGCTCCGAGCCTTCAACACGAACCACGCCTTGCCGCACGCCGACTCCGGAATCTCGTAGGATCCGGACACGATTGCCACATCGCCGAATGCGCGGACATCCAACGGGTTCCCGGCCACGCCTGCCATCCGCGTCGTGATCGACTCGTACTGCGGTATTCGGGTCGGAGACATTTCCATCAACGGCGATTCGTGCGGATCGGCGGCCAAATGTATCACCGTGGCATTGGGCTCGAATGCCGACGTGGCATCACCCCCCGGATTGTCCAACCACCCGGCCACGAGCGCCTCCGCCACCGCAGAAGACGGCGGGGGAGAGGTCAGTAGCCCGCCGTCCTGGTACGCCACCCGACCCGTCAGAAACCCCGCGATCAGACCGATGCCGGCGATGCCAAGGACAACTTTGATGGGGGTACCCGAGGATGAGCTACTCGGGCTGGGATCGGTCCGGGCGGGGAAGAAAGACACCGTTTGCAGCTCGGTCCACAGGTCCATCGCCGTGCCGAAGCGATCCCACGGATCTTTCTCCAGACATTTCATGATGGCGTCGGCGAAGTTCTTCGGAACCGACGGGTTGAGGCGTCGGATGTGTTCGGGCTTTTCTTTGACGTGCTTCGTCAGGATCTCCCGGGGGCTCGGCCCATCGAAGGGGAGTTTGCCGGTCAGCATCCGGTAACCCATGACACCCAGCGAGTAGAGGTCCGAGCGGTGGTCGATCTCGTCACGTCCAATCGCCTGCTCTGGAGACATATAGGTTGGCGTGCCCACGACGGGACCCTCTCCGGTTTCCTCGACGTTCTCCGTCAGGGCCATCGCGATGCCGAAGTCCATCAAGAGGGCCTTCTGGAGATTTCCCTCGAGGATCACGTTGGCCGGCTTGATGTCCCGGTGCACCATCTTGGCACGATGCGCCGCACCGAGTGCATCGCACAGCTCGGTCAGGATGCGCTGGGTCTCGGAGGGTGGCAGCCGGCGGAGTCGTTCCAACTTGCCGCCCAGCGTCTCGCCCTCCACGAACGGCATCACGTAGTAGATCAGTCCTTCGCTTTCGCGAATATCGTAGATCGGCACGATGCTGGGGTGGCGGAGCTTTGCCAGCGCGACGCCCTCATGTCGGAAGCTGTCCACGATCGCCTTGACGCCGGCCAAATCCGGTCGAATGACCTTGATGGCCACGGTCCGGTCGAGCCGGTGGTCCCACGCCTTGTAGACCCGGGCGAAGCCCCCCTCTCCGATGGGCGCTACCAGCTCAAACTCGGCGCCGAGCACCCGCCGCAGTGTGGCGGTGTAGTCGGCGACCGAGGGTGCGGCAGTAGGAGTCGGCCCCTCGTCGATGAGCGTGTCTTCGGAGTCGATGAGCGTGTCCTCGGAATCGTCGACTGGGGGGTCCACGGGGGGCAGTGGCACCCCGCCGATCGGCGACACCTTGGACCCGGGCTGGAGCTTGGGCCCGGGCCCGGTGGCTCCCGGCGCACCACAAGAGGGACAGGAGCGGTCCCCTGGGTTCAGTGGGCGGCCACAGGTGTGGCATTTCATGACAGCGTCGGTCATATCACACAGAACCTATGGCAGGTCAAAGGAAAGCCCCATGATCCCCGTCACAAAGTCCACGCGGGAAATGGGCCTAATCCGCTGAGCGGAAGCTGGTCCAGTCCACAGTCTTGAGATTCCGTTTGACCGCGTGATCGTCGGAGCCAAACAAGGCGCTCGTTTGTACGGAGTTTGCCGAGCAGCCGATTTCCTTGAGGAGCAGCGCATGGCAGAGCGCCGACTGCATCGCATCACGATTGCCAATCAAGGCTGGAGGCCCTGAACGTACATGTCACGACGTGAGGGGTCATGACTCGTGGCCGAGCTGCCCTCTCCAGTGCGTTTTGTCACTTGACTAATAGTCATTTGACTACTAGTATGACTCGTTGAGGGCGGGAATCGTCCACTCGGAGCGAGTCGAAGACCATGAAAATACCCCTTTCACCACTGAATCCGCGGGATTACCTGATCCTGCTGTCCCTGAGCGAGGGCCCCCGTCACGGTTACGGGCTGCTCAAGGACATCGCCCGGCTCACTGCGAACGAGGTCCGCTTCGATCCGGCCAACCTGTATCGATCGCTCAAGCGGATGATCAAGCAGGGCCTGGTGAGCGAGACGGACTCGCCGGACCCACACTCGGATGAAGATGGGCGTCGGCGGTATTACGCCGTCACCGAGGTCGGTTCCCGGACGGTCCAAAAGGAGGCTGCTCGCCTCGACCGACTCACCCGGGTGGCTCGGGAACGGGACCTCATCCCTGACTCCGAGGCGCCGGCATGACGCGCACACCCCCATCGCTGGCGGAACGACTCTACCGGTCGTTGCTCTTCGCGTATCCAACTGAATTTCGCCGTACCCTCGGTCGCGAAGCCGCCTATGCATTCGGACAACTGCATCGTGACGAATGGCTTGCGGGCGGCGTCAGGGGCCTGATGGTGCTGTGGCGGCGATCGGTGCTACAAGTGATCGGATATGGACTCAAAGAACGCTGGGAGAAGGGGCATCCGCCATTACGCCGCTGCCCCCACCCAAGACGACAAAGAGCCCCATTCGCGCTTCGCGTTGCTCCGGACCTCCGTTCCGTCGTTCGTTCGCTTGCCCGTACACCTGCTTTTTCCGTGATGGCTATTGCCATCGTGGCGCTCGGGGTCGGCGCCACAACCACCATCTACAGTGTGGTGGACAACGTCCTGTTGCGTCCCCTGCCGTATCCCGATCCCCACGAGCTGGTGACGTTCACGAAGGGAGACGGCGGGTCGCTCTCCGTTCCCGACTTCCGGGACATCCACGATCGAACGGCAGCCTTTGCATCTCTGGCCGCCATGACTGATGCGGACCTCGACCTCACGAACGAAGGAACGCCGGAACGGCTCACGGTGGGGCAGGTGACGGCCGGGTTCTTTTCGGTCCTTGGCGCTTCCCCTGCCGTCGGCCGCCTGTTCACGCAGGGTGACTTCGAGCCGGGTGCCACCCAAGTGGTCGTCGTGGGCCACGGACTGTGGCAGAGGCGTTGGGGTGGCGATCCTGGGCTGGTCGGGACCACGATCATCCTGGACGGAGAGGCCGTCACGGTCCTCGGCGTGTTGGCGCGGGATTTCGACTCGCCGGAGGGGTTGACGGGGAACGAGCTGCATGTGTGGGTACCGTTTGACATCACGGCGGCCGAGTGGCAAACCAGGAACCTCTGGATTCTCCATCCGATCGCACGCCTCGCGCCCGGTACAACGTTCGCGGCGGCACAGGCCGAGCTGGACGGCCTAGCCGAGACATTTGCAGCGGAATATCCGGACCAGAATCGCTACGGAGACGGGCGTACCGTCTATTTCCCGCTCGTTCCGTTGCACCAAGCCACGGTCGGAAGTGTCGTCCAGGCCTTGTACATTCTGCTTGGCGCCGTGGGACTCCTGCTCCTCATCGCATGTGCCAACGTGGCCAATCTGTTCCTCGCACGAGGTACCGACCGTGAACGTGAGATGGCGTTGCGTTCGGCACTCGGCGCGGGACGCAGGCGTATCATCCAGCAACTGCTGACGGAGAGTGTCGCGCTCGCGCTGGTCGGCGGGGCGCTGGGGGTGGGCATCGCCGTGGCCGGCATCCGCACGTTCACCGTATTCGACCCAGGCGGGATTCCGCGCATCAGCGACGTCGCTGTCGACTGGCGCGTACTCCTGTTTACTGTCGCGCTTTCGATGCTCACCGGTGTACTGTTCGGCCTGATTCCGGCTCTGCAGTCCGCCAAGACCGACATCTCCACGGCACTGCAGGAGGGCGCACAAAATGCGACCGCAGGGCGCCACCGCACCAAGGTCCGCAGTTCGTTCGTGGTGGCGGAAATAGCCCTGGCCCTCATACTCCTGATCGGAGCGGGTCTCTTGTTCAATAGCTTCCTGCATCTGAGAAACATCAACCCGGGACTGGACCCCGACGACGTCACGGTGATGTCCCTCAGGCTGGGCGATTTCAACTTCGGGTCATCTACAACAGGGCGGTACAGCAGCGAGACCGAACGCATCCAGTTCACCAACGACATGTTGGAGACGATACGTGCGTTCCCAAACGTCCAGGCGGCAGGTGCGACGATCCGCATGCCGTTTGGTCCCGGGCGTTGTTGCTGGGGCGACGCTTTGGTCCCAAGAGGCGGGGAGGATTCAGTGACTGCTTGGATGCACCCCGTGACTCCCGGCTTGATGGAGGCCCTCGGCGCGACGATCGTGACTGGCCGATTTCATGTTGAGGGAGACATGTCGGCTCCAGCGGCTTCCGGGGATGGTGCCGTCGCCGATCAACAACGAACAGTGGCTGCCGTCGTCAATCGCTCTCTTGCCGAGCGCTACTGGCCGGACGGTGATGCCGTCGGGCGCGAGCTTCATGCCGAGAGACATATACTGTCCATTGTGGGTGTGGTGGACGACATCAGACACTTCGGGTTGGACTCGCCAGAGCAATTCGATGCCTATCTTCCCTACGCGCCAGACGGAGCGTTCTTCCCGCTGCTCGACGTAGCCGTACGATCCAGCGGCGATTCCGAGAATCTGCCTACTGCCCTGCGCCAAGCCGTATGGAGCGTCGACCCGGATCTTCCGGTGAGTCCCCCCCAAACGATGAACGACCGAATATCCCGCTCGATCACCACGCCGAAGTTCTACTCTGTGCTGCTGATGTCGTTTGCCGCGGTGGCCTTTCTCCTGGCGGCGGGTGGCATCGCCAGCTCGATGCTGTATTCGGTGGGGCAGCGCCAGCGTGAATTGGGTATTCGCCTCGCCCTGGGTGCGCGGCGGCGCAATCTCATGCGCATGGTCGTCGGCAAGGGACTCCTGCTCACCACCATGGGTATCGGCGTCGGACTCACCGGAGCATTCGCGCTCTCGCGCGTGTTGGACAGCTTCGTGTTCGAGGTCAGTACCACCGACCCGATGACTTTTGTCGGCGTATCGCTGCTGTTGGCGGCCGTGGCCATCGTGGCGTGTTACCTGCCGGCACGAAAGGCAGCGGGCGCGGATCCGTTGGAGGTGTTGAGGGTGGAGTAGCGCCCAGTGAAGAATGTCAGAAACGCCACAAGAGAAAATGTCTTCCTCCTCGGCCCTCGAGTGCTACATCGGCGCGCCCATCATCGCTTCGGCGTCCACAGCATGGCGTGCTCCGATCCTTTGACCTTTGTCCGCCCCACGACTCGGCCCTCGCCGTTGATCCCGATGGCCATGCCCTGATCGGCGAGGATCGTTTGCTCCCCGCTCGAGCGCCACACCGTCGCAACGCCAAGTGCGGTCGACGGATCGGTCACGGTGGCTTCCCAGCCGTCGTTCACGCTCCGGACATCGATCGCGTCGGATGGGCTGGCCATCGTCCAGCTTTCGATGACCGCGCAGTCGGTCACGCGCACATTCCAAACGACGGCATGCGTATTCTGCTGGCCCGCGACGAGCACGTTCCCATCGATCACGTCCGCGATGCCGCGTGCAAGGCTAGTTTCTGTACCTTGCGGGTCGTCGAGGTGCAGATCGCACGGTGCGTCGCCCGGCAGCGGTAGCCAGAGGATCGCGTGCCCGTGGGTGGCGGGCTGATTCCAGCCCTCTCCTACGATGTAACCCTGATTGTTGATGGCGCGGGCCCTGCTGACGCCACCCAGCGGTGATGCGAGTGGCGTCGCTGTCCCATCCCCCCAAAGCGTGGCCACTCTGACGGTTATGGTGTTGTTGCCCGCCGTGCTCCAGCCAACCGCTTGCCCCTGGTCGTTGACACCGAGTGCGATGCCCCCGCGGTATCCCTCGAGAGGCTGAAGTGGTGTCATCTGCCAGGCTCCGCCGCCGTCCCAGCGCGCGGCCAAACGGACGATCTCGCCACTCGCGTATGTGTCAGCGTAGCCGGCGATCACCGTGCCGCGGTCGCTGATGGCGTACGCGGAAGCGTCACTGAAGTCGCTCGGCAGCGGTAGGACGTCCATGTGCTCGACGACACCATCGGAACTCACCGTCCACATCGTCGCTGCGATACCGCGGTCGGCAGTCTCGCTCATGCCAACGACGAGCAGCGGATCTCCGGCTGAGCCGGGCTCGGTGAGATCGCGAGCCCTGCTGGAGTTTCTTTTCCCTGGCAGGGTGCCGAGGTCGGTCGCCTCGTATGCTTCGTCCTCGCCGCCACCTCCGCACGTCGGATGGCCCTGCCACTTGGGGTCGTTGCAGTCCTTCGTTGCCGCGAACCGAGCGGCGTCGGTTGACGCAGAGGTGGGGCCGTCGTCTTGGCAGGCCGCAAGCGCAAAGGCCAACATCGACAATGGAATGACGCGTATCATCGTTCCTTCCTCATTTAACGTTTGGAGACCGTTGCCCCTGTCTTGGCCCGGTCAGCGGCGAGTGGGCACGGGCGCGCTCACGACTCCGGTGCCGTGACTCCAGTCTGGGTAGAGATTCAAACTGCCGCCCGCTGCGATAGTCACGCCCACGATTCCCGTGCCGTCCGCGTTCATGTAGTGCACATGCCCGTTTCGCGTGAAGAGGATCTTGGTCCCGTCCGGCGACCAGCCGGCGGTTTCCTCGTACCACAGTGTATTGGTCAACCTCACGAGGTCGGTTCCGTCGACGTTCATCAGGTAGATATCCGAGTTGTCGTCGCCGTGGTAACGGTTGAAGAGGATCCTAGTCCCGTCCGGCGAGGACGCGTGGCCCACGGCCCATTCGTCGGCCTGGTGGTTGGTCAGGTTGACCTCACCGGTCCCGTCCGGATTTATGGTGCAAACATCCCACCCGCACGTGAACACGATCTTAGAGCCGTCGGGGAGCCAGGAAGGAAAGAAGCTCGAGTTCTCCGTTAGCCGTACCACGCCCGTCCCGTCGGCATTCATTAGGTAGAGCGCCATGTCGGCATCGCGATCGCTCGAGAAGGCGATCTTCGAGCCGTCGGGCGACCAGGCAGGAAACTGGTCGACACCGTCGTGGGACGTGAGCGCAGTCTGCCCCGTACCGTCGGCGTTCATCACGTAGATGTTCTGCTTGGTCCAATCGATGATTCGAGTGAAGGCGATCCTCCAGCCGTCGGGCGACCATACGGGGAAGTAGTCGTTTACCACGCTAGTCAGCTGCCGGAGATCTGTCCCGTCGGGGTTGATCGTGTAGATCTCCATGGCTACCTGGCCCGGTATCCAGGTCATCCCTCTCACATTCGTACCGAACACGATGCGGTCGGTGGTGGGCGGCCGGCAGGTGATCTCGAATGACGCCTCGGCCGTGCCACCCGCCGCCACCGTGACGGCGACCGGATTCCGTGGAGTGGTGCAGTTGACTTGGAGGTCGCCGAGTGCGGCGCTATGGCCGCCGGCGGCGATGTTGTTGAACGTGACCGTCCCATTCAGCTCGATAGTCCGGGGTGCGAGACCGTCTACTACAACGGTGTAGCCATCCGGATCCAGCAAGGCTCCAGCGGTCGCCGCACTGGTCTGGGTGACGACCCGAATCGAACCGGGCGAATCACCGGGAGGTGGGTCAACTGTTCCTTCGCCGCATCCGAAGGCGCCCAGCAGAGTTGCAGTGAGCGTGGCGCAGGCTGCGGACGTGCAACGCATGCTCCTCTCCGGCGCTACACACTCGTTGGCTCCGCGGAGCTTCTCTGTGAAGGATTCGTTATCGGACATGGGAGTCCTCCTGCACTCGTACCCCGGTGGTGGCTCTCGACGACGACGTCGAGGTTAAAAAGGGACCTTATCCTCCTCAAGTCCGAAAACAGGACCGTGTACAGCTCGGGTCGGACTGGCGGTCGGCATCTGGCCAGTGCCAATCGCGGTCCGTACCTTTGATGAGACTCTAATTCGTCGGCGACACACAGCGCTCACACCGCGATCACACCGCGATCACAGTGGCGCCCCGACGTGGCCGGCGGCCTGGAACAACGCATGATCGCCGTCCGTTTGCTTGGTTCGGTTGACATACGCGACGCTGATGGGCGCGAGCTGGAGACCTTGCTCCGCCAGGCGAAGCGGGTAGCCCTCCTTTCGTATCTGGTCGCCGCGGAGCCCCGCGGATTTCACCCTAGGGAAACACTGATGAGTCTGTTCTGGCCCGAGTCCACCCAGGACCAGGCACGTCATGCGCTGAGCCAGGCGCTCCACGTGCTGCGTCAGGAACTGGGCGAGGATGCCATCATCAGCCGGGGAGAGGGCGAGGTCGCCCTCAGCGATCATGCTATCTCCTGTGATGTATGGGAATTCGAGAGTGCTCTGGAGGAAGGCGATCTTGATCGCGCGCTGTCGATGTATCACGGTCCGTTCCTAAGTGGTCTCTCGGTCCGGGCGAGTGCGGAGATCGATCATTGGGTGGAAGGAGCGCGGGACCGGCTGGCGCGCTCGTATGCGGGTACACTCGAGCGACAGGCCGTGTCTTGCATTGAGCGACTTGAGCCGCACGAGGCCGTTGTGTGGTGGCGCCGGTTGGCAGATCACGATCCGTACCGCACGCAAGTGACCTTGCGGTTGATGGAAGCGCTGGACGCCGCGGGAGATAGGGCCGGGGCGTTGGAGCACGCCGATCGTCACGCGGCGAGGTTGAGGGAGGATCTGGATGCGGAGCCGTCGCCTGACGTGGTGGCGTTGTCCGAGCAGTTGCGGAGACGGCCGACTCCTCACGCCGAGATGGCGGCCGATCCCCTCGACCGTCTCAAGCGTGCGCTGGCTGCACGCTATACGATCGAGCGCCCGTGCGGCGCTGGCGGGATGGCCACTGTGTATCTGGCCAAGGACCTGAGGCACAACCGGAAAGTCGCGTTGAAGGCTCTGAGACCGGAGGTGGCCGCCGTTCTTGGCTCGGAGCGGTTCCTGCGTGAGATCGAGATCGCGGCTCAACTTCAGCACCCTCATGTGCTGCCCGTTTACGATTCCGGAGAAGCCGCGGGACTCCTCTACTACGTGATGCCCTATGTGGAGGGTAAGTCTCTGCGGGACAAGCTCGCTCACGACGGCGAACTCACAGTCAATGACGCAGTCCGCATTCTGCGCGATGTTGCGGACGCACTCGCTCATGCGCACGAAAACGATGTGGTCCACCGGGATATCAAGCCCGACAACGTGTTGCTCTCCGGCCGCCACGCGCTGGTGACCGACTTCGGTGTGGCCAAGGCAGTTCGTGAGTCATCGGGTCCGGATGAGTTAATCACTGCCGGTGTGTCGCTGGGCACGCCGGCGTACATGGCTCCCGAGCAGGCAACGGCCGATCAAGAAGTTGATCACCGGGCCGATATTTACGCGTTTGGTGCGCTTGCGTACGAGTTGCTGACGGGCAGGCCCCCATTTCTCGGCACCACACAGCGGATGCTGCTTTCGGCACAGGTGACCGACCGTCCGGAGCCGGTCACCAAGTACCGGGACACCGTGTCACCCGCACTGGAGCAGTTGGTGATGCGGTGCCTGGAGAAGACGCCTGCTGACAGATGGCAGAGCGTAGGAGAGTTGTTGCCGCGGTTGGAGGCGATGACGACGCCGAGTGGAGGGGTTACCCCCATCACGCCGCGACCACTGGCGGCTACGAGTGCTCCGCG
>JBDHAF010000109.1:0-33387 GCA_039588255.1 Gemmatimonadota bacterium | reverse complement strand
GATGAATGAGCCAAACAGCCGGTCGAAATCCAAGTCACGACTCTGAAGCACACGCGCCTCGCTCCAGATGACGCTGTCCTCCTCAGCGGCCAATCGGCCCGACCACGCGGTCCTACCGTCCGAGACGTAGATCCTGCCAGTCTCGGGATCCTCGGTCCGGTAGAAATAAGGCTGCTTCGCGTAGATCATACGGCGACTCTGTTGTGTAGTCACATCTCCGTCAGTGTTGAATACCGTACGGACGTACCGCATCGTTTCAATTGACGCGAGAGCCGCGCTTCCACCGATCGCCGCTATGTGTCGATCGATGACCTGCTCAGTCAGCCGTCTGCGCCACAGCGGATTGCAGAACGGATGCAACAGTGATGACAGCTATGCCAGTCGACGTCAATCGCACTCTCATTGTCCGTATGTGCTCTCCCAAAGGGCGAGACCACGTCGCCATGTGAGATTACGCTGCTGTCGAATGGCTCTGCGCATCAGCTGCGGCGTGATCCCGCACCCGCTCGTCGATGCGAATCGCTTAACGAACGTTCCCAACTTCATAACCGCAATGGCCTTCCCTTGAGAACCGAGCCGCTCCGGCTCGACCAGAGGACCGCCTCCTCGAACGCCGGCCACAGCGTACGCTACATAGACCCTCACCCACCGGACACCGATCCTATCTCGTCCACACCACAAGGATCGCATTTCTGCAGTCCCGAGTCCCGCCAAACCGCGTGGGCGCATCTGCGACACCTCCATACACTTCGATCGCTTCGATATTGCTCGGGGGCAAGAGTTCGTTCAGCGTTCCCGCTGCTCCGCCCCTTCTGCTGACATCAACCAAGATTCCATCAACATACAATGTGCAAAAGACCCGGAATCGACTGGGGAACATTCTGAGCAAGTCGCTCGCAAGCAGAGGATTGCGATCTTCGATTTCTTCGCGGGTCATGAACTTCCCAAAACCGAGCTTGCGACGTTCAAAAAAACCCTGGACAATCAGGTGCCGCGGTCCCGGGGCATCCTCTTCCACACGGATGTCCTCCAGTCGAAGCGGCAGCGGTTCAAGTGTGATGGCGAGTTTTAGAACCGTGTCTCGCTCTGCGAGCCACACAGCATGTTCCATCTCGCGATATCCAATGCGGCGAAAGGCCAAGCGAATGGTGTCGGCCAAGTTGACGTCGTCAAAGCGAAAGATACCATCAGTATCCGTCAATACAGTAACGCGGCCGTTGAGAGTAACGATGACTCTCGCGACGCGGGAGTCATCGTCGAGGGAGCGCACGGTGCCCAAAATGGCCCCTTGTCGGGCCGTAGCAGGTGTCGCCACAAGCATCAAGAAACCAAATGACCGAGCAAATACTCTACGGATCCGCAGCAGGGTTGAGCCAATCATCTTCTGCACGAGAGATGTGTGGTGGTCAAAGGTACGATCATGGATCGCTTGACGATGGTTACCACTTCCTAACCCGAATGGCCTCCTTTTTGAACACGAGCCGCACCGTCTGCTGCATGCGCTTGTTATGCAGCGGCTTCGGATGCCTACCACTGGCGATTCAGACCCTCTACTCTACGCCTCCAGAACCAGATCCACGAACTCCTCGGTCATCTGAAACTTCGGCGCGTTGCCTGGAGTAATGTCCGTCACGAGTCCATGGTTTGCCAGGATCGTAACCTTGCCTCGTAGATCATCGTGTTGTTCTTCGAAGTAAACTGACTGTGTTCTCTCGTGCTTAGATGGACCCTAGCGTTTGGAAGGACAAAGAAGTGGCGGACAGTCTTGTTCTCGGGCTGCAGAAGGTCCTCATTCATCTCGGCAATCAACTCAGGCATCAGATTCTGAATCTTCCGAAAAATGCGTCCCTGCTCTCATCGCCACTCCTGGCGGCGCCTCTGATCAGTGAATCTCAAAGCAAAATATTCACCGGCCGCCCCGACCGCGGTTCCAGCGATGAACGCACTAAGATGCAACAGGACCACGCTACCGTCAGGCACCAAGTAATCACTTCAGAATCCGACCACCAAAGTGACAGGTGCTCCGCTGCATAACTCGTTTTCGGCGGAACTGCATAAGCCAATATGCGGCGCAATAGGCTATGCTATTGTGAAGATTCCTTGCAAGGGGCGATTACGAGTAGATGTCCGAGGTCACTAGTTGATCCGGTAGCGCTCGAGCCACTGCAGGTCGAATTCGTCCGTGCGAGCGAGATAGACGACCGACCGCCCAAAACCAACCACCCCCCGGTCGACGGGCAGGGTGATACTCCCTTTCTTGCGTCCCCTGGTATCGAACACGTCGATGACAGGCGCAGTCCCAGCAGCGACATAGCGCTCCACCCAGGCGTCGCCGTCAGGCGAGACGAATACTCTCTTGGCGTGGAACGGTGGCAGCACGTCAGGCCAATCGTAAGAATCGATGCCTCCTCGTGAAGTCGTCGCACCTCCGCGGCTGAGTCTCGTATGCCGTGTACCGTCCTCCATCCTTCGTATTCCTACGTTCACCTCGGTCGAGGAAGACTCATCCAGCCACCGTTGCTTCTCAGCTCGCCCAACCCGAACCGGGTCGTAATCGTTAGATGGGCCGCGCAATACGCCGCCGTCGGGATGAATCCACTCTGTCGAGTAACCGCGGGCGCGGGCTATCGCGATTCGGCCATCCAAACCCACAGCCCAACCGTCCTGCGGCCGCAGGGGGCCGGCGCCGAGCATGATCACACGCCCCGACGTCGAAGGATTCGCTTCCGGAAGCTTCACCATGGCAACGGTGTCGATCACACCCGTTGTGGGGTTGACCCTCGCGATGGCGGCGGAGTCGGGCGGACGGCCCGCGGTGAAACTCTCTGGCTGGAAATAGATGCGACCGGAGCCATCGGTGAATCGAGGCATGACGATCGTGAACGCTCCGCTCGCGCCTTCGCGGGTGAGCGGCAGCGTTCTGCGGAATGTGCCATCCGGCGCGACCACCCGTAGCCGAGCGTTGCCCAGATCGACGAGTAGCGTGGAATCACCTGGCAGGGGAAACACGGCATCCGGCTGCTGGTACTCCTGAGGTCCGCTGCCGACACGTCCAATCGTGTCCGCGGTTTCGGTGGTGAAATCGACGAGGACGAGGGCTTGTCCCAGGGGATCGGCCACCATCAGCCGCCCATCAGACATTTCCCGGACACCTCCCAAGTAACTGAACGCCTCCGGGCACGACGCGTCTCGAACCAGCTGCAATACTTGTTGCCCGGTGTTGCGCACGTCGTGAGCAACGTCGGCGGCGTGATTGTCCTTGTCTTGTGCTGAAGTGACGCCGAGAGACAGCACCGTTAACAGCACGACGGAGAACTGTTCGTGTTTCATGGGCCTCTGGTACGCTCAGGCACGTGGCTCCGGATTATCTATTACGTTTTTAATAGATGAAAGTTTCGCGGGGACAATGGGGGACTGCAACCTGCCGTTTGCCACGGCAGCGCGCGTTGGGTCGCGTTCGATACCTCACCCTTGAAACGATGACCGCCCAGCGAACCGCGGCGCGCGTAAGTGGCAAATGGCGGTTGCAGTTACCCCAATAGCTCCTCTACGGGCACGGCCTGGGGCGTCTGCCCGAACGTCTCACAGAACGCCAGCACCAAACCGTCGAGGGCACGGGCCCACAGATCCCGGGGGGCTCGCTCCGCGAGTTCGCGCTTCATGCTGGTCATTTCGACGTCCTCGATGCCACACGGGATGATGAGATCGAAGAACGACAGGTCGGTGAGGACGTTGAGGGCGAATCCGTGCCACGTGACCCACTTCTTCACGTGGATGCCGATGCTGGCAAGCTTGCGGTCCTCCACCCACACGCCAGTCAGTCCGTTTCGCTGTCGGGCGACGATCCCCATGTCGCCCACCACGCGAATCAGCGACTCCTCGATCTGCCGCAGGAAGAGGTGGAGGTCCGGCGTGTGTTCGTTCAGGTCGTAGATCGGATATCCCACAAGCTGTCCCGGACCGTGGAACGTGACGTCGCCGCCCCGCTCGATGTCGTAGAATTCGATCCCACGTGCGGCGAGCTCGTCCGGTGATGTCGGCAGATTCTCTTGTTGAAACGATCGCCCGAGGGTCACCACGGGAGGGTGTTCCACCAGCACGAGCATGTCGTTGGGCACCGTGCGTGTGATGCGGGCTTCCGCCAACCTTCTTTGGAGCGTCAACGCGTCGCCGTACGGCATCCTCCCCAACCCGATCACCCAGAGGTCGCTGCTCATTCCCCCGCCGCCGCTCGCGCTTTGGAGACACCGAACCACGTTCCGGAGAGCAATACGGCGAGGTAGACGACGAGGCCGGCTGTGCCGGCAATCATGTCCGCAGGTGCCGCCGGTACGGCCAAGAAGGCGGCGGCAAAAACGGTCGTCCCGGCGAGCGCGGCGCGGCGCCACGTGTCGGTTACGGTGCGTGCCAACGCGTACGCCGTGATGACGGCGGTGAAGACACCACCGACCAATCCCAGCGTGAGGACCGTGAACTGGAGGTCCTGATTCATTGCGTCTGCTGCGCCGCCCATCAGCAGGCGAAAGACGATCAGGCTCGTGGTGATGACGGACGCGCCGGCGGTGGCGCCGGCCCCGATGCTTCCCAGTGCAACCCCGACGGGGTCGGTCTCAGCCGCCACTAGGTGTGCATGACCCGTCCGAGCGAATCGAGTACCGCTTCGGCAACGGCCTCGGAGAGGGTCGGGTGTGCATGAACCGCAAGGTCGACTTCCTCCACGGTGTATTCGTTTTGACGTGCCACGGTCAGTTCGTGAATTAGCTCGCTCGCGTGCGACGCCACGATGTGGGCACCGAGGATCTCGCCGTAGTGCTTGTCGCGAATGATCTTGACGAACCCGTCGGTCTCGATGGTAGCGCGCGCCCGTCCGTTGGCGGTGAACGGGAAGCGACCGACCTGGTAATCGAGCGATTGTTCCTTGCACATTTCTTCGGTGAGACCGATGCTGGCAACCTCCGGGTGGCAATAGGTTACGCTCGGGATGTTGTCGTACATGATCGCCGGCGGCTGCTGGCCCGCGAGGACCTCGGCGACGTGCACCCCCTCGCGACTGCCCTTGTGGGCCAGCATCGGCGGGCCTGCGATGTCGCCGATGCAGTAGTACCCGTCGACCGAAGTCTTGAGGTCCTCATCGGTTTGGATGAAGCCCGCGTCCGTCAGCTTGATGCCCACGGCCTCGAGGCCGAGGTTCTCGGTGTTGAGGGCGCGCCCGGCGGCCATCAGCACCTTGTCGGCCTGGACCGTCTGCGGCTTGCCACCCACCTCGACGTCGAGCGTGACGTTCGTGCCGCCCACATTGGCGCCCGTGACCTTCGCACCCGCAAGGATGTCGATCTTCCGCTTCTTGAACACCTTCGTGATGGCGTCCGATGATTCGGCGTCCTCGAGAGGGAGCGCTCGCGGCAGCATCTCGATAACGGTCACCTTCGAGCCGAACGAACTGAAGATGTCGGCAAATTCCATCCCCACGGCTCCGGCGCCGATGATCGCAAGGGATTTGGGTGCCTCGTCCAGGAAGAGCGCCTCGTCCGATGAGATGACGGTCGTCTTGTTGATATCGAGGCCGATTTGAGGAATCCCCTGCACCCGGGTGCCGGTGGCAATGACGACTCCCTTGGCCGCAGTGTAGGTGTCGCCGTCGACCTTGACCTTCTTACCGGGCAGCAGCGTGCCGGTGCCCGTTATGACGGTGACCTTGTGCTTCTTCATCAGGAAGCCGACACCCTTGGAGTTTTGCTCGCTCACCTGGCGTGAGTGCTTGATGGCCGCTGCGAAATCGAGTTTGACCTCTCCGACCTGCACGCCGAGGCGCTTGGCGTGGTGCGTGACGGTATGGGCCAGGTGGGCGCTGTGGAGCAAGGCCTTACTGGGGATACACCCCACATTGACGCACACGCCACCGAGCTTGTCGCGCTCGATCACGGCCGTGTTCAGGCCGAGTTGGGAACACCGAATGGCACAGACATACCCGGCGGGCCCGCCGCCGAGAACGATGACGTCGAAACTCTTAGTCACGGATCAATCCTTGGTTGCTCGTAATGCGTGACGGCGCGTTGCGAATCACCACACGATGGCGAGGGGGTTCTCCAGCATCCGACGCACTGTTTGCAGGAACTGGGCGCCGGTTGCGCCATCGATCACACGGTGGTCGCAACTCATGGTCACGCGCATACGCTTGCGAATCACCACTTGGCCCGCTTCTGCCACGGGCTTCTCGATTATCGATCCCACCGCCATTATGCCCGCCTCGGGCGGATTGATGACACCGGTGAACTGATCGATGTCGAACATGCCCAGATTCGACACCGTGAACGTGCCGCCGGTGTACTCGTCGGGCATCAATCGCTTCTCCTGGGCGCGACCGGCCATGTCGCGAACGTCCGCGGCAATCTGGCGCAGCGATTTGAGATGCGCATTGCGCACCACCGGCGTGATGAGCCCGTCCTGCACCGCGACCGCCACCCCGAGGTGAACGTCGTTGAAGTACCGAATATGGTCGTCTTGCCACCACGCATTGCACGCCCGGTGTTGGACGAGGGCGGCGGCGACCACCTTGAGGATGATGTCGTTGTACGAAATCCGGGGTCCATCCTCGAGGGCGTTGAGCGCCGTCCGTGCCTCGGCGGCGCGCTCCATGTCGATCTCGCTGGTGAGGAAGAAATGGGGTACCGGTCCGATCGATTCGCCCAGACGTCGCGCGATGGTCTTGCGGATCTGCGTGAGGGGCACGTCATCGAACCCGCCGATGGCGCTGGGGGCAGGCGTCGGCGATGGGGCGGCGCCCTCCAGGTCACCCTTGACCACCCGGCCGCCGGGCCCCGTTCCCCGTACGGAGGCGAGGTCGATGCCTTGCTCCGAGGCCATCCGCCGGGCAACGGGTGAGGCCTTGACGCGACCCCCGTCGCCCGACGCGACAGGCGGTGCACCTGCTGACGTTGCTGGCGCCGCGGACTCGCCGGCTCCGTTGGAGGATTCGGCCGCGGTCGGAGCAGGCGTCTCGGCCACCAGAGCCGAAAGGTCCTCGTCGCCGGCGCCGATCACGGCGACCAGGCTTCCCACCTCGACGGTCTTGCCCTCGGGCGCTACGATCTTGCGGAGGACGCCGTCGCCGCGGGCGACGAGCTCCATGATGGCTTTGTCGGTCTCGACTTCGGCCAAGGTGTCACCGGAAGCCACCTTGTCCCCTTCGGCCTTGAGCCATCTGGTGACTTGCCCCTCCTCCATGGTAGGGGAAAGCGCTTCCATTACGACTTTCGTTGCCATGGTAGCCCAGTCTGCTGTTACGCCGTGTAGGTCACCTGGTTGACCGCGTCGATCACTCTCTGCGGGGTCGGCTTCGTGGCGCGCTCTAGCTTTTTATTGTACGGCATCGGCACGTCGGCGCCAGTCACCCGCAGCAACGGTGCGTCGAGGTCGTCGAACGCTTCCCGCTGAATGTCGTCCACCAGCTGCGCGCCGATGCCGCTGAACGGCCAGCCCTCCTCCACGATCACGCAGCGGTTCGTCTTGCGAACGCTCGTCACCAACGTCGCCGTGTCGAGCGGCCGAATGGTGCGGATGTCGATCACCTCCGCAGAAACGCCACCGTCGTTCTGGAGGGTGTCGGCGGCCTGGAGGGTCGGCGCCACCGACTTGGCATAGCACACGAGCGTCACGTCGGTTCCTTCCCGTTTGACCTCCGCCTGCCCCAATGGGACGACGTGGTCGCCGTCCGGGACTTCCCCCTTGGTGTTGTACAGCATCTCCCCTTCCAGAAAGATCACCGGGTTGTTGTCGCGAATCGACGCCTTGAGCAGGCCCTTGGCATCGGCCGGTGTGGCCGGCGCCACCACTTTCAGGCCGGGCACGTTGGCGAACCACGAGTCGAACGCCTGCGAGTGCTGACTGGCGAGCTGTAGGGCCGCGCCACTGGGACCGCGGAACACGATCGGAACCGTGAACTGGCCGCCGGACATGTACGACATCTTCGCCGCGTTGTTGACGATCTGGTCGACCGCCAATAGCGCAAAGTTGAATGTCATGAACTCGATGACCGGGCGCAGGCCGGCCATGGCCGCCCCGACCCCGACACCGGCGAACCCGAGCTCGGTGATGGGTGTGTCGATCACCCGCTTCGCACCGAATGCCGCCAGCAGGCCCCGGCTCACCTTGTAGGCGCCGTCGTACTCGGCGACCTCCTCGCCCATGAGGAAGACGTCGGGATCTCGCTCCATCTCCTCTCGGAGTGCGTCGGTCAGCGCGTCGCGATAGGTCAAAACCGCCATGTCAGTCCTGGTACACGTCGGTGAAGAGTTCGTCCGGCTCCGGATCCGGACTCGATTCGGCAAAGGCCACGGCATCTTCCACCTCGGCGATGACCTCGCTGTCGAGATTCTCGATTTCTTTGTGGCTCACTAAGTTGTCGTCGAGCAGCCGAGCACAGAGCTTGCCGATGGGGTCGTTTTTCTTGTTGTCCTCCACTTCCTCCAGCGTGCGGTAGGTGCCGTGACTCGCATCCGACATCGAGTGGCCCACGAACCGGTACGTATTGACGTCCAACAACGTGGGCATCTGGTCCAACCGAGCTCGGTTCACCGCCCGCTCCATGGCACCGTAGGTCGCCAGCACGTCCATCCCGTCCACCACTTCGGCATCAATGTCGTACGACGTGGCCCGGTGGGCGATGTCCGCCACAGCGGACGCCCGCTCCAACGCCGTTCCCATCCCGTAGCGGTTGTTCTCGACCAGGAAGATCGCGGGGAGCTTCCACAGCGAGGCCATATTGAGCGTCTCGTGGAACGATCCGATGTTGACGGCGGCCTCTCCGAAGAAGCACAGCGAGACCTGGTCGCCTCCACGGTACTTGACGGCGAACGCGGCGCCGGCGGCGATGGGAATCTGTCCGCCGACGATCCCGTGGCCGCCGAAGAAATTCCGCTCGGCGTCGAACAGGTGCATCGACCCTCCCTTGCCCTTGGAGCACCCGGTGGCCTTCCCGAAGAGTTCCGCCATCACCGCGCGTGCCGACATGCCCCGCGCGAGGGCGTGTCCGTGTTCTCGGTAGGAGGAAGTGACGTAGTCGTCTTCCCGCAGCGCCGCTATCGCGCCAACCGCGACGGCTTCCTGGCCGATGTAGAGGTGGCAGAACCCCCCAATCTGGCCCATCGCATATGCTTCGCCTGCTTTCTCCTCGAAGCGGCGAATCAACAGCATCTGACGGAGCAGCTGCTGGTAGAAATCCGTGCGCGCGGGGTCTAGTCCGGCGTTCGCGTGAACCTGCGTCATCGTATGCTTCCGGCCGGGTTATACGGGAGTCGCTCGCTGCGCCTGTTCCCACGCGTGGTAGGATGAGCGCACCAGCGGGCCCGCCTCGACATGGCGGAATCCCATGTGGAGTCCCACGCCTCGTAAGGCGTCGAACTCTTCTGGCGTGTAGTACCGCGCCACTGGAAGGTGGCTGTTGGAGGGACGGAGGTACTGTCCCAGCGTCAAAAGGTCGACTTCTTGTCGGCGGAGGTCCTGCATCGCTCCCAAGAGTTCGTCCCATTCTTCGCCCAATCCGCACATAATACCCGACTTCGTGACCAGATCGGGGTTCATGTTCTTCGCACGCCACAGCAGTTTCAGTGCTCGCTGATAGTTCCCGCCGGGCCGTGCCATGCGATAGAGTCGCTGAACCGTCTCGAGGTTGTGATTCAGAATGTCGGGCTCGGCGTCCACGACGATTTGCAGTGCACGCCCGCTCCCTTTGAAATCGGGAATGAGCACTTCCACCGTCGTGTCCGGGAGTCGGGCGTGAATTCCAGTTACGCATCCGGCAAAGATCTCGGCGCCGCCGTTCGGCAAGTCGTCGCGGTCCACACTGGTGATCACGACGTGTTGCAGTCCCATGCGCTCGACGGCTTTGGCGAGGCGGGTGGGCTCCTCGGGATCGTAGTCAGCGGGGGTGCCGTGGGCCACCGCGCAGTAGGCGCAGTTCCGCGTGCAGATGTCGCCCAGCACCATGAACGTCGCGGCCCGATGCTCCCAGCACTCGCCGATGTTGGGGCAGCGTGCTTCTTCGCACACGGTGTTGAGTTGGAGACCACGCATTAGCTTGCGGATCTCGGCGTAGTTGCTTCCCCCCGGTGCCCGGACCTTCAGCCAGGGAGGCTTGCGGTCCGCGCCCCGCTGCGAGGGCGCGAAGGCGTTTCCCTTCGCGAGGCCACGGGAGGGTTACGGCCGGCGGGTCTTCCAGTATCGCGCCGGGTCGATGGGATCGATGTCGTACTCGATGGGCGAGCCGGTGAACATCTGCGCGATGATCTCTCCGGTGATCGCCGCCAAGAGGACTCCATTCCGGCCGTGTCCGGTGGCGTACCAGAGCCCTTCGGTGTCGGCGTCCCGTCCCACGATAGGGTGTCCGTCGGGGCTGCACGGCCGGAGCCCAGCCCACTGGCGCTTGACCTTTGCACCTTCGAGTCCGGGGTAGATCGCGTGCATCACTTCCTGCACGCTGGCGATTCCATCATCGGTGACGGACGGGTCGAACCCGGCGTGTTCCATTGTGGTGCCGACCAGGGCTTCGCCCGCGCTGTGCAGCACATATCCCGACCTGCCGTACACGATGGCCGGCGGCTCCTCCGCCGGCCAATCCACCGCGATCATCTGCCCACGAATCGGTTCCACCGACAGGGGACGCGGCAAGCCCCCAATTCGCCCGGACCATGCGCCGGCAGCGAGGACGACGGCTCCGGCGGCGATCGTCTCGCCGTCGGCTCGAACGCCGACCGTGGACTGGTTCTCGATGATGACGTTCTCCACATGTACGCCGCGGGACAGCTCCGCCCCGTGGCGTGTGGCCGATGCCAGGAGCGCCTTAAGGAGGACATCCGACTCGAGGGCGCCGTCTTCCGGAGCGAGTTTCCCGCCGACCGCCTTGTCAGACAATCCGGGGTAGCGGTTGCGGAGGTCGTCTTCCGAGAGCCAGTCCGACTTGAATCCCCGCTGTCGTTGCCAGGCGATCTCGTGGGTGAGGTTGGCGGCCTCTCCGGCGGAGAGGGCTAACTGCAGAATGCCGTCGGTCCACAGGCCGATGTCGATTCCCGTCTCCTCTTTCAGGATGGGAGCGAGGTCGTGGTATAGATCTCGCCCCCGCACCGAAATGCTGAGGAGCGGGTTCTCGGGAGCACTTTCCGCCAGCGGCGCGAGCATCCCCCCGGCGGCGGTGCTGGAGATTCCGGATTCCGCACCACTATCCAGGATCCTGACCTTGATCTGTTGCTCCGCGAGTTGGCGGGCACAGGCGGCTCCGACCAATCCGCCTCCGACGACGATGACATCGGGCTGGGCCATGGGACAGCCTTACTGTGAAACTATTAGACAGCGCATACCGTAAGGATTGTACATAACATGACGTTGGAGAATCAAATGATCCGCACTCTTGCTGGATATGCCGTCGTGGGCGTGGTCGGAATCATCGTGTTCAGGCTGCTCTTTGGCCTGATCGGATTCGCCTTTTCGCTGCTCTGGACCCTCCTCTGGTTGGCAGCCCTCGGCTTCGTTTTCTATCTCGTTCTCAAGCTCATCAACCCGGATGCTGCCCGCCGAATGCGGGATAAGGTCTCCCGGAAGAAAGAATCGGAGTCGTAACCGGCTCCCGCCGAAACGATGAGGGCGAGACCACCTGGTCTCGCCCTTTTTTTGCCCCTGCTGCGAGGTCGCCGGGATCAGTTGTTGGTCTTGCGGGCTCCCTCCCTAGGATCGACGATATCGGTCAGTCGCATGGTGATGGTGCCGAACGCCAGCTTGGTCTTCATCTGCACGATGAGGCGTTGGTCGTCGTCCGTGAGCCACATCCGGCCGTCCCTGTTGCCGTCGAACAGGCCGCCCTTGATGATGGGTTGGATGACGATAGTCGCGAACCGCCCCGCCGGAACGTCGATCGTGTCCCGCTCGATCACGCGGACGATCACGGGGTTGCGGTCCGGCCGGAAGTAATTGTGAAAGGCGAGGCTGTCGCCGGGCTCTAGCTCCAGGGTCCGCACGAAATAGAAGAACGCCGTGTCATCGAGAGGGTTTTCCGAAGCCGTCCGCGCCGTGTCGACGCCGTTTTGCCAGTAGACGCCCGAGTCCGGGAAGATCTCGTATGTGTCGGTCCACTGCCTGCCTCCCTCGTTTTTTTCCTGGACGTAGCGCCGGGAGTGGAAATCATCCGCGCCCACCCACGAGTCGAACTGGTCGTGCATGCGATACACGCCGACGAGGTTCGCATCCATGAGAAAACGGAAGTGCGCCGTGGGTTCGTTGCGGACGGAGTCGGGGGGCATCACCTGCATCGACGCTCGGCCCAGCTTGATGAATCCGAACTTCGCGTCGAACACGAGGGTCTCTCCGACGCGGAAATTCCAGGCTGGGTTGGGCGCGCCGGCCTCGCCGGTCGAGTCCACTTGCCCGGCCGCCGCGCCCGGAAGCAGCAGGGTCGCCGCCACCAGCCACCCGGCCTTCACGTGGCCCTCCGCACGGCCGCTTCCGGCCGGGGGATGCTCAATGCCCGGCCTGCTCGGAACAGCTGCATGGCGAGGCCGATCAGTCCACCGCGCATCGACCCGTTGCGGAGATGGGTGCCAGAGAGCGGCAAGGCGGTGATCTGCCTGGCGCAGGCGCCCGCCCGGGCCAAGAGCTCGGCTCTCGCGCAGACGCCTTCGGTCTGCAGCAGAGCTCCTTCTCCGTCGCGGAGGCACCGCTTCAACGTCACCAGGCGGATGGCACAAACGCCGGACAAAAGGTCCTCCACACCGGGCATTTGGACTCCCGGGCGCAACAGCCACGCCGAGACGCGCTGCAGCAGCCTGCGCCCAAAGGACTGGCTCCGCCGGTTCGCCTCGCCCACGACCAGGTCGGCGCCTGACTCCACGGACTTGATCATCTCGGGCAGCACGCCCGGCGAGACACTGAAGTCGCCGTTGATCACTATGGCGCAATCGCGTTTGGGGCGATCGCTGTTCCGCAGGGCTTGCCGGAGGAGCTCCTCCACGGTCGCGGAGTATCCGCGGGCGGTGGGGTACGTCGTGACCGACAGCGGCAGCACGTGGGCATAGCTCCGCAGCACCTCCTCGGTGGAGTCGTTGGAACCATCGTTCACCACTAGGAGCTGGTAATCCCGGGGGAACTCGGCCAACACCTGCCGCACCTTCCACAGGAGCAGCCCAACGGTCTTCGCGTTGTTATACGTTGGAACGCAGATGTATATCATCACAATCCCGCATGTGCCGTACTCAGTCCCGGACGGCCCGTGCCGCCCTCTCTATCTCCTACCTCGGTGGCCCCCGGTTGTTTCCCCGGGGGGGCTGGTGGGAGACCTACTAATGTAGCAGGGTGGGGTGGGAAGGCGTGTGAGCCGCGCTACTGCGGCACTGGTACGTACCAGTGCCGCTACTGCCCTAGTGAATCGAGGTTTGCGAAGAGGGGGCACCGTTCGCTGTTGACCGCTGCCCAGCTGACCCGGATGCCGATCAGCGGGAGGACCGAATTGGCAGTGGCAATGGTGCCGATTCGGGGATACGGAGCCGGCGGCGGCTCCTTATCCCAAATCAAGATTCCCCGGAAAACCTCGGACGAGTCGTCCACCAGGGCGGCCCCAAACCCCGGCCGGGAGGGGAAGCCCTCTCCCTCGTATCCCACGACGGCACTGCCATCCTCGGCCTGGCCCGCGACCGCCGCCGTGGTGCCGTATCCCACCACCCTGGCCGGCACGATACCTTCCGTAACTCCCCGAGGCGGCTCGCTCAACGCCAGGTGCGGGAGGTTGATCTGGTCGACGATTCTGGTGGCGCTGGCCAGCATGGTGATGCCGCAGATGGCGCTGTTCTCCGACCGGTTGGGGGAGCCACAGGCGGCAACCGCGACGAGGGCGACGAGGGCGTGTTTATGGAACATGATGGAATACTACCGTCGGAAAGTGGAATAACCTAGAGTGCATCCTTGACCAGGCCGACGACGTCCGTATATCGTTTTTTTACGCTCCCGAGTTTCGTGAAAACCTCCTCATGCGTGGTGGATTATGCCAACGTACGATTACAAATGTGAAAGCTGCGGCAACTTGTTTTCTCGCGGCGAGACGATGGCGGAGCATATTGAAAAGCCGGTGGCCTGCCCCAAATGTCAGTCGGACAAGGTCGAGCGGGTGTTTTCGGAATTCTTCGCCAAGACGATCAGAAAGAGCTAGTGTTCGAAAAACTGCGTGAGACCATCGAAGCGATCCTGGACGCTGCAACGCCGGCGGGCGGGCCGCAGGATGTGGTCAGCCAGATGCACGAAGCCGTGGTCGAAGCGAAAGCCTCGCTCATCGAGATGCGCGAGCAACTCCAGAACACGGAACGGCAACTGGAAAGAGAACGTCAGGGGCTGGCGGACGCCGAGCGACGCGGCAAGCTGGCCCACGACATCGACGACCGGGAGACGGTAGAGGTTGCCGAACGGTTTGCCGCCAAGCACCAGGAGCGCGTGGAGATCCTCGCGCGCAAGCTGGAGGCACAGAAGGCCGAAAGGGCGCTTGCGGACCAAGAGTTTGCCGGGATGCGGGACCAGCTCAAGCAGGCGAGGAGCCAACGGGGCCTGAAGAGTGAGGAGTCCGAACGCATCGAATCGGCCTACCGGGACCTCGAAGACGTCGGGGCCGGCTCCGAGGTCAATTGGAAGGACCAGTTGTTGCGGTCTCAACTGGACGCCGCGGCCAAAGAGGCGGCGGCTGATGAGCAGCTTCGTGAACTGAAGAAAAAGATGGGTCGCTAGGGAGGACTGCGGAATGGAAATCAAACCAGGCCGGATGGTTTTTCTCGGGTACGGCAAATACTGGCGCTCCGACGCGATCGTGGGGTTGATGCCGATCGAGGAAGATCGCGGCCCGGGCCAGCGGACCGAAGTCTACACGGCAACCCTCGGTGAGCCGATCGTGGCGTCACGGAGCGAACGTGGGATACTCCAGGACATGGCGTTTGCCGGTGACGAGATGTTCCGGGCCCAGGAGTCGCGTGAGATCCTGGGCGACTTAGCCGATGCGCTCGACGACGTTCCGGATGTCGTCAAGCGCATGTTGAATCACGAGGCTCACTTCGACGCCGCCGCGTGGGTGCAGCGGATCCGGGGGGCGCTTCGGGCAGAGGGCGAGCCCACCGGCGAGCAGAGCGACTTCTTCGAGTAACCCGCCTCAGGGCCAGCGAGCTTCTGGCTCTTTGGTCTCCTCCTGGAAAAACGGCTGCCAACAGGCTCAGGGATTTCCTCCGGCGGTTGGCGGAGCTGGTCGAGCCATCGGGGTATCGGCGAAGTGGCACGCCGCCCAGCGACCGGGCTCCATCTCCCTCAGCGCCGGAGCCTCGGTCGAGCAACGCTCATCCTTCTTCATGTGGGGACATCTCGGGTGGAAGGGGCACCCGGGTGGTGGGCGCCGGGGACTCGGCATCTCACCCGGCAGCGCCACCCGGTTCCGCGTCGCCGTCGGATCGGGAACCGGGACCGCGGAGAGGAGCGACACGGTGTAGGGGTGGAGGGGTCGGCCGTACAGTGGATCGACATCACCGGTCTCCACGATCTTGCCGAGATACATCACCGCGATGCGATCGGCGATGTGCCTGACCACGGCGAGGTCGTGGGCGATAAACAGATACGTGAGGTTCCTCGCCTGTTGCAGCTCGACGAGGAGATTGACCACTTGGGCCTGGACCGACACATCCAGAGCCGACACCGGCTCATCGAGGACGATGAAATCCGGCTGGATCGACAGAGCCCGGGCAATGCCGACCCGCTGTTTCTGTCCACCCGACAGCTCGTGGGGGTACCGCCCCGTGAGGCTCGGATCGAGACCAACTTCCGCGAAGAGTGCGTCGACCCGAGTGTGGGCCTCGTCCCCCCGGGCGATCCCGTGGACCTCCAGCGGCTCGCGGACAGCGGTGCCGGCCGTCATGCGCGGGTTCAGCGACCCAGCGGGGTCCTGAAACACGATCTGCACGCGGCGCCTGAGGGCCCGCATGTCGGGACCGCCCAGGGCCAGGACGTCCACGCCGTCGAAGGACACCGAACCGGATGTGGGGTTGGTGAGTCGCACGACACAACGGCCGAGCGTCGTCTTGCCGCTGCCGCTCTCCCCAACCAGCGCGACTGTCTCCCCGCGAGGGATCGCCAGGCTGACGCCATCGACGGCTCGCACCGGATCCCCTCGTCCGAACAGTCCTCTGCCGGCGGCAAAGTGCTTGACGAGGTGCTCGACCCGGAGGAGGAGGGGCTCGTGGGCGGTCATGCGCTAGGACGCTCCGCCGGGGTGGCTACCCAACACCGGGCCACATTTCCTGATTCGGTCGTGACGTCGGGCGGCGCTTCCGCGTCGCACCGATCGACGCGCTGCGAGCAGCGTGGATGGAAGCGACACCCGGCGGGCCACTCCGTGGCCGTGGGGACCGCCCCGGGAATGCCGTGCAGGCGCTCGGTCGGGCGATCGACATGGGGGACCGCCCGCAACAACCCCTGGGTGTAGGGATGCGCCGGCTGTTGGAAGATCGTGCGCACCCCGCCCTCTTCCACGATCTTGCCGCCGTACATCACGGCGACGCGGTCGGCGACGCCGGCGAGGACGCCCAGATCGTGGGTGATGAACAACAGCGACATACCGAAGCGGGCCTTGAGATCCATCAGGAGATCCAGAATCTGCGCCTGGATGGTCACGTCGAGCGCCGTGGTCGGTTCGTCGGCGATGAGGATCTTGGGACCACACGACAAGGCCATGGCGATCATCACGCGCTGCTGCATCCCACCACTCATCTGGTGGGGATAGTCCTTGATGCGTTGTTCGGGCTCGGGGATTCCCACCAGGGTCAGTAACTCGACGGCGCGGTCGCGCGCCGCCTGACGCGTTGTCGTCTTGTGGGCTCGGATGGCCTCGACGATCTGGGAGCCGATGGTCAGCACCGGGTTCAAGCTGGACATCGGTTCCTGGAAGATCATGGCGATCTGCGCTCCCCGGATCTCCCGGAGGTCCCGCGGCCCCAGCTCGAGGAGGTTCACGCCGTCGTATTCGATGCGGCTTTCTTCGCCGTATTTGCCCGGCGGCTCGGCGATGAGTCGCAGGATCGAGAGGGCGGTGACCGTCTTGCCGCATCCCGACTCTCCTACGAGGCCGAGGGTCTCCCCGTGTCCGAGGTCGAACGACACGCCGTCCACGGCACGGGCCGCCCCGAACTCCGTGGCGAAGCTCGTCGTGAGATTGCGAACGCTGAGGAGTGCGGTCATTGGGCTTGAGGATCGAGTGCGGCGCGGAGGCTGTCGCCGATCAAGCTGAAGCCTGTCACGGTGAGAAAGATGGCGACGCCGGGGAAAAAGGCGACCCACGGAGCGGACAGCATGATGGCGGTGCTGTCACGAATAATATTGCCCCACCCGGGGTCGGGGGGAGGGGCTCCCAACCCCAAGTACGACAAGCTGGCCTCGATCAGGACGATGTTCCCCACCCCCAAAGCGGCCGTGACCGATATGGGTGCGGCGAGGTTGGGGAGCAAGTGGCGGAGAATCAATCGCCAGCGACCGACGCCCAACGCCTCGGCGGCGGACACGAAGGGGCGGCTCCGCAAGCTCAGTACCTCCGCGCGGACGATGCGGCTCAACCCGAACCAGCTCGTCAAGCCCAGGAGCGTTGCCAGAGCGAGAAAGCTCAGGTTGCCCCACATGGCCGCGACGACGAGGAGGAGGAGAATGCGGGGGATGGCGAGTCCACCGTCGACCAGGCGCATGAGCACCGCATCCACCGCACCGCCCGCCAGGCCGGCGGCCAACCCGACGAGTGTCCCGACTAGCACCAGAAGCGTCACACTCGCGACGGCAATCCCCAGCGACCAGCGCGCACCGTGCAACACGCGACTCATGACGTCGCGACTGTAAAAATCCGTTCCGAAGGGATGGGCGAGGGAGGGCGGTTGCGTTGCGGCGCCGAGGAGGTCGGGTTGGGCGTTCGGGTCGTACGAGGTCAGCACGGGTGCGAGCAGGGCCGAGAGACACAGCAGCGCGACGACGCCGGATCCCCACAGGAACGCCCGGTTGCGCGCCAGCCGATACCAGGTGCTCTGTGTCCGACCCGTTGCGTTACGACTCCATTGCCATCCAAAGAATGCCAGCACGGGAAGGGCGAGTGCCCCCAGGGCCTGCGCCAGCGTTCCCGGCGAGGGCGCGGTGAGGAGCTCGAGGATGCGCCCGAATCGCACCACCACCATCACCGCCGCCGCGAGGCCCGCCGTCTGAAACCACCGCGTCATGTCGCCCTCGTTCGGGGATCCACCCCGCGATAGGCGAGGTCGGCGAGAAAGTTGCCGGCCACCACCATAATGGCTCCGAAGAGGGTGATGGCCGTGACGACGTTGTAGTCCCTCCGACCCACGGCTTCGTACGCGGCCAGCCCCATCCCATGCCATCCGAACACGTACTCGACCAGCACGGATCCGGAAAACAACACGGGAAGCGAGAGCCCGAACATCGTGATGGCGGGAAGCAGGGCCGTCCGCAACGCGTGTCGGAATACGACCTCCCGCTCCGAGAGTCCCTTGGCGCGGGCCGTGCGGATGAAGTTCTGGGAGAAGGCCTCGGCGATCTCGGCCCGGTGAAACCGGGCGACAACGGCCGCCCCTCCGAGACCCAAGGTGACGGCCGGCAACACCACGTGATGGAACCGGTCGGCGACGCGTGCGAAGAAGGGGAGGGCGGAGTATATCGGTGACGTAGCCCCACTCACGGGAAACCAGCCGAGCCACTGTCCGAACACCAACATCAGCATGAGCCCGAACCAGAAGATCGGCATGGAAAACACGGCCAGCGTGATCGCCGTGAGGGTGTGGTCGAAACGAGAGTGCGGTGTGGCGCCCTGAGCCGTGCCTATGACGATGCCGATGGCGAAACTGATTCCCAATGCGGCCACCGCGAGAAAGACCGTATTGGGAAGCGCTTGGCCGATGACCTCACTGACGGGCCGGCGCAACGAAAACGAATGACCGAGGTCACCGCTGAGGAGATTGCCGAGGTAACGGAAATATTGCTCGACCAACGACTGGTCGAGTCCCCAGTCACGACGGTACTGGTCGATGAGTTCCTGGGACACCGGCTGGTCGCGAAACTGCGCCGTTGCCGGATCGCCCGGAGCGAGATGAATGAGGAGAAACGCGAACGTGACGACGATGAACACGATGGCGGCAGCGTGGAGGAGCCGCCGCACGAGAAACCGTGCCACCTACTGAATGCCTATCCGATCCCGGGGCAGCATCTCATCCGGGGGCACGCGCCACCGCCAGATCGAGCTCCCCCACCGCCCGGGGCGCATCGTCACGTTCTCGAAACGCGAATGAACGGCAACGGCCTGGACGGGTGACATCAGCCAGATGGCGGGATAGTCGTCCTGAATGACTTGCAGCGCCTCGCGCCATGTCTCCCGGGCCTGGTCGGCCGGGAGGCCCTGGGCGAGGGCGTCGAGAAGGGTATCGAGCCTGGCGTTGCTGTAGCTGCCCCAATTGTTGGGGCCGTTGGTTCCCCACGTTCCCCTGGTGCTTCCCAGAGGGTTGGGATCCTGTTCCCACCCACCCAAGGTCGACTCGAAGCGCCCTTCCGCCGACCGGGATTGCCAGACGTCGAAATCCGCGAGCTGCTCGATGCGCAGCTCGATGCCCAGGGCGCCGAGCTGGCTCTCCATAATCGTGGCCATCTGCTGCCGCAGGCCGCTGGGCGGGATGATGACGCCGAATGAGAGCCGCTCACCGTCCCGGTCGAGCACTCCGTCGCCGTCGCTGTCCGTCCACCCCTCGTCGGCGAGGAGCCGGCGAGCCCGCGCCGTATCATACGGAATGGTAGGGAGCTCTAGTTCCCACAACGGATTAGCCTGGCTCACGGGCCCCTGCGGAACGGGGGCCAGGTCGGCCATCGTCGCCTGGGCGATCGCCTCCCGGTCGACGGCGAGGGATACGGCCTCGCGGATGTATCGCTGGCTCAGGAGCGGATGCTGACGGTCGGGGTGGTCGGAATCCCGGAAGTTGAACGACAGGAACATGTAGACCAGAGACGGCGTCGGGATCGCCGTGAGGTGCTCCGCCTCCCGGATGCGGTTCACGAAGGCCAGGGGTCCCAGGAAGTCGGTGAAGTCGGTCTCTCCCGCAACCAGCGACGTGACGATGCCGTTGAGGTCGGGGTTGGCCTGGATGACGATCCGATCGAGCCCCGGCCGGCCGAGAAAGAACGTCGTGTCGGCGACCAGCTCGACCGTCGAGCTCGCATCCCACCGCGCCACGCGGAACGGCCCGTTACCAATGGGGTCTCGCCCAAATGGGTGGGCGGCGAGCTCGCTCCGCGGAATGGTGTCGAGGATGTGACGTGGGTGGATGCGCATGTGGTACGCGGCGTCGTAAAACTGCTCTGCATACGGATGGGAGAATGTGAACGCCACCGTGTGCTCGTCGCGGGCAGTGACTGCCGTGATGGCGACCAGGTCTTCGCGCACCACCGAGTTCACGATGGGATCCCGATACAAATCGAACGTGAACACGACATCGTCCGCAGTGACCGGCGCGCCGTCCTGCCACGTCGCGCGGTCATCCAGTTCGAACACGATCGTCACCGAATCTTCGGCGCTCCACCGTCGCGCGATGCGCGGCTCGAACCCGTCATCGGTCAGGTAGTTGAGATCGTTGCCGATTTCCGCCAACGGGAGGAACACGAGGTCGCCGAGTGCTTGGGACGGGACCGAGACGGCCAGCGCCGGAAGCGCCGTACGGGGAGCGCCGGTGGTCGTGATGACCGCCGTGCCGCACGATCCTTCACACGCCAGGTCGGCGGCGCATCCGGCCAGGAACGTGCTTCCGAGCGTCAGGCAGATTGCGGTAGTGTTGCGCATGCGGGGTCCCGGGGAAAGGGTTGGGTCACCGTCGCCATGTCCAAGACATGTCACCAAATTTATCCCCTTCGTCAATATCGGGCGAAACCCGGGTGACACGCCACACGCCGGGCCAACGCTGTTGCGCTTCGTCTCCCACCGCATCCGCCGCCTCGTCGAACCCGACGGTGCGCTCCAGGACCTCACTCAGCGACGTGGCGAGCACCTGCGGTCCGGCACCCTTAGTCACTCGCGAGACGATGTCTTGGCCGTTGTCCAACAGCAGGGAGCCGTGTTGCAGGAAGGCCATGCCGGTTCGCACCTGCGCGCTCCCCACGAGCTTGCGTCCGGCGACGACGATCTCGCCGCCGACGGGGAGGGCGAAGCAGGCGCCGGCTGACGGGCGCGGCGCCGGGCCGGAGCTTCGCCCCGCCAGGGTGGCGGTGATGCCCAGTCTCTCGATCGCCGCCAGGAGCATCTCATGGATCGCCACGTACGTTTGGCGCAGCGACCCGAAGGTGTCGCGCGGGGCCGCGACGGCGTACGTGAGCTCTGCGTCGTGCCAAACTGCGCGCCCACCCGTCGGCCGCCGGACGGTGGCGAGTCCCAGGGCGTTGATGCGCTCCACGTCGTAGCGCGAAGTCGCCGGTTCGTTGCGTCCAAAGGAAAGGCACGGGGGATTCCAGCGGTACAACCGCAAAAAAGCATCGCCCTCCTGCGCCAGGCGCAAGAGGGCGTTGTCGATGCTCATGTTGTCGCTGCCCGGTCGTCCCGCCGGGTCGGTGATCAACGTCCAGTGCACGACGTCACGTGGCGGCCGCAACTGGCTCCGAGTTGTACTCCTCGATCGGTGGGCAGGTGCAAACCAGGTTGCGATCACCATACGCGCCATCGACCCGTCCCACGAACGGCCAAACCTTGTGCCGGCGGGTCGCCGCTGCTGGGAACGCGGCCCGCTCCCGGGAGTAGGGCCTGTTCCACTCGTCCGCCGTGACCTCCCCCAACGTGTGCGGCGCCCGCTTGAGGAGGTTGTCCTGCCGGTCGGCCTCGCCGTTCTCGATCTCCCGGATCTCATCCCGAATCGCGATCATTGCCTCGCAAAACCGATCGAGCTCTTCCAGCGATTCGCTCTCCGTGGGTTCGACCATCAGCGTGCCGGCCACCGGGAACGAAACGGTTGGCGCGTGGAACCCGTAATCCATCAGTCGCTTGGCGATGTCCTCCACGTCCACACCGGCGGACTGTCTAAACGGCCGGGCCTCCAAGATGCACTCGTGTCCGATCAGCCCGTTGGCGCCCGAGTAGAGGAGGTCGAAGTGACCCTCCAACCGCTTCGCGATGTAATTCGCGTTCAGCACCGCCACCTTGGTTGCCTCGGTGAGGCCGGCAGCGCCCATCAGCCGCAGATACGCCCACGAGATCGGCAGGATCGACGGACTACCCCAGGGCGCAGCCGATACCGGTCCCGGCGAGGCCGGCCGATTCAAGTCCACAACCGAGTGGTTTGGCAGGTAGGGCACGAGGTGCTTCGCCACGCCGATGGGGCCCATGCCCGGACCGCCGCCGCCGTGGGGAATGCAGAACGTCTTGTGCAGGTTGAGGTGGCAGACGTCGGCGCCGATCTCTCCCGGACGGCAGAGGCCGACCATGGCGTTGAGGTTCGCCCCGTCCATATAGACCTGGCCACCGTGCTCGTGGACGATGTCGCAGACTTCCTCGATCGATGCCTCGAACACCCCGTGCGTCGACGGATAGGTCACCATCAGCGCCCCGAGATTGTCTTGGTGCTCCTGCGCTTTGGCCCGCAGATCCTCCACGTCGATATTGCCGTGATCGTCGGTCTGCACCACCACCACCCGCATGCCCGCCATCACCGCGCTCGCAGGGTTGGTGCCGTGGGCCGACTTCGGGATCAGGCACACGTCGCGGTGTGGCTCGCCTTGGGCCTTGTGGTACGCGTGAATGGCCAACAGGCCAGAGAACTCACCTTGGGACCCGGCATTCGGCTGAAGCGAGATCGCCTCGAACCCGGTGATCTCGGCCAGGTCCCGCTCCAGCTCGGCGAAGAGCTGCTGGTAACCTTCCGCTTGGTCCGTCGGCGCGAAGGGATGCAACCTGCCGAGCTCCTGCCACGTGATCGGGATCATCTCCGTCGTGGCATTGAGCTTCAGGGTGCACGACCCGAGGGGAATCATCGACGACGTGAGGGAGACCCGTCTCCGACCGGTAGCGGTTGAACACCTCGTGCGTGCAAAACGGCGCGGTGCGCCCGAGCCCGGCCGGGATCCCCGCGTCGGCCGTCGTCTCCAACGCGTCCAGGTCGAAGCCGATCCCGTCGCTCCCCGCAAAGACCGCGAGTAACTCCCGCACGTCGTCGGGGCCCGTGGTCTCGTCGAGGGAGATCCCGATCCGTGTCGCCGATATCTCCCGCAGGTTCATCCCACGAGCCCGCGACGCGTCGTGGATCCGCGACGCCTGTTGTTCGTCCACCTCGATGCACAGCGTGTCGAAGTAGGTGTCGTGGACCAACGTGGCCGACCCGAGTTTGCGGAGCCCTTCGGCCAGCAGCGCGGTCAGCGTGTGGACGCGCTGCGCGATGCGCGACAACCCGTCGGCGCCGTGGTACACCGCGTACATGCCGGCGACCACCGCCAGCAACACTTGCGCGGTGCAGACGTTGCTCGTGGCCTTGTCCCGTCGGATGTGCTGCTCGCGGGTTTGGAGCGCCATGCGCAGCGCCGGATTGCCGGAGGGGTCGTGGGTGACGCCGATGATGCGTCCCGGGAGCGACCGCTTGTACTGCCCCTTGGTGGCGAAGAATGCCGCGTGGGGTCCCCCGTACCCGAGGGGAACGCCGAACCGCTGGCTGTTGCCCACCGCGATGTCGGCGCCCCACTCTCCCGGCGCGGCCAGCATCGTCAGGCTGAGGAGATCGGTAGCGACGGTGACCAGCGCGCCGGCCGCGTGGGCCCGCTCGCAGAAATCGCGGTAGTCGCGAACCGCGCCGTAGGTCGTGGGATATTGGATCAACGCTCCGATGACGTCGTCGCCGAATTCGAAGCGCTCGGCGCTTCCCACCACCACGTCGATGCCCCGCGCCTGTGCCCTGGTTTGGAGGACCGCGATGGATTGGGGGTGGCAGTCTTCGTCGACGAGGAACGTTGCGCCGTCCTTCTTGCGGCTCGCGCTGAACGTCATGGTCATCGCTTCGGCAGCTGCGGTCCCCTCGTCCAGCAGGGACGCGTTGGCGATCTCGAGACCCGTGAGATCGGAAACCGCGGTTTGGAAGTTGAGCAGCGCCTCGAGACGGCCCTGTGAAATCTCGGCTTGGTACGGTGTGTACGACGTGTACCAGCCAGGATTCTCGAGAATGTTCCGCAGCAGCACCGGCGGTGTAATGCAGTCCGAGTACCCCATCCCGATGTACGAGCGGTACACTTTATTGCGGTCCGCCATCTGGCGGATGGTGGCGAGCACCGCGTCTTCCGGTTGCGCCTCGGGGAGGGTCAAAGGCCGCTGCACCCGGATGTTTTCGGGCACCACTGCGTCGATCAGATCATCCAGACTGTCATATCCCAGCACGCCCAGCATGGAGTCGATATCAGCGGGCCGGGGCCCGTTGTGACGCGAGGCGAAATCGTCGTTGGGGGGAAGGGTGTTCAGTGATGTAGGCATCAGAAATCGTAGCGCTGTCCAGGTTCGAGAATGACCACCTCGGCGGTGGAGCCGACCGCGTTGACAAAATCGGCGGGATCGGCTGCAATGACCTCGAAGGTGTCCCAGTGCATCGGGATGGCGACCTTCGGCCGGACGAAATCTACTGCACGGGCCGCATCTTCGATGCCCATGGTGAAATTGTCGCCGATTGGCACGATCATTATGTCGACTTTGCCTTGAAGGAGCTGCATCTCCAGGGTCAAGGCCGTGTCGCCGGCGTGGTATACACGCGTATCGTCCACGGTCACCACATAGCCGCAGGGAAACGTGCTGTACCGACCGCTCTCGTCCCCGGCCACGCCGCCGCCGTGGAAGGCGACCACCATCTTCACGTGGCCGAAGCGAAACTGACGTGCGCCGCCGATGTGCATCGGGTGAACCGTGCACCCGTTGGCCTCGCAGAACTGGGCCAGCTCGAACGGAGCGACGACCGTCGCGTCGTTGGCCTTTGCAATGTCGATCCCGTCTCCCAGATGATCCCCGTGACCGTGTGTCAGGAGCACGGCGTCGAGTGACGACAAATCACCGGGGCCGATGTCCGCCTTGGGATTCCCCGTCAGGAACGGGTCGATGACGAGATGGCTAGCGTTGCCGGCCAGTTCAAAGCAGGAATGGCCGTGAAATGTAAGTGATCCCATGACTCCACTCTCTCTTTGAAGTTGAATCGTCTCGCGGCCGGGGCGCCCATGAGACCCGAAAAAAACAAACGCCCCGGGAAAACGCCGGGGCGGGACATGGTCATATCAAACGGGCCTAAGCCCCGGCTGTTATTCGCCGATGTGTTGCGCGTAATCCGCGGCCGACAGCAGTTGGTCGACGGCGCCCGGGTCATTGATGCGAAGCTTGATCATCCAGCCGTCCTCGTAGGGACTCTGGTTGACCAAGCTCGGGTCTCCATCCAAGGCGGTGTTGACCTCCACGACCTCTCCAGTAAGGGGCGAAAAGAGCTCGGACACGGCCTTCACGGCCTCGATGGTGCCGAACACATCCATCTTAGCAATCTCCGTTCCCACATCGGGCAGGTCGACGTACACGACGTCTCCCAACTCGCCCTGGGCATAGTCTGTGATTCCGATGATGACGGTGCCGTCGCCGCCGGTCCTCACATATTCGTGTTCTTCCGTGTAGTGCAGATGGTCGGGGATGTCAGACATGGTTCTTCCAGGTGCTACCGGGTCTTGGGGCGGAACGGCGGAAGGTTATGCGGGACCCCAACTGGTGTCAAGCGGGCTTCGGGCTCTCGTAGAGGTCGAACACGATGCCGCGGGCCTCACCCGTTCCGGCGTACCATTCCCGCTCCATCATGTCCGAGCCCGGTGGGGTGCCCAGCGGGAACGGAAAGCGCTGCGATGCGTGCGCCTCGATCGAAGCAATCTTCATAGTCCGCCATGGGCGCACGTCGAGCCGGGCAACGATCTGGTTGTCCGGGCGTCCCGCGATGCGACCCGATGTCGCCTCCGACACGCGGGTGGGGTAGGTGACGTAGTACAGTTCACGGGGGGCGGCGGCGTCCTGGACCGCGCCCGTGACCCACCGATGAACCGCTTTGTGATCGGCGTGGCCCGTCACACCGTCCGGGCCGAAGGTCACCACCACCTCCGGTTCGATCCGCCGCAGGATGTCGGCGGCCACCCGGTGTCCAGCGGGGTCGTCCCCTTGGAGCGCGCCGTCAGGGAAGTTCTCTTGATGGACCTCATGAACACCGAGGATCGCGGCAGCGTTGCGCAACTCCTCTGTCCGGACCGCCCGGAGCCGCTCTTGGGGAACCCGCTCGCCCCTCAGGGTGCCCCCGTCTCCTCGGGTTGCGCACCACACGTGGACCTCGGCCCCCGCGTCGGCGTAGCGGGCCAGGGTCCCGCCGATGGCGAAGCTCTCGTCGTCGGGGTGGGCGAACATGACCAGCAGCGGGCCCGTGCCGCTCCACTGCCGGGCGGCGGCGTCGCGGCGAATGGCGCACCACACGTCCCATGCCGAGCGTTCCAACGCGTCGAGGGCGACGTCGTTGTCGATCACGAACCGGCTCCGCCCCCTTTTTTCAGCTGCGGGCATCTGCGACGCAATCAGTTGCGCGGCTTCGTCCTCGGTCAGCTGCCGATCGCGCGTCAGACGCTCGCGGCGTACATCCTCCGGGGCGTCCACGAGCACGACAACGTCGAAAGTGTCCGGATCCAACACCTCGAACAAGAGCGGAATGTCATTGACCACGATGCAGTCGCCGCGTTGTGCGGCGTCAGTCTGGATCTCTCCCCGAAGCTGTTGCACCGCGGGATGCACAATGGAGTTCAGGACAGCAAGGGATTCGGCATTGCCGGCGACGGAGCGCCGCAGGCCGGCCCGGTCCAGTGTTCCGTCCGCGAGAATCATCCCACGACCGAAGTGGGACTCGATGGCCGCGAGCACCGGCGACCCGGGTGCCTGCACCTCCCGCACCAACTCGTCTGCATCGATGATGGTTGCGCCCCATTTGGCAAACAGGGCGAGCACCGTGGACTTCCCGGCTGCGACGTTACCCGTTAGACCGACGTTGAGCATCACCCGATCCAAAGAGCATGATCTGATCACCACACACGACACAGATGGCGTAGAGCTTGTCCACCGACTCGGCGACGGCCATGAGCGTCGGCATGGGACCGAAGGGCTCCCCGCGAAAATCGGTGTCCGTTCCGGCGAGGATCACGCGCCGCACGTGAGCGGCCAGCTCTGTGGCCACCCCGACGATGTCCGCGTCCAAGAACTGTACCTCATCGACCGCGACGACCGCGGTCTCCGGGTGAACCAGTGGTGGATTATCGGCGGCGAACGCGACGGGTTGGGCGTTGTAGGTGTTGCCGTCGTGGGAGGAAACAGAGGACCCCTGGGCGTGTCGATTGTCGAGGTGGGATTTGAAGACCTGGACGCGCTTCTGCGCGATGGTCGCGCGGCGAACCCGGTGCATAAATTCCTCACTCTTGCCGCTGAACATCACGCCGGCGATGACCTCGATCCACCCGCGTTGTGATCCATGATACATCGCCGGGGCGCCCCGCTTCTAGATTGTCGGGAGGTTAGCGCGGCACCTGCGAGGAAGCAACCCGCTTGCGGTTCCGCCAGTTACGTCCAATTATTGCTAAAGCATTACTTCATAACCAGTGTGGCATCGAGCCACCAAAGCCGGGGGGTACCGGGTGAACAAAGTCGAACTAATCGAAGCGCTTTCCAGCCGAGCGAACCTTTCCAAGGCCGACGCCGGGCGTGCGGTCGACGCCCTGTTCAACGGAGATGGTGTGATCGCTGGTGAGTTGCGCGGCGGTGGTCGGGTGCAGGTTACCGGCTTCGGCACGTTCCAAGTCCGGGATCGGGCGGCGCGGACGGGTCGGGACCCGCGTACGGGTGCGCCCATTCAGATCAAAGCGGCAAAGGTGCCCGCCTTCAAGGCCGGGCAGGTGCTGAAAGACGCCCTGAATCCGTAGCTACCGGTCGGGGGTGCCCGACCGACTCTTTCCAGAGGACTCGTGACGGTCCAACCGGGCCGTCACGCGACGTCCACCTATCTTCTCACCTGACAAACACCGTACGGTGCGCTCGGCGACTTCGGGTCGTACCTCCACGAGCGCAAAGCTCTCCTTGACGTCGATCCGTCCCACGTCGGCCTGCTGCAGCTCGGCCGCCCGCAGCACCGCGCCCAGGATCTGGCCGGGGCCCGCCTTGTCGCGGCGCCCCACCGTCACGTAGATACGGGTCCACGTGGCACCACCGGTGGACGGCGGCACCTCACCCGTGTCGGGAGTCTCCGGGGCGTCGCCCTGGCCCGCCAGCGCCGCGGCCGCCAGCAGCGCCGGGTCGTACTCGTCGAGGAGCGGCTCGATGGCGAGGAGCGCCGTGGTGAGATCGGTTCCGGTCACTCGCTTGCGCAACTCATCGCGGAGCCTGCTCGCAGCGCTCCGCACCGTGTCGGTGTGACTGGGGAGCCTGAGCGCCGACGCCTTGGCTGCGACACGCTCCAGGTACGGCAGCTGGGGAGCACGGATCAAGACCAACACCTCCCTCCCCAGTTCGCACAGTCTTGCCAGCGCCTCGGCCGAGGGAAGGTCGGCGGCAATCACCAGGTCGGCGCGCGAGGCCTCCGTCTCGGTGACCGACTCCACGTCGGGTGCGGCGAGCCCGTCTTGGAAGCGGCCCGGCGTCGGGTCCCACACCAGGGTGGTCGTGGGGGAGAGAATGTCCAAGGCGGTCCGGGCCGCCGCGACTTTGGCCTGGGGCTCCACAATGGCATACCGCACCGAACCGAGCCGTTCCTGGGGTAGGCTCGAGAGGACCGCCGTTGGCGCCCGTCGGGCGTGGCGCTCGATGAAGTCCGAGACCGGGTCCGGATCGGTGGTGACGATGATTCGTTGCGCGTTTCGCGCGTCGCCGAGCACCGCTTCCAGGTCGGCGGAGCCGTCTCGGGCGAGGAGAGTTTCCGGCCAGAGCACTGCCACCCGAGACAGGTGCTCCCCTTTGAGGACCGAGCGCCCCAGGAGATAGCGGGCGTCCGGCGGTGTGGCGACCAGGGTCCCCACGGCGTTGGCTCGGAGCAGCCGCTCCGTCCGGGCGAGGCCGGTGAGGGGGTGGACGAGACCGGGTGTGGTGGTCTGGAGGGCTGCGGCCGCGTCGAGCACGTCACCCGCCCCCGGCGCGAGGACCAATGTCTCGAGTGGCTGGCCCTCCCCGTGGGGGAGTGCCTCGAAGAGGGGCGCCACGGCCCAACCGGCCGGCGGGCACACGTAGACGATGGGCTTGTGGTGCTCCAGCGCAGCCCGGTGTTCGGTGTCAAAAACCGGTAGAAAATCCCAAGACACGGTCCCTCGATTGTCAAAGAGTCGGCGCGTGGCCGGCACGCTGGCATCATGCTACTTTGGCCGCAACTCAGGCGCAACAGCAGCGCCGGGGGTGCGCCCTAATCGAGTGGGTACTCACACCCTACGTAATTTCGCTCCGTGGTCCTCGTGTTTCCACCGGAAGGCACAAGATGAGGAAGACAATTGCATGGTCGGCATTCGCGGTTGCCGCCTTGGTATGGCCCGGGACGGGAGTGGCGCAGGAGCGGCAGGGCCCCCGGGAGATGGGTGTGGTCGTGGGCATACTCCCCACCGGACCCCTCAACTCCATCACGGACGTCGCCGGGGTCAGGGTCGGCCAGGTGACGATAGTCCAGGGTGACTCGATCAACACGGGGGTCACCGCCATTCTGCCCCACGGCGGGAACGTCTTCCAGCAGAAGGTGCCGGCGGCGGTGGTGGTGGGAAACGGATTCGGAAAGCTGGCGGGCTTCACACAAGTCCGAGAGTTGGGAGAGTTGGAGTCGCCGGTCGTGTTGACCTGCACGCTCTGCGTCCCGCGAGTGGCCGATGCCGTGTTGACCTATCTCCTCGGACTCCCTGGAAACGAGAGCGTCCGCTCGGCCAACGCCGTGGTGGGCGAGACGAACGACGGCGGTCTCAACGACATACGGGCACGGCCGGTGCGTGAGGGCGACGTCCTGCGAGCGATCACCGAGGCCAAACTGGGCCCGGTGGATCAGGGGAGCGTGGGCGCTGGGCGCGGCACCACGGCGTTCGGATGGAAAGGGGGGATTGGGACCTCGAGTCGCCGGCTCCCGCCGGAGCTGGGAGGCTTCACCGTGGGCGTGCTGGTTCAGTCGAATTTCGGCGGCGTGCTCACCGTGGCGGGAGCGCCGGTGGGTCAGGAGCTGGGGCGGTACTATCTGCGGGGGGCCCCTCGGGACGAGGATTCGCCGGACGGCTCGGTGATGATCGTGGTGGCGACGGACGCGCCGTTGCGATACCGCAACCTGGAGCGACTGGGGCGCCGTGCCCTCGCGGGCTTGGCCCGGACCGGGAGCTCCATGAGCAACGGCTCGGGGGACTACGTCATCGCGTTTTCGTCGGTGATGGTTTCCGATCTGCCGAACCACGCTCCCGTGGGCAACAACAACATGAGCCCGCTCTTTCAGGCGGTCATCGAAGCGACCGAAGAGGCGATCTACAATTCGTTGTTCTTCGCGACGACGGTCCGGGGACACCGGCGTACCGCCGAAGCCCTTCCCCTCGACGAGACGGCCGAGATTCTGCGGCGATACGGAGTGATACAACGATGAGCTCAACACGGAGACTTGGCGTGCAGATCCTACGTTTGGTTCGAACGACGGCGTTTTTGGGAGCGACACTCATTCTCGCGGACGCCGCCGAGGCACAGCGTGACGGCCTCAAGATCTACATCTCGGCCGACATGGAGGGGGTGGTCGGCGTGGTGACCGGCGATCAGTTGGGCCCGTCCGGCTTCGAGTACGGGAGGGCTCGTGAGTTCATGACCCGGGAAGTGTTGGCGGCAATCGACGCCGCCAAGGCAGCCGGCGCCACCGAAGTGCTCGTGAGCGACTCCCACGGCAACGGCGAGAACCTCCTCATCGAGATGCTGCCGGAGGATGTGATGGTGGTGCGATCGTGGCCCCGGCCCTTGATGATGATGCAGGGCATCGACGAGACTTTCGACGGGGCGATCTTTCTTGGGTATCACGCGGGCACACACAACACGGCGGGCGTCCGCGCCCACACGATCTCCAGTGCTCGGCTGACGGACGTGCGCCTCAACGGGACCCAAGTTCCGGAGGCGGGCATCAACGCGGCGATCGCCGGCCACTTCGGCGTGCCCATTATCATGATATCAGGTGACGACGCCGCGGTGGCGGAGGCGCAGGCGTTGATCGGCGACATCGAGGGGGCGGTGGTGAAATGGAACTACGGCTTTCACTCGGCGCGCACCCTCACGCCGGCGGCGGCGTACCGGCTGATTGGGGAAAAGGTGACGGCTGCCATTCGCCGGCTCGACTCGTTCGAGCCGTTCGTCATGCAGATGCCGGTGACATTGGACGTGCGATTCAAGAGCTATCGGCCGGTGCAGATGCTCTCGTATCTCCCGATTGTCGAGCAGACGGACTCCCACACGATTCGGTATATTGGCAGTACGATCGTGGACATTTCCAAGTTCATCGAGTTCATCACGAGCTACAACGTGGCCATCGAGCCGTAACGACGATTCGGCCACCCGGTGTGACATGACTGATTCCGAGAGTTCCAGGTTCATCCGTTCACGCAACATCAAACAGTTGCAGCCGTCGGCGACGCTGGCGGTAACCCAAGAAGCAGCCCGGCGCCGGGCAGCCGGGGAAAACATCATCGATCTGTCGGCGGGGGAGCCGGATTTCGACACGCCGCGCGTCGTGTCCGACGGCGGCGTCCGCGCGATTCAAGAGGGGAAGACGCACTACCCTCCTAATCCCGGCATTCTCGATCTCCGGGCGGCTGCGGCAAGCCACCTGTCGGTGTTGTCGGGCGGCCGTCCGGTCAACGCCGACAACATCATCGTGTCGACGGGAGCCAAGCAATCCATCTTCAACGCGTGCTTCACGTTGTTCGGGCCACACGACAGCGTGTTGATACCGACACCCTCGTGGGTGTCGTATCCCCAGATCATCCACTTGGCACGCGCCAACCCGGTCACCGTATCGGGCGATCCCGAGTTCAGTCTCAAAGTGAGCGTGGAAGATCTCGAAGAGGCGTCCGACGTGAACACCCGGGGATTGATGCTGTGTTCGCCCAATAACCCCACCGGCGCGGTCTACACGCTTTCCGAGTTGCGGGCCATCGCCGAATGGGCGCAGGGCCGCAACCTCTGGGTGATCTCGGACGAGATTTACCGCCGGATTCACTACGCCCCGGGTCCGGCCCCGTCGATGCTCGATCTGCCGGACGACCTGTTGACGAAAACGGTGATCATCTACGGAGCCTCGAAGGCGTATGCCATGACGGGTTGGCGCATCGGCCTCGCGCTGGCGCCCACCGAGGTGACCCAGGCCATGGCGGCGGTGCAGAGCCACACGACGAGTGGGGCGAACCACCCGGCCCAGTACGCGGCGGCGGTCGCCTTTGCGGACGAGCGTGTCGAGGCCGAGGTGGAGGCCATGGTGCAGCGGTTCCAGGAGCGCCGGGAGATCGTGGTCCGACACTTCCGCGAGCACCTTCCCGGCCTCGAGTTCGTCGAACCCCTCGGGGCGTTCTACCTCTTCTTCCGGGTGGACAGTTTTTTCGGTGGCGAGATCGGTGACGCGATCACCTTCTGCCAGAGACTGATCGCCGACGGCGGCTTGGCGCTCGTGCCGGGAGAGGCCTTTGGGGACGGGCGCTGGGTTCGCTTGTCGTTCGCGGCATCGGAAGAACACATCCGGGAGGCGTTGAAGCGCCTGGTCCGGTTCATCCACGACCTGCAAGGAGCGCCGAGCGGCGAGCAGCCGAGGGGTGCGGTTCGGGCCTAGTTCCTTATATAACGGGATGGAACGAGCGAGACAGACCATGAACTCGTCACGCAATAGCACTTCTAGAATCCTCTTGATCCTGACGACGGTGTCGATGGCCGGGATTCTCCCGGCTGTGGCCAGACAGGGGGAAGACGCCCGGGTCAGCGTGCTGGTCAACGGGCGTTTGTGGACGGGCGTCGCCGAAGCGCCGTGGGCCGAGGCTGTGGCGATCCGGGGTGGGAGAATCCTCGCGGTGGGCGCGGAAGAGGCCGTCCTCGCGGCCGCCGGGCCGACCGCGGACCGGCTGGATCTGAACGGCGCGTTCGTGACACCCGGATTCATCGACGGCCACACCCATTTCAGCGGTGCCGGTGCATTGCTGTTGGGGGCAAACCTGCTCGATGTCGCCGGCGACGCGTCATTCCGGCGTCGGGTCTCGGAGGCGGACGACAGGCTGCCACCGGGATCGTGGATGGTCCGGGGCGATTGGGGGGCGTACGATCTCGAGACG
>JBDHAF010000108.1:0-13046 GCA_039588255.1 Gemmatimonadota bacterium | reverse complement strand
TTCGACACTCCTCCGACCGTCCTCACGCCCCACACGCCACGGCATTACGTAAATCTCACCGAGGGCGCCGGTTTCACCAAAGCGAAGGACGTCTTCATGTACCAGACGGTCGACAACAAGCTTCCCGACCGTCTCGTTCGTGGGGCACAGCTGATCGCCAAACGCAACAAGATCACCCTGCGCACCCTCGACATGAAGCGTTTCGACGAAGAAGTGGAGCTCATCAAGAAGGTCTACAACTCCGCGTGGGAGAAGAACTGGGGCTTCATTCCCATGACCGACCCGGAGATCGATCACCTGGCGAAGGACCTGAAGCCGGTGGTGGTGCCCGAGCTCGTCGTGTTCGCCGAACGCGAGGGTGAGTTGGTGGGTTTCGCGGTGGCGTTGCCGGACCTCAACGTTGCGCTCAAGGCGAATCCGTCGGGAAAACTGTTTCCCGGTATTCTCAAGATCCTGTGGAAGGCACGAAAGATCACGCGGATCCGGATCCTGCTGCTGGGTGTGATCCCCGAGCACCGGCGTTCCGGAGCCGACGCCGTGATGTACCATTGGATCTGGGACAAGGGGTACGAGATGGGGTACCGCTGGGCGGAGGCGGGCTGGATTCTGGAAGACAACGCCGCAATGAACAACGGCCTCACGCGAATGGGCTTCGTGCACTACCGAACCCTTCGATTCTACGATCGTCCCTTGTGAAGATCTTTGTGACGGGCGGGACCGGGTTCGTCGGTTCGCACCTCGTCGAAGCCCTCCTGGCGCAAAACGACGACGTCACCTGCCTGGTCAGAAGCCTCGATAAAGCCGAACGTCTCTTCCCCTCAGACAACCGGCCCAACTTCGTCCAGGGCGATCTCAACGACCTCGATGCCCTCACCCAGGGATGTGAGAGGGTGGATGCGGTCTTCCACCTGGCGGGACTCACGGCGGCCCGGAACCGCACCGAGTTCCTGGCGGTGAACGGACATGCCACCAGAACTGTTGCGACCGTCGCAAAGAAGGCCGCTCCCGACCTACGGCGTTTCGTGTACGTGAGCAGCTTGGCGGCGGCGGGTCCAACGACCCGGGGAAATCCCCTCACAGAAGACGCCACATCCCAACCGGTCAGTGACTACGGCTGGAGCAAGCGCGCGGGTGAAGAAGCCATACGGGCGAGCGGGATGCCATGGACCATCGTGCGACCCCCAACGGTGTACGGCCCGAGGGACACGGAAGTGTACAAGGTGTTCAAGCTGGCCAAGCTGGGCCTCAGCGTTTTCTTCGGCGACGGGTCACAAGAGCTGTCACTCGTATATGCCACCGATCTCGCAGACGCCTTGGTGCGAAGCGTGTCGCCGGCCGCCGAGAATCGAGTGTTCTTCACCTGTCATCCGGAGATCCGAACGTCCCGGGAGTTCGCCACGGCGATCTATCGCGCGGTGAAGAAGAGTGAATCCGGGCGGCCCATGACCGTGGGCGTGCCAGGGCCCCTGGCTCGTGGCATTCTCTGGATGACGGGCATGGCCGCTTCCCTGGCGCGGCGGGCGACCCTGCTCAACGCAGACAAGGCAAACGAATTCCTGGCAGAGGCCTGGACGTGCTCGTCACAGGCGATGACGGAGGCCACTGGGTGGCAGCCGTCCACTGATCTGTCGGCGGGCCTCCGGCAAACCGTGGACTGGTACGAGAGCGCCAAATGGCTCTGAACCGCGTCGACAAATTACTGGGGGGCTATCTGGCGTTCGTCACGGCCGTCATCGTGGTGCGCGGCCCGTTCGACGACATCGCCAATGCATGGATGATCGCCATGCACGCCCTCTTCGGCGTGATGCTGTATCTGTACACGCGACTCCAAGAGACCGATCGGTTGGGGCGTGCGCTCCACATCCTCTATCCCATCGTGATGCTGCTTCCGCTCTACAGCCAGATCGGTCTGCTCAACGCGCCCCTGGGAACGGATGCCATCTTCGCCAACGACACCGTCATTCAAGGGTGGGAAGACGCCGTGTTCGGATCCCAGATCTCGTACACCTGGATCCGCAACCAGCCGTCCGTGTTTTGGTCGGGCCTGCTGCACGTCGCGTATTTCGCCTACTACCCCATCGTGACGGTGGGACCGATCCTTCTTGTGTTGCGAGGGCGCCCCGGCGACGCCCGGGCGGTGATGCTGGCCACGATGATCGCCTACGTGGCGTGCTTCGCCGTGTTCGTGCTCTATCCGGTGGCGGGCCCCAACTACGCTTTCGACCATCCCACCGGACCGGTCCGGGAGGTGTGGAGCGCGCGATTGGTGTACAATGTCCTCGCCGGCGGATCGTCCTTCGGCGCGGCGTTCCCGTCGTCCCACGTGGCGGCCAGCCTCGCGGCAACGCTTGCCCTGTGGCGGACGTGGAAACCCCTGGCGGCGGTGTTCACGATCCCCATGATCCTCCTCGTCGTGGCCACCGTGTACTGCCAGATGCACTACGGAATCGACGCCGGCGTGGGATTGTTGTTTGGGGGCCTCGCCGTTCTCGCGGCGGCCAAGTGGGCTCAAAACTGACCTTCTCCCCAAAAAAAACCGCCCGCGCCGTCGGCGGGCGGTTCTTTTGTTGTGGTGTTGTTCCGCCTACTCGATCGTGAGCGTCGCCACCATGCCCAGCATCTCGTGGGGCGTGCACACGTAGTCGTACTGCCCTACCGGGGCGCCGGTAAAGTCGATCTCGTACACGGCGTTGGGCGCCATGATCAGGCCCCCGTTCATGGATCCCATGCGGTTCGCCATGGCGGCGTTCAACACCGCCTCGGCGCCGTCCGGCACCTGACCCGCCTTGAACTGCACGTTGTGCGGACCGCCGCTCGCATTGATCCACCGCACGGTGTCGCCGGCTTTGATGGTCAACGCATCCGGGATGTAGCGGTATTCGCCGGCGTCCGTCAGCACCATCTGGACCTCGTGAACGGTCCCGGCTCCGCCGGACGTAGACGTTTCGGCGGCCGGAGCTGCCGCAGCCGATTCGGCGGCGTGAGCGTCGCTGCCTCCGCCTCCACCGCAGGCCATAACCGTCAGGCCGATCGCAGCCATGAGCTTCCGCATATTGCCATTCCTCCTTGATGTCTTCGAAGTGTCCGTAGGGTTGCCCATACACAAAGCGGACGGGCGTTCCAAAGAGCGCTCGACCGCTTGTGAATGGATTCACACAATCTACATTGCTACCGGTTGAACGAAAGTCCCGAAATGGGGCCCGCCGCGCGTCACGAAGCCCGATCCCTGGCCTGCGGTGCAAAGCTTTATGTTGCAAGAACTTACGCAATCTCTCTCCTGACGAGGTCTTGATTCTGCGCATGCCGACGCCCCCACTGTGCAAACAAATCGGCCGACATTGCCGCGAGCTCGAGGTAACGGTCCGCATCTCGGACCTGGAAGACGACGGCAAGACCCTCCAGGACGCGGCGGCAACCTGGCTCACGGGACATACCGAGCGGATCACGTGGGGGGTTCCGTACGTCGCCGACGGCCTCCTCAAGGTCGACGCGACCGTCCATGTGGCGTGTCGCTATCTGGACGAGTCGGAGACAGGCGCCCGATGCCAGGCGCACGGATTTCGGGGGAGGAAACCTCGCTCGACCCAGCCCGCGGAGCGGGCGCAACTCCAGTTCGGGAACGACCGGTTCTCCATCGTCCAGAACCGGTTGGGCCGGATTCTCGACCTGCCGTTCGAGGAACCCCCTCCCCGTTCCCTTCCCGTCATCGAGTCAGACAATCCCTGCGCCACGGCCGATTGTCGCACCGCAGACAACAAGCGCGGGGCGGCGTGCTGCCGTGACCTCACCCTCGAGTTGGACATCCCGGTCCGCAAGAAGCGACTCGAAGCGTTGGTCCGAGCCCGCAGGACGCCTTACGTGTGTCGGGTGAAGCGAGACGACGACGATACACTCGACTGTGAGGTCATTTCCGCGTGCGGCTATCTCGAGAACGGGAGCGTCAACTGCACGCTCCACGGTCGCCTGCGGGCTAACGGACGGCCCGCAAAACCCTCAATTTGTTCCGAGTGGCCCGACGAGCTCGATGAAGACGAAACGGGCCACCCCGGGTGCGTGTTGGTGGAGGACGACGACTAACCTCAGGGGGCGTCTTGAACCGCATTACGCCCAGCGAAGTCGAGGAAGCCACTCAAGGCAGGTACGAGGTCCTCTCTCTCATCGGCGAGGGGGGAATGGGGGCGGTGTTCTTGGGTCGTCACCGAGAGCTGGGCTCCCGGGTGGCCATCAAGATCTTGCCTCCCGATGTGCGCTTCAGCCCCGATCGCTTGGCCCGCTTCCGGCGCGAGGCGTCGCTATCGGCCCAGATGTCCCATCCCAACTTGGTGCCGACCATCGAGTGCTCAGTGGAAGGCGAGCTGGCCTACCTCGTTATGCCCTACGTCGACGGGGTGCCCCTCGACACACATCTCGAACAGCAGGGTCACATGTCGTACGACGAGGTGAAGGAGCTCATCCGTCAGGTCGGAGGGGCCCTCACCTTTGCGCACAACCGGGGGATCATTCACCGGGACATCAAGCCGGCGAACATCCTCTTCGAGAAGGACACCGGGCGCTGGTTGGTGACCGATTTCGGCGTCGCCCATGTCGCCACCGAAACGTCCGCGTTGACACACAGCGGGGCCTCCATCGGGACGCCGGCATACATGGCGCCTGAGCAATTGGGGGGCGCCGCCGAGGTGGATGCACGAGCCGACCTCTACTCGTTGGCCGCTGTGGCCGTCGAGGCCCTCACCGGAGGGCGGCCGCAGGCCATGGCCGGTGTCAACGAGATCGCCGAGGCGATCTCCCACACTCGACCGGGGCTCCCGCCGGGAGCGGCGCAAGCCCTCGCCGCCCCCTTCGCCGTTGCCCGGGACGAGCGGCCCCCTTCGGTGAAGGATTGGATTGCCACGCTCGAGGGCCAAAAACGTCGCACACCCGCATGGATGATCGCAGGCGGAGCGGTCGCCGCACTTCTCGTGACCTGGGTGGGATGGGCGGCCTTCAGCGGCGGCGACACCGCGGTTGGGGATGGCACGCCAACGGTAGCGGTCCTCCCCTTCTCCGTCACGGGGGCAAATCCGGGAGTCGATCTCGACTCTCTCCTGCCGCACGCCTTCACGTGGCAGCTGCAAACGCTGCCCGGCCATACCGTGCTGCACCCCGCCGACGTCAGGTCGCAGCTCACGCGGCGGTTCGGAGCGGGACCGTTCACCGTGGACTCACTCCTCAAGATGGCGCTCGAAGTCCGGGCGGACCAAGCGTTGATCGGCGAGGTCACCACACAGGATGACGTGGTCACCTTGCGGGTGCAGGTGTTCGACATCGCCAGGCAACGCATCATCGCCGGCGCCGACACCTTGGGACCCGCGGACAGTCTCCACGCGCTTGTGAGTGGCTTGGTCATCGAAGCCTTCGCGACACGACTGGCGCAGGAGCAGACGGGGGCGCCGTCGCCATCGCTGCCCAAGGGCGTGCCGGCCATTGGCGCATTCTTCGACGGAGACCGTTCCCTTCGCCGAGCCGATTACCGACGGGCCATCACCCAGTTCGATCGCGTCATCGAGTTGGATTCATCGTACGCACCGGCGTACTGGAAACGCATGCTCGCCACCGTCCTCGACGGACAGCCCAGCAAGGCGGGGCCAGCGGTCCGTTCCGCACTGGACCAAGCTCTCCGGGTGCGAAGCGGCCTCGACGCGGTGACGGCGCGGATTCTCACCGCCTATGAGACGCTGCTGGTCAGCGGGGACATCTACGACACCGAGCACCAGCTCCTGGAGGTCGTCGACGCGCATCCCGATGCCATCGACGCGTGGTTCCTGCTCGGATTCTTGCGGGGCTGGTTCGGCCCTCTGTTGGGATCCAACCTCGGAGAAGCCCGAGGCGCCTTCCAGCAAGCGGTGAGTCGCGATCCGACGTTTGCTGCCGCGAGTGCGTACTTGGCCCAGATCGCCCTCTTCGAGGATGACACCGACAACCTGCGGCATTACATGGATCAGTACCTGGCCGTCGACAGCGTGTCGGAGTGGGCCGAGCTCGTCCGCATGGGGGATACCCTCATCTTCCACCGGGATCAGGCCGCTCGCGTCCTGGGGAGCTTTCCCGAGCGGTCGGACCGCATCCTCGAGTACTTGTCCCTCGGCGCGGCAGCCATGACACAGCCCGGCGGCACTCGGCCGTTTGCCATCGACGCCATCGAGGAGCTGGCCCGCAGGGCCGCCACGACCGACGAGCTCGTGACCACTTTTCGCATGAGACTCGCCGTCCATCTCGGAGCGCGGCAGATGCGTCGGGCGCGAGCCGTCGTGGCCGAGGGCCGGCTGCGGGGCGTTCCACCATCGGAAATCGACCGTTGGATCGTGTTGCCGGTCGCCACGGAGCTGGGAAGTGAACTCCGTCTCGGGGATGCCGCAGAGGCGGCTCGGCGCCTCACCAGCGCCGAGGACGAACCATTTGTCTCGGCGTGGCTCGCAGCCCGATGGGCGCGGCGCACCGGGGTGGATCCCGAACAGTTCGACGCACGGATCCGCGAGCTACAGGCGAACGGTCCCCGATCGCCCATGGAGCAGAGCCTGTTGGACGATCTCAGCGCGCTGGACGCCCTGGCGGCCGGGGACACGGCGGAGGCGATGGAGATCTGGCAGACGGGGCTCCGACGGTTGTCGGTCACCGAGGTGATGTTTGGCTTGGTCGCATCCCTCTGGCCGATCCGGTTGGACCGGGCCCGGATGGCGCTGGCCAGTGGCCGCTGGGAAGAAGCAGCGACTGTCGGAGAGACCTTTCGCCTGGTCGCTGGATTTGTCGACCAGGTGGCGTGGGTTCCCGCCCTCTCGGTCGTCGCGGAAGCAGCCCTGGCGGAAGCTGACACCACCAGGGCCCGGGATGCCTATGCGGAGCTCTACCGGGTGCTGAACCTGGCGGATGACGAGGGGCTCGCCATCAGGGATTCCATCGGCGACCTGGTGCGGAGCTGGGAGCGATAGGGCACATAAAGCGTTATAATACATATACTTAAGGCCTCGGGGCATCTGCGCCGAGGCCTTTCTGTGTGGCCCCCTCCGCCAAAGTGTGCAAATCCCGCCGCCTCATACGTCACCCCAGATGAGACCCAACTGTGAGGATCCGATGAGGACGATTCTGGCGACACTGGCCATGACCCTCCTGGCTGGCCCCCTGGCAGCCCAGGGGTGGATCGAGCCCGCTCCCCATGTCCTGGGCGGCGGCGTGACGAAAGTGCGCACCGCGGTGCACGTCACCGTGAACGGGCGCATCGCCCTGGTGGAGGTGGAGGAGTGGTTCCGTAACGACGGCGCCATCCTGGGGGAAGGCGACTACCTCTACCCGCTGCCCGGCGAGGCCGTGTTCAGCAACTTCTCGCTGTTCCAGGGCGACCAGGAGCTCCGGGGCGAGACGATGGACGCGACCCAGGCCCGGACCATCTACGAGGAGATCGTGCGAAAGAAGCGGGACCCCGCGCTGATCGAGCTGGTCGGTCACGGAATGATCCGGGCGCGGGTTTTCCCCATCAACCCGGGTGACACGCGAAAGATCACGCTGCGGTACACCCAGGTCATGAACCGGGCCGGCGATGCTCTCCAGTTCCGCTACGCCGCCGGATCGCAGCACAGTGGCACCCCGGTGCCGCTGCGAGACGGATCCCCGATCCGCCGTCTGCACGGGAACGCGGTTCCCCTCTCCTTCGTGTTGACCGCCGAGGATGGCGACGCGTTTCGCGATCCGTTCTCGCCCACCCACCGGATCGAAGTAGAGCGAGAGGACGGCACCCTGCGGGTGCGGCCAGAGAACGATCTCGCAGGTAATTTTGCATTGTTCCTGCCTATGGCCCGTGGCCTGGTCGGCATGACCGTGGCGACCCACAGGCCGGCTGGCGAAGCTGGCTATTTCATGCTCACGCTGTCCCCGGGGAGCCACGACGGCGCTGTGGAGCCTAGAGACCTGACGGTGGTGCTCGACGTGTCGGGATCGATGTCCGGGGAAAAATTGGATCAAGGGAAAGCCGCGTTGCGGCAGCTCCTCGGCTCCCTCGACGAGCGCGATCGGTTCCGTCTCATAACGTTCAGCAACGCCATCAGGACGGAGAGCGAAGGATGGACCCGGGCGTCTCGCGCCAACGTGCGCGACGCACGTCGCTGGGTGGATGACCTTCACGCTGACGGCGGCACCAACATCGCCGGGGCCCTCGACGAAGCATTTCGTCTGTCGAGCCCCGCGAGCCGTCTCCCCCTCGTGGTGTTCCTGACGGACGGGCTTCCCTCGGTCGGGGAGCAGAACCCCGAGCGCATTGCACAGCAGGCCGAGTCGGCTCGGGGGCGCGCCCGTGTCTTTGCCTTCGGCGTGGGCTACGACGTGAACACGTACCTCCTGGATCGCCTCACGGCGGCGGGGCGCGGCGCCACCGAATTCGTCGAGCCGGCTGAGGATGTGGAGCAGGCGGTTGGTGCACTCGCCGCGAAGATTCAGCACCCGGTGTTGACGGATCTCGAGCTGGGCGACGCTCCTGTCCGCCTGACAGAGATCTATCCGCTGCAGCTCCCCGATCTCTTTGCCGGCGAAGAGCTGATCGTGTTCGGGCGCTACGAGTCCCAGGAACGCGACCGGCGCGGCTCGTTGGCAATGCAGGGCCGGCGGGCGGGGCGCACCGAGCGTTTTTCCACCGACGTGGAGTTTGCAGCCCATGAGTTGGGGAACGACTTCATCCCACGTCTCTGGGCGTCCCGGAAGCTGGGGCATCTGGCGCGTCAGATTCGCATTGAGGGCCACAGCACCGATCTCGAAAGGGAAATCCGTGAGACCGCCCTCCGGTACGGTCTGCTGAGCGAGTACACGTCGTATCTGGTTCAGGAGCCCAACGTGGTGGCGAGGCAGGGTCGCGGCGGCAGAGCTCCTCAGCCGTCGATGCAGCAGGTCGCTTCCGGCGTCTTCAGAGCTGATTCGTCGAGGGCCAGTGTCGTTGGTGGCGCGGTTGGTCGCACCGCCGTCCAGGAGGCGAAGAAGGCGCGTGAACGTCGCGTAATGGCCGACGAGGTCTCCCTCTTCGAGTACGAGGAAGATGCTGCCGAGAACATGCCCGCCGACGCCCGGTTGGAGGCGGGACGCACGTTCACACTGGTGGACAGCGTGTGGACCGATGTGGGTCACCGCGACTCGCTGCCCGTGGTGGAGATCGAGCTGTACAGTCCAACGTACTTCGATCTGCTCCAGGCCCTGCCCGAGCTCGAGCAGTGGTTCAAAGCGTTCGACAGCGTGCTCGTTGCCGGCGCGGAAACCAGCATCAAGACGGTCGCGAGCAAGGCCCCAGCCATCCGCGGACGGGCGCTGGAGCGTCTGGTGCGCGAGTTCAGAGGTCGCTAGACTAGCCTCGTGGCTGTCGATTGGTCAGACGTGTACCGTCGAACGTATCAGGACCTGGTTCGCTTCCTGCACCGAATGGTGTGGGATGCGGACCGGGCCCACGACTTGGCACAGGAAACATTTGCCAGGGCGTTGGGCCAGTCTCCTGACAACCCCCGAGCGTGGCTCTTTCGTGTGGCATCCAACCTGGCCAACGACGAAGCCCGCTCGGCGATACGGCGACGGAAACATCTGATCCTGATCAAGGGAGAGGCCGAGGCAAAACAGGAGGCGGTGCCGGATCCGCACGACGACCTGGAGCAGCAGGAGCGCGTCGACGCCGTCCGGAAGGCGCTGGATCAGCTGGGTGACCGAGATCGAGAAGCCTTGCTGCTGTGGAATTCCGGCCTCAGCTACCAGGACATTGCCGCCGCCACGGGACTGGCCGCCGGAGCCATAGGCACGACTCTGGCGCGCGCCCGCCGCCGTTTGGTGGAAGCGTACGATGCATTGGAGAATCGCCATGTCGCACGTTGACGAAGGACAAATACACGCCTATCTCGACGGCCAATCGGAATACGCCGATCGGTCCGCACGGGAACGCCTCGAGTCCCACGTCGCGGCATGTCGCGAATGCGCCGCACTCCTCGAGGAGGCCCGCGCTATTCATTCCCGAGCCACCGGTGTACTTGGCGACAGCGAGCCGTCCGCCGTGGACCTACCGGCGTTCGAGGAAATCCTCCAACGCGCGTCCGAACGGACCTCCCGATCTGCCTCCGTGAGGAAGCTCCATCGCACGCGGACGTTGGCGTGGGCCGCAAGCATCGTTGTCGCCGTCGCTGTGGGATGGTATGCACGAATCTCCCTCACTTCGCCGACGCAAACCACCGAGGGGCAACTGGAGGCCAATGAGCCCGCTTTGGGCTTCGCCGAGGAACAGGCGGCAGAGGCCGAAGTGACGACCGAAGAACAGGCCGCCGCTGACCCGCAGCTCGCAGCCACCAGTCCGGACCGGGACGCACTGGCGTCGACGGCAGCCAGAAGCCGTGCCGAACAGGCCGCCGGTGCCGGCGTGGAGGCCGAGGAGCAAGCCGTGGACAGCCGGCTCGCCCAGGGCCGCGCCGCCGCACCCGCCGCCCAACGCCAGGCGGCCGCCGATGAGCTCGCCCGAGTCGCAGAGCGGCGGCTCGTCGACAGCACGCGACTGCAAGAGGTCGCCGAGCAGGTGCGGGCCCGAGGCGCTCGAGAGCCGGAGGTTGCGGGCGGCGTGTTCGCTCAGGTTTCGGGATTGGCGAACGCTCCTGGATGGACAGAGGTGTCGCGCCCGCAGGCCGAACAGCGTCTGGGACGGCAGATACTGGTGGTGGAGGGATTGGAGGTCACGAGCATCTCCGTCACGTCGGACGCACCCGATGTGATCGTCCGCGTGGTGCAACAGCTTCCCTCCGGGGATTCCCTCGAGATCGTCCAACGACCCAGCGGCGAGCTCGACCGGCTGTCGGACGTGGCGGCGGCCGAGCGGCGGGACGCGCCGTTGGAAAAGAAGGCTGCGACCGACGAGAGCGGCGTGTCCTCCGTGGTCACCACACGAGGCAATTTGTTGATCGAGATGCGGGGGAAGCTGCCCAGCGATTCGCTGGAGGTGTTACTCTCGCGACTCCGCGAGGCGGCGCGTTCGAATTAGCTCGGCCACGACGGACACGGCGATCTCACCGGGGGTGTCGGCGCCGATGTCCAACCCGATCGGGGAGTGCACTCGCTCGAGATCTTCCGCGTCGACCCCCGCATTCGCGAGTGCCTTCCAGATCACCGCCCGTTTCCGCTTGCTCCCCAACATCCCCACGTACCCCGCGTTGGAACCGGCAGTGCGCCCGATGATGTTGGCGTCGTAGCTGTGGCCCCGCGTCGTGGCCAGCACGTAGTCGTCTCCGTCCAGCTCGAGCCCGTCCAGCACGGTATTGAAGTCTCCCACGATGATCTCGTGGGCCTCCGGCACGGCATTCTTGTTTGCGAAGTCCTCACGGTCGTCCGTAACGACCACGTGGAATCCCGCGTCGGCCGCAACTCGCGCGATGGCAGCGCCCACGTGCCCTGCCCCAAAGATGATCACCCGCGGCACGCGTCGTATCCACTCGATGAACATTGCCCGGTCCCGATCCACCAACACGCCTCCGCGTCTCTGCCCCCGAATCTCCTCCACAGGGAGGTTTCCCGCTCCCACCTCAACCCGCCGTTCATCGACCAGGGCCACCTTCTCGGGTCCCCCGTTCCACTCCAATCCCGTCAGGACCGTGACCGACGATCGCCGGGCAATGCCGTCCGCCACCGCATCACACAACTCGGCCATCTCGTCGGACGGAACGACCGGCTCCAGAAAGAGCTCCACCGTTCCCCCACAGGAAAGGCCGATGTCTCCGGCCGTGTCCGCATTGAGGGTGTGACTCACGAAGGTGGGCGTGCCCCGCTCCAACATCTCCAGCGATTGCGTCACGACATCGGCTTCCACACATCCACCACCCACCGTGCCGCGCCGTCGCCCATCACCGGTGATTAGCATCTTCGCATCCGACGCCATCGGTAGCGAGCCCCGCTGCCGCGCCACCGTTGCCAACGCTGACGGTGTCCGACTCCTGGCGAGTCGAGCGGCTTCGGCCCAAAGGTCGGCGGTTTCGCTCATGTCGTGGGCAGTTCCTGTATTCGCGCCATGGCCCGTCGGAGATGGGGAATCACAATGGACCCTCCCACCACGAGTGCCACCGAAAACGTCTCCAGTAGTTCCTCGTCGGTGGCTCCCTCTTCCCGGCAACGGACAATGTGGTACGTAATACAGTCATCACATCGCAGCACCATCGACGCCACCAGCCCAAGGAGTTCCTTGGTCTTTGCATCCAAGACGCCTGCCTCGTAGGCCCGCGAATCTAGCGCAAAGAACCGGTTCAGTGTCAGGTTTCCCGCCGAGAGAATCGCCTCGTTCATCTTCTCGCGGAAATGGCGGAATTCTTCCAGCGTCTGAGTCGACTCCGACATACCCAATCCTCTCCTTCGCCTCAATCTACAGTGGAACGAGAAAGGGTGGGAAGTCTCGAAAGGCCTCCCACCCTGTCGTTCGTACGCAGCAAACGTCAGTGATGGAATTCCATCGCCTCGGCACGGTTGGTGAGCCGCGGGCTGACCATCGGCAACGACTGGGCAAAGAGCGCGTACGCCGCGAGGAACAACCCCAGGAAACCCAGGGACACGCCGATCTCCGGCAGGCCAAACTGCGGACTGTCGATCAGGGAGGGCTGCACCAACAGATAGCGCTCGAGCCAAAAGCCGACGATGCTGATCGACAAGAACGTGGTGAACGTCAGAACCGTCGTCTTCGACTTGACCCAGATCAATCCCCAGAACGGAATCAAGAACACCAACAACCCCACTGCGACGGCGAGAGGCCGCCAGTCGCCCGACAGCCGCCAGAACACCCACGCGGTCTCTTCGCGGAGGTTACCGTACCAGATCACCAAGAGCTGGCTGTACATCAAGTACGCCCAGAAAACCGAGAAGCCGAACACCAGCTTGCCCAGATCGTGGAACTGGTGCCGGTGGATAATGGCGTGGAGGCCCAGCTTCCTCCGCCAGTACACCGTCATCAGACCAAGCATGGTCAACCCGGTGAGGAACGCGCCCATGAAGAAGAACGCCCCGAACAGGTTGCTGATCCAGTACGGCGC
>JBDHAF010000107.1:0-13244 GCA_039588255.1 Gemmatimonadota bacterium | reverse complement strand
AGTGGGAGCCCCGGGGATCTCTTCGGCCTGGAACGCCGATTCCATGGGTGTCGGCTCCTCCGGCAGCGGATCCGGACTCCGGGTGTCCGTCGCCTCCCCTGCGCCGGCCTCGAGGACGGCGCTGAGGAAGGCTCGCGTGGAACGGCCGCCCGTCTCCGAAGCCAGGTATCGAGGTCGTTCGGGCTCGACCGCTGGAGCACGCTCCGCCTCCAACTCGGCGATGCGCGCCTCGAGACCGGCATCGCCGGGGCGCTGCCCCAGCAACTCGCGATACACACTCAAGGCCTCCTCGACGAGGCCCTGCTTCACGTACACCTCGGCCATCGTCTCCGTGACTACCGGCTTCTCGGAGACGGGTTCCGGTTCGGGCTCCGGCTCGGGTTCGGGAGCAGCATCGGCCACGGGCTCTGGTTCGGGCTCCACACTTTCGGCCGCGGCCGGAGCCTCTTCTTCAGGGGGGGACTCGAACTCGATGATGTCCATCGGCTCCCGCTCGACGCCCCAAGGCGAGCTTGTTTGCTCCTCCTCGCCGCCGTCCAGGTCCTTGGACTGATCCGTTTCGATGACCATCCCCGGCCCGCCGTCCAACTCGATGGGCTCCGGCCGCTCCACCTGGGCGCCGACCAAGTCCTCCGGCGGGGGACCTTCACCTGCCTCCGCACTCAACTCCACCGGCTCGTAGTGCTCCACCACACCGCTGGCGGCCTCGGCCGCCGCCTCGTCCGGCGCGTCTTCGACAACCCACTTCACGTCTTTCTCCTCCAGCACCTTCTCGTCGATGGCCGGCACCTGCTCGGTGGGCTCGAAGCCGCTCACGGGCTCCGCCTCAGGCTCCCCCTCCACGACCCCCTCGGGCGCGGCAATCTCCTCGAGCACCGGGATCTCTTCCTCCGGCGGCTGAAACTCCACCGATTCCAGCCCCAAGTCCCCGGTCTCGACGGGTACCGGCTCAGCCTCTTTGTCTTCTCGTGGGCCGGCATGATCGACGATCAGATCCTCGGCGACCATTGGGACCTCTTCGGGTGTGACCTCCTCCGGGGCCTCTTCCACCGGGACCGCGCTGCCGGCGGCCTCCAGCGCCGCCTCGTCCACCGGCACGAGCTCGACCTCCGTGGACGGGATCTCGGCTGGCTCTCCCTCCGGTTCCGGGGTCGCTTCCCCCTCTTCGGCTGGAGCACTCTCCTCCGCCGTCTCAGGCACCTCTTCCGTTTCCGCGGCCACCTCTGCGGGGGCCTCCTCTGCGGGGGCCTCCTCTGCGGGGGCCTCCGTCTGCGCTGCCAGATCCGCCCCAGAGGGACGTTCGGGAGCCTCCGACGGCTCGGCGTCGGCGAGGCTCTCGAGCCTCTGGCGTCCCTCGTCGTTCATGGGATCGACCTCCAGGAGGCGCTCCAGCCATGCCCGGGCGGCGGCGGGATCATCCCGGCGCTCGGCGATCTCGCTTAGCACCTTCAGGGCGATGACATTTTCCGGATCGAGCTCGAGCACCCGCTCCAACACCTGCTGAGCTTCCGTGTCCTCCTTCTGATCCAAAAGGCAGCGGGCGAGCACAATGTGACCGCTGACGTAATTGGAACGCTCCTCGAGTCCTTCGCGTACTATCTGGAGGGCGAATTCAACCTCGCCTGCCCGCCGATGCTCCTCGGCGAGCGCAGCAAACCACTGGGAAGGTTTCTCTTCGTAGCGTCGTTGGAGCTTCTCGAGTTCGCTCTGATAGGCCATCGGAGAACGGCGTCCTTGGGAGTGGTGACGAGGCGCCCCAAATTACCCATCGGCAGCGATTGCTGTCAACTGGCTGGGTTGAGTTTTCGCGTTGTCACACTTAGACTTAGGCCCTCTCGAACCCCACTTTGAGGCAGGTGCAGTACCATGGTGATGCGGTCGATGCGCGCACGCGCAAAATGGATCATGCTCTTCCTGGCGGTGGCCTTCGTCGGCTGGATGGTGTTCGAAGTCGGGATGGACGTGAGTGGTCAAGGTGGCGCGTCAATCGGAGACGCGGCGGCCCGCGTCAACGGGACGAAGATCGACCTCAACACGTATTACAACGCCCTGCGTGCCGCACAGGAACAGCGTCGTTTCGAAGGTGGGGGATACGGCTACACGCTGGAGGAGCAGCGGGCGTTCGAAGACGCCGTCCTCGAAGGACTCATCCAACAGCTCCTGCTCCAGCAGGAATACCGTCGCCGCGGCATCCGGGTGTCGGACGACGAGATCATCGCAGCGGCACAGATGCAGCCACCACCGGAGATCCTCCAAGCTCCGGAGTTCCAAACGGATGGGGTGTTTGATCCCGACAAGTATCGTCGTTTCCTGGCGACGAGCGCCGATCCGACGTTCATGTTAGCGTTGGAGGCCCGTTTCCGAGACGAGATCCCGCGCACCAAGCTGTACGAACAGCTCATCACCGACGTCTACGTGACCAACGGCAAGCTGTGGCAGATGTATCAAGACGAGAATGACTCCGTCACGGTACGCCTGTTGGAGCTGTACCCCGAGGCGATGGTCGCCGACTCCGAGATCACCCTCACCGACGACGACGTCCTGGATTACTACAACGCACACCTGGAGGATTTCGAGAGGCCAACGGGCGCGTACGTCAGCTACGTCACCACGTCACGTGTCACGAACAGCGCCGACACGGCTGCCGCCATCGAACGCGGCCGGCAACTCCGGCAGGAGCTTCGCGACGGCGCGGAGTTCGCCGACATCGCGCAGCGGGAGTCGGCTGACTCCACCAGCCGCGTCAACGGCGGAGACCTGGGCGTGGTGGCTCGAGGCCAATTCATTGCCGAGTTCGAAGAGGCCGTCGTCGCGCTGCGTGACGGGCAGGTTTCGGAACCCATTCAGACCGCGTTCGGATACCACATCATCCAGCGCGAGTGGGCGACCGCCGACAGCATGCACGCGCATCACATTCTGGTTCCCATCGAGCTCGTAGGCGATCACCTCGACGCGGTGGAGTCCCGAGCCGACACGATGGACCTCTACGCGGCCGAGCAGAATGACCCCACCGCTCTCGACGATGTGGCGGACATGTTGAGCATACCGGTGCTCTCCGCCCCACCCGTGACCGAGGGCAGCCGCGTGATTCTCGATGGACTTGCGGTTCCCGATGCGGGGCTCTGGGCCTTCGAGGCGATTCCCGACGAGATCTCACAGGTGATCGAGACACCCTCGGCTTTTTACATCTTCCGACTCGACAGTATTCGGCCGGAAGGGACGCCGCCGCTGGCGGAGATCGAGGACGAGGTGCGGCGCGCCACACTGTCCGCGCGGAAATGGGAGGAAGGCAAGGCTCTCGCCGCAGAAATCGAGGACAAGCTTCGAGCCGGTCGACCGTTGGCGGAGGTCGCCCTGGAGTACCTGTTGGAATTCACGACGCTGGGCCCCATGAGTCGGATCGACCCCGATCCAAGGATCGGCTTCCTTCCCGCCGTCGTGGGAACGAGTTTCGGTCTGGGCGTGGGCGAGCCCAGTAGCGCCATCGAAGCGGGAGACGGTATCTACTTCGTTGAGCCAGTCGCCAAGCAGCTCGCCGACAGCACCGCGTTCGCCGCGGAGTTGGAAATCTTGCGGTTGCAGGTGATCCAGTCCGCCAGGCAGAACCGGCTCCAGCGATTCATGCTGTCCCTCCGCAACGGTGCAGAGGTCGTCGACCGGCGGCGCGATCTGGAGCGAGCACAACGGGAGTTGGAGACGCAGGCCGGCGACGGGCCCTTCAATCCATTGGGGTTCTAAAGACGGAAAACAAAAACCGCAAACGAGCGAATGGCCAACCGGTCATTCGCTCGTTTGTCTGTAGAATAGGACCGTCTATCAGTCCTTCCGTGTCTTACTCGCTGAGCTTCTTCGGATCTCCGCCGCTGTTCTCCGGCTGGTCAATCTGCCGCTGCGGCGTCTCGCTCTCCGGGCGATTGATTTCGTTCTTGACTTCCGAGATGTTCTTCTTGAACTCGCGAATCCCCTTCCCCATCGCCGCCCCCATCTCCGGCAAACGCTTGGCGCCAAAGACGAGGAGCAACCCGAGAAGGATCAGCAGAAGTTCCCATGGTCCAACGTTGAATGGCATCTCCGCCCCCTAGAAAAGCGACCGCGCAACCAAGTAGGCCAACACCACACCCACCAGAGCGAGCAACGACACCTGAATGCCGATGGGGCCCAGGGTCATGTTCACTACCAGTAAGTTAATATGAAACGGGCCGATGGAGGGGCTCACGGTCCACGTGAAAAACTCCTTGGCCGGCCCCTGGGGAAGAAACCGGTCCATCAGCGCCGACAGAAAACCTCCGATGACGAAGCCGATCGCGAGAACCGACACGTAGAACCCGGCGCGGCGTGGACCGATGGTCATCCCTCAGCTCCTGCGGTCGACTGCGTGGGCCAGCCCGCCGCGTAGTGCCTCTCGCGCCGGGCTCTCTGGAATCCCTTCCAACTCCCGCTCCGCGAGCAACGCCAACTCCTGAGCCCGCTCTCTGGCCACCTCCACCCCGCCAACGCGCCGCACGACGCCGATCACCTCGGACACCAGCTCGTCGGAGGGCTCCGGGTCGGTCATGAGACGCTCGACCTGGGCCAGCTCGCTCCCCGTCATTCGCGGCCTGGCCGCGATGAGGGGCAGCGTGATCTTGTGTTCCCGAAGATCGAGACCACTGGGCTTGCCGGTGACGCTTTCGGTCTCGGTGTAGTCGAGCACGTCGTCCGTGATCTGAAACGCCCGGCCCAGCAACTCACCATACCGGCGAAGTCTGTCACGCACCTCCGGCACCGCCCTGCGGGCACCGATCTCGCACGCCGCCGACATCAGTGACGCCGTCTTGTGGCGAATCAGCGCGTCGTAATCATCTTCGGAGTAGTCCAGGGTGTCGTGGGCCTGAAGCTCCCGCATCTCGCCGACTGTCATCTCGTTCGTCACGCGGCTCATCACCTGCAACGGGACCTGCTCGCCGAGCTCGACGAGCTCGATCATGGCCCGTGAGTACAGATAGTCACCCATGATGACGGCAATCTGGTGACTGAACATGGCGTTGACGGTTGGTTGTCCCCTGCGCAGCACCGAGTGGTCAACCGAGTCGTCGTGCACCAGCGTCGCCAAGTGAATGAGCTCGACCACGGCGGCCAGGGTCACGTCATCGCGGCGCAAATCCCCCGACGCCTGTGCCGACAACAGCAACAGGGTCGGCCGAAACATCTTGCCCTTCATGCGGAGCAAGTGCTCGTTGACTTCGGTGATCATGGGGAAGTCGGCGACGATGATACGTCGCAGCTCATTGAGTACGTCGTCCAATTCCTCGCGAACCGGCTCCTGAATGGTCACGAGATCGGCCGACGCCAGCTCCGGCGGCCCGCTCATTTCCCCGCCCTCGAGAGCGCGCTGAGCCGCTGGCCTACATCCTGGAAGTTGATGTCCACGGCGAAGGCGCGCTGGTAGTAGACGAGGGCCTCGGCCGTCTTCGACTGTTCTTCCTCACAGCGCCCCAACCAGTACAACAGACCGATCTTGGCCTCGTCTCCCCCCTTATCGGCGTCCACCGCCCGGCGCATGACCGTCGCGGCAACCTGCAGCTGCCCCTTCTCGTAGAAGCACAGGCCCAGAGACTCGGCCGCGCGCAAGCGCGTGTCGTCGCTCCGCAGGGCCTTCTGGAACTCGGAGATCGCCTCGTCCAGCAGCCCCATCTCCTTGAACGCGACACCGAGATCGTAGTGGGCGTGGGCGTCCGCCTCGTCGATGTTCTCCTCGATGCCCTTCTTGAACTGAGTCAGCATCAAGCTGAGGTCGCGTTGCTCGTGGTCCCTCTGCTCGTCCCTGCCCACCATCCGTGTGGATTTCTCCTCGTCCCCACCCAGAATGAAATCTCCGAGGTCGACGAAGGCCGAGCTTCTGGCCGCTGGCCGCGGGGGCGCCGTGGGGGTCGATGTTGCCGCCGGCGTGGGCTCCTCCATGGGCTCGGAAGCCGCGGGCGGCGCTTCCTCCGCCGCGGGCTCCTCCTGTGGCACGAACTGTTCGACCGTAGCGAGCCCTTCCTTTGCCTCCTGATTCTCGGGATCGAGCTCGACGACCCGCTCGTACACGGTCTGCGCCTGCTCCATCGCTCCCGAACGGAAGAGGCCGTTGGCCAGGGCCAGATATGCCGGAACCAGTTGGGACTCGTCGCCCCTACGGTACACGAACTCGACGCACTTCTGGAGATGGACGACGCTGTTGGGCTCGAGGAGAATGATCTCATTGGCGATGCTGGTGGCGGCGTCCCAGTCCTCGGCGTTCTCATACGCCTGTAGCGCCACGTCGAGCTCGTCCAGCCCCCGGTCCCGCTCGCCCTGCTCGAGGAGCAACTCCGCCAGCTCGCGGCGGATGCCGGGATCGTCGGGACTCGCGGCAACCGCCGCCTCCAACGACTCGACGGTTTTTGGCTCCGGCTCCGCCGGGAGCTCCGTCACGTCGGTGACTTCCTCCGTTTCGGGGAACGCCTCGAACCGCTCCACCGTTTGGTCGGCCGCGTCGGGGAGGTCGTCCAGCACGTACGCGCCGGTGCCCCGGAGATACTCCTCCAGGTTCTCGTTCGCGTCTTCGCCCTTCGGTGCCTCCAGGGTCTCACTGGGGGTGGACTCCACCTCCAACTCGGTCACCTTCTCACCCGGCCCGTCGAATCCTGCGAGATCCAACTCGGGCACGTCGAGCTCTGGAAGCTCGGCCGTTCCCGTGTCGGCAGCGTCTGTCTTGTCGTCGGTCACGAACACGACGTCGTCCATCTGAACCACGGCGCTCTCGCTAGTGAGGCCCTCCAACACCGGGACGTCCAGCTCATCGGGATCGATGGACGGACGGTCCGTCTCCACCGCGGGGATGTCGGTGGTGTCATCATCGAAGGGACGCTCGATGGCGAGTTCGGCCTCGCCGACACCGGGGCCCTCCGCGCCGGGCGCCTCCGCTGAGGGTTCCGCCACCGGCGTGGTTTCGACTTCCACGGAGTCGGCCTCCACCGCCGACTCTCCCGTGTCGCGGCCCTCCTCGTCGAGATCGATGAACACGAGGTCCGAAGGTTTGGCCTTCCCGTCCTCCGCCGTCTCGTCGACCTTGGGAACGGCAGCGGTGGAAGAGCGTCCGGTGAAGTCCTGATATAGCTTGGCCAGTGCGGTGTCGTCCGGGTGCTCCTTGATGGCGGCTTCGAGTTGCTCCACCAGCACGGCACGGACTTCCTGGTTCTCGGGGGACGCGTCGGTGGACTTCTTCAGCGCCTTGAAGGCCTCGACGACCTTCCCACCCTTCGACATCCGCTGGGCATACTCGATGAAGTGCTGCTTGGCCTCGGCCCCGAACCCGCGCTGCAGCATGAGGTCGCCCAACATGAGATAGGTGGGCGTCCTCCCCGGCGCGTTGCGCAGGATCTTGTTGCAGAGGGCGATGGCGTTGTTGGGAAGCCCCGACTCGATGTACCGGTGGGCGGCGCGCTCGTACATCTCCACCGCGCCATTGACTTCGTTCGTCTTGACGTACAGATCACCGACTTTGTTGTAGATCGCCAGCTCGTGGTCAATCTCCGGGGTACCCTCGAGCGCCTCGACGATCTTGAGATAGACATCGATGGCTTTCCCGGGTTGATCCTTCAACTCGAGCTTGCGTGCCTTGTCTTTGAGCTTGTCGATGTTCAGTGCCAGAGGACTGACCTCAACTCGTTCAAATAGTGTGAATCTGGGCTAAGATGCTGAATTTAGAGGCTTTAGGCAGGGGTGACAAGGCACCCGGCGACCCACACCGCTGCCACGAGATTCACGCCATACCAATAAGAAAGCTCGCGCCAATCAGCGATCGACGCCAGCACGATGTCCGCCGCAAACCCAGGCGCCAGTTGCCCCCTGCCAGCGGCTTCACCCACACCGGCCGCGCCGTTCACGGTGATCGCCGTGACGGCCTCCGCGGGGATCATGCGGAGCTGCGACACGCCCATCGTCGCCATCAGAGGCAAGCTCATCCCCGGGGAACTCCCAGGGTTGAAATCGGTGGCCAGAGCCACCGCCGCCCCGGCGTCGAGGAGCTGTCTGGCAGGAGCGTGGCCACCGCGCCCGAGAAACATCATCGTGCCCGGCAAGAGCACCGCCACCGTGTCGCAAGCTTTGCCCAACGCGTCGATGCCCGCCGGTGAAATCGCCGCCAGGTGGTCGGCGCTGACGGCATTCAGCTCAGCTGCGAGCTCGGCGCCCCCCGAGCCGTCAAGCTCGTCGGCGTGGAGCTTGAGACCCAGGCCGTGCTCCCTGGCAGCGGTGAGGACGGTGCGGGTCTGCGCGGGCGTAAAGACCCCCGGCTCGCAGAACACGTCGCAGAACCGGGCCAACCCCCGGTCTTCGACGACGGGCAACATCTCCCGCACCACCAGATCCACGTAGCCGTCGGGGTCGTCACGGTGCTCCGCCGGGACTTCGTGGGCCCCAAGGAAAGTCGACACCAGATGGGGACGATTCCCCTGGAGCGCGCGGATCACCTCGAGTTGTTTGAGCTCGGCCTCGAGGGACAAACCGTACCCCGACTTCACTTCGACCGTCGTGGTGCCGCCGGCCAGCAATCGGTCCAGTCGATCCCGAGTCAGGGCCGTGAGCTCGTCCCGGGAGCGGACACGCACATCTCGCACCGACGACAGAATGCCTCCGCCCTGGGCGGCGATCTCCTTGTACCCGATCCCACGGGCGCGGCGCTCGTGGTCCTCTACCCGTGCTGCGCCGAACACCGCATGGGTGTGGCAGTCCACGAATCCCGGGAATAGCACCCCCTCCACTTCTTCGACGACGGCCGAGGGATGCGCGCCTCGCATGGCGTTCGCCGGGCCGACGTCGAGAATGGTGCCGTCGTCGCCTATCACCACGGCACCATTGTCGATCACGTCGAGCTCCGCCATCTCAGCACCACGCCGGGCCCGTGCGGGCCCGCGGCAGGTGACGACCTGCGACCCGCCGAGGAGAATCGTGCTCAAGCCGACACGTCCCGCATGGGGATCGTGAGATCGTGTGCCTTGGCCGTGGCAACGGCCTCTTCGTACCCGGCATCGGCATGCCGGATAACGCCGATGCCCGGATCGTTGGTGAGCACCCGCTGCAACCGGGCGGCCGCCGCCTCGGTGCCGTCGGCCACGATGACCTGACCGGCGTGGAGAGAATTCCCGATCCCCACGCCACCGCCGTGATGGAACGAGACCCACGAGGCGCCCGATGCGGTGTTGAGCAACGCGTTGAGAATCGGCCAGTCGGCAATTGCGTCGGAGCCGTCGCGCATCCCCTCGGTCTCCCGGAACGGCGACGACACGGAACCCGTGTCGAGGTGATCGCGTCCGATCACAATGGGGGCCCGCAGTTCTCCCGACGCGACGAGATCGTTCAGGGCCAATCCGAAACGGGCTCGCTCACCCTGCCCCAACCAACAGATCCGCGACGGCAAACCCTGGAACGCCACCTGTTCCGCCACCATGCGTATCCAGCGCACGAGATGCTCGTTCTCGGGAAACAACTCGCACACCAAGTCGTCCGTGCGGTGGATGTCCGACGGCTCCCCAGAGAGGGCGACCCAGCGGAACGGCCCGCGCCCTTGGCAGAACAGGGGGCGCACGTATTCCGGAACGAAGCCGGGAATGTCGAACGCGTTTGTGACGCCCTCGTCGTGCGCCTCGGTTCGAATGTTGTTGCCGTAGTCGAATGTGGTGGCGCCGCCCTGCTGCAACGCCAACATGGCCTCCACGTGGGCCACAATGGACGCACGGGCTCGTAGCAGATACGCGTTCGGATCGGACGCCCGCAGCGCCGCCGCTTCCTCCAAGGTGAGCCCCGACGGCACGTACCCGTTGAGGGGGTCGTGGGCGGATGTCTGATCCGTCACCACGTCCGGCTTCCACCCGCGGGTGACGATATCGGGCAGCACGTCGGCACAGTTGCCCAACAGTCCCACCGACAGCGCCTCGCGCCTGTTCCTCGCCGCCTCGAGTTGTGCCCACGCGTCGTCCAGGGAGTCGGTCATCACGTCGAGGTAGCGGGTGTCCAACCGACGTTGGATCCGCGCGGCGTCCACTTCCACCACCAGACACGCTGCCCCGTTCATGGTGGCGGCCAGTGGTTGGGCCCCACCCATTCCTCCGAGCCCTCCCGTGACCACGATGCGGCCGCGGAGGTCGCCTCCGAAGTGGGTTCGGGCGACGGCGCCGAATGTTTCGTAGGTGCCCTGGAGAATCCCCTGGCTCCCGATGTAGATCCAACTGCCTGCCGTCATCTGGCCGAACATGATGAGGCCCTTGGCCTCCAGTTCGCGGAAGTGCTCCCAGTTGGCCCAGCGTCCCACCAAGTTCGCGTTGGCGATGAGCACGCGGGGCGCGTTCTCGTGGGTCGTGAACACGCCAACGGGTTTCCCCGACTGCACCAGGAGCGTCTCGTCGTTCTCCAGAGAGCGGAGCGACGCCACGATCTTGTCAAACGCCTCCCAGTTCCGCGCGGCCTGGCCAGTTCCGCCGTACACCACCAGGTCCTCGGGACGCTCCGCCACGTCGGGATCGAGGTTGTTCATGATCATCCGCATCGCCGCTTCTTGAATCCAACCACGACACGAGATCTCGGTTCCCCGGGGTGCATGCACGACCCGGCCGGTGGTGCTCGTCGTCATATGAGTGGTTTCTCCTTCACACGCTTCGCCATACGCTCGATGTCGTTGGTGAGCGGCCTGTCCTCCGTCAGAGGGTCTACGATCTCACGGATCTCGGCAAGGATTCGTTCCACCGCCGGCGCCGAGCGCAGCGGGCGGTGGTGCTCCACCCCCTGCGCGGCGCACAGCAGCTCGCACGCCACGATGCGGTTGGCGTTCTCGTAGACGCGTCGCGCCTTGAACGCAGCGGTCATGCTCATGGGCACGATGTCCTCTTGGTTGGCGTCCGTGGTAACCGATTGCACGCTTGCCGGCACGCACAGCGCGCGGCATTCGCCCACCAAAGCGGCGGCAACGATCTGCACCATCATGAACCCGGACTCGAGGCCGGGATTCGGCGCCAGGAACGCCGGCAGGCCGGCTGACAGATCCGGATTGACCAGCCGCTCGATGCGCCGCTCCGCCATTCCCGCCAGGGTCGTCAAGGCGATGGTCAGATAGTCGAGGGCCATGGCCACCGGCTGACCGTGGAAATTCCCACCGGACACGAGGTCCTCGTCGAACACCAGCGGGTTGTCGGTCGCGGCGTTGAGCTCGACGTCGGCCACCCTGGCGGCGAAATCGATGGTGTCCTTCACCGCCCCCATGATCTGAGGAGTGCACCGAACGCTGTAGGCATCTTGAACCCGGGGATCGTCTTCCCGATGGGACTCCCGAATCTCACTGTCCCGGAGCAGCTCCCGCATGAGAGACGCCGATTCCACCTGGCCCGGATGAGGACGCGCGGCGTGGAGCCGCTCGTCGAACGCGTCCGGAGTGCCCTTGAGAGCCTCGAGCGTCATGGCGGCCGCGCCGTGGGTGGCGCGCCAGAGCCTCTTCGCGTCGTGCACCAAGAGACACAACATCGCCGTCTGGGCCTGGGTACCGTTGATCAGCGCCAGCCCCTCTTTCGCCTCGTACACCACCGGTTCGATACCGGCCTCGCCCATAGCCTCCGCGGCGGGTAGCCGTCGGCCCTTCATCGTGACCTCACCCTCCCCCATCAACGCCAGGGCAACGTGAGAGAGGGGTGCCAGATCGCCGCTGGCTCCGACGCTCCCCTGCTCGGGTACCACCGGGTGGATGCCGTGATCGAGCATGGCCAGCAGGCGCTCGGGCACCAGGGGCCGCACTCCGCTGGTGGGCTTCACCAGCGTGTTGGCCCTCAGGAGCATCACCGCGCGCACCGCGTCTTGCGGCAACGGATCGCCCAGGCCCGACGCGTGGCTCAGAATCAGGTTGCGCTGCAGGGCCCGGAGCTGACCGAAATCGATCTTCACTGAAGCGAGCTTGCCGAACCCGGTGTTGATCCCGTAGACGGCCCTGTCGGAGGCCGCCGCCGCTTCCACGACCTTGCGTGATTCAGCCAGGCGCGTGCGCGCCTTCGGATCGATGGTAACTGGAGTGGACTGCCGTACGACCGCGACGACTTGCTCGACGGTGAGCGAGGCACCGTCGAGGAGTATTTCGGTTGGCATGGCGGGAATATAAGTGCGCGGTGAGCAGCGGACAGGTGTTCGTGGAGACGGAGGGACCGGCTCACACCGGGCGGCGCGCCATTTGTCACTTTCGCGCGCTGCGGGAGGTTTCGTGGAGACGGAAGGTGCCGGTAGATCCCGTAGGCGCGCGTTGGTTTCGCCGCAGTACCTCACTCACCCTGAGGACCACGAAAAAACCGCAGCGCGCCGGAGGGATCTACTGGCGTGCGAGCCAACCGGCGAACGCGCGGCGCCGGTCGCCCGGCACCGCGCCGTTTCCACCTTACTTGTGTCCTTTTACGATGAGTCCCTTGTCGCCCACCGTCGGCAGACCGCCGCGGATCGACAGCTCGGGGTTCCCCGGATCGGTCTGGTACGACCAATCGAAGATGATGAACTGCTGCCCCACGTGGGTCACCCGAAGAGCACCGTACCGGAAGAATCCGTCTCCTCCGTCCATCTCGAACACGTAGCCGAACCCGGGCTCGGCCGTGATGGCCACCGGGGAGTAGCCTCCCACCGGTGCAACAGTGATGGACGTCAGATCGTCCACTAGCCCACCGGGGTACAGGGCGACCTCCACGCCGGTCCGGACAGGCTGGATGAACACATCGGGCGCCGCCAGATCAATAACGAAGTCGATGTCGGTCCGGTTGCCCGCCCTGATGAGCCCCAGCTCATTGTCGTCTACGAACCCGTCACCGTTGGTGTACCCCTCGATGCTCTCCGCCGACACACCGTAGCAGAGGGGCACGCCGTTCGTCAGGGCCGAGGAGATGAACTCCGGCGCCACAGTGGTTCCCTCGAGGGTCCACACGTCGCCGCCCTGAATGGGAACCTGGTCGATGTCGGCCGAGGAGCTGTACACCCGGTAGTTGCTAAACCCGTCCGGCTCGTTGAGGAATGCGTTGTCCTCCCACGCCACCAACACCGCCCCATCGAGGCTCACACTCCAGATGTCCGCGGGGAATTCGAGGCGCAGGCGCTCGTCGATCAGCACCGCGTCGCTGAATTGGCTCTCCGCGCCGTCCACGTTCACGGCAGTCACCCGGTACTCAAGATCGGGTTGACCCTCGTCGTGGAAGCTGGGGGACGTGGTGGTGCCCCTGAGGTCGAAC
>JBDHAF010000106.1:0-13090 GCA_039588255.1 Gemmatimonadota bacterium | reverse complement strand
CTCCAACAACTCCGGATCGTCCACCATGTCCACCTTGTTCAGGTACACGATGATGAACGGCACATTCACCTGCCGCGCCAGCAAGATGTGCTCCCGCGTCTGCGGCATCGGCCCGTCCGCCGCGCTCACCACGAGAATCGCCCCATCCATCTGGGCCGCCCCAGTGATCATGTTCTTCACATAGTCCGCGTGCCCCGGGCAATCCACGTGCGCGTAGTGCCGGTTCTCCGTCTCGTATTCCACGTGCGCCGTCGCAATCGTGATCCCCCGCTCCCGCTCCTCCGGCGCTTTGTCGATATCGTCAAACGCCACGAAACTCCCCATCCCCTTCGCCGCCTGTTGCTTCGTGATCGCCGCCGTCAGCGTCGTCTTCCCATGATCCACGTGCCCGATCGTACCAACGTTTACGTGCGGCTTCGTCCGCTCAAACTTTTCTTTGGCCATTGTCCCGGCTCTCCTAGCCCTGAATCTTGTTGATGATTTCGTCGGCCTTCGACTTAGGTACCGGCTCGTAGTGCGAGAACTGCATGCTGTACACTGCGCGACCCTGACTCATCGAGCGAAGCGTTGTCGAGTACCCAAACATCTCTCCAAGCGGGACGCTGGCTCCGATCACCTGCGCTTCGCCTCGTTGAATCATTCCGCCGACCTTCCCGCGCCGGCTGCTGAGATCGCCCATCACGTCACCCATGTAGTCGGCCGGCGTGACGACCTCGACGTCCATCACCGGCTCGAGCAACACTGGGCTTGCCCTCTTCGCCGCCTCCTTCACCGCCATGGAACCGGCAATCTTGAACGCCATCTCACTCGAGTCGACGTCGTGGTAGCTCCCATCGATGAGCTCGACTTTGACGTCCACCACGGGATACCCTGCCAGCACGCCGTTCTCGAGCGCATTCTTCACGCCGGTTTCCACCGCGCCGATGTATTCTCTCGGCACGACGCCGCCGACGATCTTGTCCTCGAACACGAATCCCTGACCGGCCTCGCGCGGCTCCATGTTGATGATCACGTGACCGTACTGGCCGCGGCCACCGCTCTGGCGCACGAATTTGCCCTCGACATCGGCGGCGGGAGTCCGAATCGTTTCGCGATACGCCACCTGGGGCCGGCCGATGTTGGCTTCGACCTTGAACTCACGCTTCATCCGGTCCACGAGCACCTCGAGGTGGAGCTCACCCATTCCCGAAATGATCGTTTGGCCGGTCTCGCTGTCAGTGTGCACCCGGAAGGTCGGATCCTCCTCCGACAATTTCACCAACGCCACGCCGAGCTTATCCTGATCGGCCTTCGTCTTGGGCTCGATGGCCACCGAGATCACCGGCTCGGGGAACCGCATGATCTCGAGAATGATGGGGTGCTTCTCCACGCACAGCGTGTCACCCGTGCGGGTCTCTTTCAGCCCGATGGCCGCCGCGATGTCTCCGGCCCGAACCTCCTGAATCTCCTCGCGCTTGTTGGCATGCATCTGCAGGAGACGGCCGATGCGTTCCTTCTTGTCTTTGGTGGAGTTGTAAACGTAGGAGCCTGAATTGAGAATGCCGGAGTACACGCGGAAGAAGGTGAGCTTGCCGACATACGGGTCGGTGGCAATCTTGAACGCCAACGCGGCAAAGGGCTCTTCGTCGGAGGCGACCCGCTCTTCGTGCGTTTCGTCGTGGTGCGGCGCATGTCCATGGACCGCCGGAATGTCGACCGGGCTGGGCAGGTAATCGACGATGCCGTCGAGCAGCCGCTGCACACCCTTGTTCTTGAACGCCGACCCGCAGAAGACGGGCACCAGGTTTCCGGATACCGTGCCGGCCCGAATGGCCCGCCGGATCTCCTCCTCGGTGAGCTCCTCGCCCTCCAAGTACTTGTGCATGACCTCGTCGTCGTACTCGACCGCCGCCTCGATCAGTTCGTGGCGCAACTGGGCAACCTGCTCCTTGAACGCGTCGGGGACCGGCCCCTCCACCCAATTGGCACCGAGGGACACCTCGTCGTAGATCACTTCGACCTGTCGCACCACATCGATGAGGCCCGTAAAAAGTTCCCCGCTACCCAGGGGGAACTGCACCGGAAACGCCTTCGCACCGAGTCGCTCGCGCACCATCGACAGGCAGCGGTCGAAGTCGGCGCCAACCCGGTCCATCTTGTTGACAAAGACGATTCGGGGAACTCCGTAGCGATCGGCCTGGCGCCACACCGTCTCGGTCTGGGGCTCGACGCCACCCACCGCATCGAGCACCGTGACCGCGCCGTCCAGCACCCGCAACGACCGCTCCACCTCGACGGTGAAGTCCACGTGTCCCGGCGTGTCGATGATGTTGATCTGGTACATCTCCTCGGAACGCTTCCACTCGCAGAACGTGGCGGCGGACGTAATCGTGATCCCCCGCTCTTGTTCCTGCTCCATCCAGTCCATGGTGGCAGTGCCGTCGTGCACCTCGCCGAGCTTATACGTCCGCCCAGCGTAATACAGAATACGCTCGGTGGTCGTGGTCTTCCCGGCGTCGATGTGCGCCATGATCCCGATGTTCCGGATCTTCTCCAGCGACGTGGTCCGTGTCGATGTCGGCGATGCCATGCGGTCTATGGACTTCCCTTCGGCGCTCTGCGCCGTATGCGTTCCAAACTCATTTCCATCAGCAGAAAAACGGGGCGACCATCATCCGCCTTGCGGACAGGTATCGCACCGCAATCGTCCGGGTCTCACCCTGCGACGGAGGACCTCGTGGGTCCCCTATGTGTTTGCTCCTACCCTACCAGCGATAGTGGGCAAACGCCCGGTTGGCCTCGGCCATCCGGTGCGTGTCTTCTCGCTTCTTGATCGAGTTGCCCTCGCCCTTGGACGCCATGATCAGCTCGGTCGCCAAGCGGTCGGACATGGATTTCTCACCACGGGCCCGGGCGTGGCCCAGAATCCACCGCGTGGCGAGGGCGGTCCGGCGATCGGGTCGTACCTCCACCGGGACCTGGTACGTGGCGCCACCGACGCGCCGGCTCTTCACCTCCACCGATGGCTTGACGTTGTTCAGGCCCTGCTTGAACACGTTCACGCCGGGCTGCCCGGTGCGCTGTTCAATGATGTCCATGGCGTCGTAGAAGATCCGCTCGCCGGTGGATTTCTTCCCCTTCTCCATGAGATTATTGATGAACTTCGACACCGTCTGACTGTCGTACCGGGGATCTGCCGGAACCGGCCGCTTGGACGCTCGCTGGCGGCGACTCATTTGGGCCTCTTGGCGCCGTACTTGGAGCGGCTCTGCTTGCGATCCGATACCCCCGAGGCGTCCAGCGTGCCCCGGATGATGTGGTACCGGACCCCCGGCAGGTCTTTCACCCGTCCACCACGAATCAACACGATGCTGTGCTCCTGCAGGTTGTGGCCCTCCCCCGGGATGTAGCTCGTGACCTCGAACCCATTGGTGAGACGCACACGCGCCACCTTCCGCAATGCAGAGTTCGGCTTTTTGGGCGTCGTGGTATAGACACGAGTACAGACGCCACGCTTCTGAGGATTCCCCTTGAGCGCCGGAGCCTTGTCCTTCTTTGGTACTTCTTTCCGCCCTTTACGGACGAGTTGGTTGATCGTGGGCATATTCCGTCAATGACCTGAAAAGCCAGCAATAATGCGATCCTGCACAGACTTTCAAAAGTAGACGGGCCACCAACTTAGGTCAAGTGAAGGCTCCGGTTGCCGAAATCCACCCGCTCTTACCCGGACCCGTTCCCGTCTTTATATAAAGGAAGGGGACGGCCCAACCGCGCCACTCCCCTGATTCTTTGTTGTAAGCCTTGATTTGACAAGCACTTACCATTTCGGCAACAGCAACGTCATGTCTGCATGCAACATTCCGTGCCGGAACTCCATAGATAGGGCAACAGCCGGCCCGCTCAGTACAAAAGGAGACTCACCGTGAAGCTGCTCCGTACGACTGCCATTTGTGCCTTCGCCATGGGGATTGCCACTCCGGCCCTGGCCCAGCAGACTGATGAGGCCTACACGGCCAAGATCCTGGAATACACCACCGAGCCTTTCTTCCTCACGCCTCTTGTCGATCACCTGCCGGCGTCTGAGACGGTCCCCACCCCCTTGGACGTGCTGGGCCACATCGCCGGAGCGGCAGACGTCCTCAGCTACCCCGCCGAGATCTACCGCTACATGCGTGCGGTGGCGGACGCTTCCCCCCGCGTCGAGGTATTTTCCATAGGCGAGACCGAGGAAGGCCGGGAGATGATCCTCGTCGTGATCTCCGACGAGGAGACGATCGCACGCCTCGACGACCACAAATCGATGCTCGCACGGCTCGGAGATCCACGGGTGACCTCCGAGGCCGAGGCCGACCGCATCATCCGGACGGCAAAGCCGATCTACTGGGCCACCGGAGCCATCCACTCCGGTGAGACCGGCTCGCCGGAGATGCTCATGGAGCTGGCCTACCGGTTGGCGGTGAGCGAGGACGAGTTCGTCCGCACAATCCGGGACAGTGCCATCGTTATGATCACGCCGGTCATCGAGGTGGACGGCCGTGCCAAGCAGGTGGACCTCCACATGGCCCCCCGCCTGGATCCCGATTTCCAGGGGCCCAGCCGCTTGCTGTGGTGGGGCAAGTATGTCGCCCACGACAACAACCGGGACGGCATCGGCTTGTCACTCAAGTTGACCCAGAACGTCTCCCGGACGTTCCTCGAGTACCGGCCGCAGATCCTGCACGACCTCCACGAGTCGGCGTCCCACCTCTACACCTCGACGGGCCGTGGGCCGTACAACGCTTGGCTGGATCCCATCACGATCAACGAGTGGAACAACATCGCCTACAAGGAAGTCAAGGACATGACGGCGTTCGGCGTACCCGGCGTCTACACCCACGACTTCTACGACGGCTGGGCGCCGAACTACATGTTCTGGATCGCCCAGTCCCACAACGCCATCGGGCGATTCTATGAGACACAGGGAGCCGGCAACGGCTCCACGCGCGTCATCAGCACCAACGTCGAGCGGCAATGGCACCGGCCCAACACACCGTTGCCGCAAGTGCTGTGGTCCATCCGCAATAACGTGAATCTGCAGCAGAGCGCGATCCTCATCGCGATGAACCACGTCGCCAACAACAAGGCGGAGTTCCTTCAGAACTACTATCGCAAGAGCGTCCGATCCGTCGCCAAGGCCACGACGGAGGGCCCCGCAGCCTACGTGTTCCCGGCGAACAGCGAGCGGCGCAGCCACCAGGCCACGCTCCTCCGGCTCATTCAGATGCGGGGCATCGAGGTCCACCAGGCCGACCGGTCGTTCACCATCGACGACACGGAATATCCCGAGGGCAGCTACGTGGTTCGGATGGATCAACCGTTCTCACGGAGCGCCGACATGCTACTCGACAAGCAGTACTACAATCCTGAGGATCCCCGCCCTTACGACGACGTCGGGTGGACGCTGGGGCCCCTCTACGGTCTGGAGACCGTCAGAATCGAGGACACCGAGATTCTCTCCGCCCCGATGACACTCGTGCGCGATTCCATCCGGGCTTCTGGCGGCGTCGAGCGTCTCGCCGGGAACCCGGACGCCTACATCATCGACTATGACGCCGCCAACGACTTGGCAGCGTTCCGCTTCGCCCACCGCAATCTGCGCATCGACGCGGCGGAGGAGGCGTTCGAGATGGAAGACATGGAGTTCGGAGCCGGGACGTTCATCGTACCCACGTCGGGCAACGGCCGGGATCTCGAGCAGGTGCTCGAGAGTGCCGGCGCCCAGTACGGCTTCACGGCGTACGGCGTGTCATCCGTGCCGGCCGTCGCCACCCATCCTGTGGAAACCCCACGGGTGGGCATCGTCCACACCTGGTCCTCCACCCAATCCGAGGGATGGGTCCGCATCGGCTTCGATGTGTACGGCATCCCGTACGACTACATCTCGATCCACGAGCTCCGCGACAACGAGAACCTGAAGGACAGGTACGACGTGCTCGTCATGGGCCCGTCGTCGGCGGACGCCCTCAGCACACTCAGGGGCGTGACGGGTGACGAGCCGATCCCGTGGAAGCGAACCGACCTGACGCCCAACATCGGCGCCCAAGACGAGACCGATGACATGCGCGGAGGGCTGGAGCTTCAGGGCGTGATGAACCTGGCCAACTTCGTCGCCGAAGGCGGCACGTTCGTGGCGATCAACAACACTTCGTCGTTGCCCCTCCACTTTGGCCTCGTCCAAGGACTTCGGATCAAGGACACACCGAATCTCTGGGCTCGCGGTGGGGTGTTCCGGACACGACTCGCCGCCGAAGGCCATCCCATCGCATACGGCTTCGACGAGGAGCTGGGAGTGTACTTCAACACGGCGCCGGTCTTCGCCGTGGCCACCGGCGGTCGGGGCCGGTTCCGCGGCTTCGGACGGCAGGCATCCCAGGCCCCCCGCGGCGACGACCCGGGGAGCACCCTTGCCCGACGCACCGGTCGCGGCGGCCGCGACGAGCGGGACATTGTCCAGGCACGGTCACAGGATCTGGGTCGGGCCCGAGTGGAGGCGTTCCAAGAGGAGAACGAAGAAGACACTCCCACACCGCCCGCCAACACGAACCGCATCGTGTTCCGGTTCGCGCCGGCGAGCGATCTGCTGATCAGCGGCGGGCTCCGGAACGGCGACGAGATGGCCGGCGCACCGGCCCTCGTCGACGCCAAGCACGGCGAGGGACACATCGTGCTGTTCAGCTTCAATCCGTTCTGGCGCGGCGAGACTGTCGGCTCGTACGCCCTGGTCTTCAACACACTGCTGCACCATGGGCACCTGGATGCGGGTCAGGGAGACGAGCCGCCGACGACGGATCAGGACGAGCAGTAAGCGCGCAGTAACGCCCGAGGCGCAAACCAGGGACCTGTCGCGAGGACGGCGGGACGGCCGGCACCGCTCGCTCCCGCTGACTCTATCGAATCCCAAGGGTTGGACTTGCGGCCGCTTCTCCGTAGAGTACCAGTGCCAACCACCGCTCCACTGTGACTTCCTCACCCTCTCCAACCACAACCTCTACCGTGTCCGCCCACACCGACCGGATGACCAGGGCGTCGGCCCGCATCATGTCGATCTGTCGGGCCAGCCCCTGCGCCTGAACGCGCACGTAGATCTCGCCGTCGTGTGCCCCCAGCTCCTCGCCCCGAAGTCGAGCATCCGGGGGTACCGCGTCGAGCACCCCACGGACTACCTGCACCGCCGCGGTTTCACCGGCGGTCTCTGCCCGGTCGAGGACGTCGAAGGCAAACGCCACCCCGCCGGCGAAAACCGAATCACCGGGTTCGTGCCGCACGACGAGGACCGTGTCGGTGAGCGTCGTGAACACTGCGTGCTCCGGTGGAGGATCGGAAAAGAAGTGCACCGGCGGCCCGACGCAGGCCGCCGCCAGTAACAACGTGGTGGCCACCACCGGGCGTCGCCTCAACACCAGATGGACGCCGCTTCCTCCGGCGAACGATACATGGCCGTGTGCACCGGGGTGTCATTGAGGGTAAAGCGGCGTGCCTCGGTCATACGCAGATCGTTCACCAGCTGGGAGAAGACGGCGAGATCATCGGTCTCATACACCACTACGAACTCCTGATCCTGGAGACCGAAGCTGTAGAGCAGGAGTTGTTGGATCGCGTCGTACTGTTTTCCGATGCGAATGTGCTCGTTCATCATGCCTTGCCGCGCCTCCCTGTTCATCATGTACCATTCCGCCGTCTTGGTGAACGGGTAGATGATGAGGTAAGGCGCCCGCTGCTTGCGAAACGGGTCCATCTCCTGGCGCGATCGCGACTTGCTGTACTGCGAGCGCTTCGTCAGCCCCCACAGCGACGTTCTCGGCTCGAGATATCTGCGGTGCGGTACGGTGGCCTTGGCATATCCCTCGAAGAACGCGGCGGGAGCCTCGGTCGAATCGGCGTGCACGGCACACCAAACCATGATGTCCGCGGTCGGCTCGGTGGGAAAGAGCTGGTAACAGTGAGTCGCGCCGCACGCGGTCTCGAGACCCTCGAACCAGACCCGATGCATCTCGATGCGCTCTGGCGACTTGAGCTTCCAGTATTCGTCTGTGAAACGAAAGACCGAGAAATGGTTCAGCGACTCCGCTGTACGCTCGCTCATCTACCCTGCCGGTGAAGGGGGGAAGCCGGCAGGTAGTGTATTTCGGCGCTACGGGCGGCGCAAGAAACCGCTCAGCGACCTCCTTGCGGCCTGACTTGCGTGAGTGGGTAACGGAACACATAATTAAGATATTCACATGATAATATCCTATTATTCAAAAATGATACCCTTTCCACCGCCCAAACCACTGCCTTCATCCGCGGAGACCCTACCAGATGTTTTCAGGAACCGCAGTCTATGCGCTTCGAGCGGTCGTGTACCTCGCCGAGCACTCCGAGGAGCGGCCGGTGCGGGTTGCCGAGATGGCGGCCAACCTCGATGTGCCGCAGAACTACCTGGCGAAGATTCTCAACGAGCTGGTCCACTCGGAGATCCTCAACTCGACCCGGGGCAAGCACGGTGGATTCCAGCTCGCCGTCCGCCCGGATGGCCTGTCGCTACTCGCCGTCGTCTCGCCCTTCGATCGCATCGAGCAAGAGCGGCGCTGCCTCTTGGGCAGATCCGAATGCAGCGACCACACACCGTGCGCTGCCCATCACAGGTGGAAAGAGTTGGGCACACAGCTCGCCGCGTTCGTCCAGGAAACGACCGTGGCGGACCTCTTGGGCAACTAGGGTTGTCGAGAGGCGCCGCAGCCCGTTTCCCTCACATCACCACAGGAGTCGTATCGCTGGACCCGTGGCGGGACGTCCCCGCTCGTCTCCCCTCCATCGCGAGGCAGTGGATGCCCGGTGAGAGCAGCTTCGCGTTGAGCGGGGACACCGTCACGGTGGAGCACCTGTTGGACGGATGGAAGGCGGACCGGTCCCGGGATCTCCTGACCGGTGACATCGCGCATCCCCGCTTAGTCGAATCGTGCAAAGGGGTTCAGATCGTACGGCGATAGCCAGTCGATTCCCCGCTCCCGCAGCATCGCCTTCTTCCTGCGCCACAGGCGGTGGCACTGTCCCCTTCTCCGCTCGGGGTACAGCTTGTGTATTTCGGCGCCGACCTCCGCGAAGTCCTGTACGAATGTGGGGTCGGATTCGATTGGATCAGAATACGGTGCCTCGGCCTGCACCCTGTACGCTTCGATGACCCGCTCGGCTTGGGCCTCGGAAAACCTCAGCAGGAATCGCGCGAAGGAGCGGCTGCCGCCATACCAGTTTTCCGCAGCGGCCAAGACTGCGGGGGTTTTGAGGTAGACCTCTAGCCTTGGATTGGTACGGAATGGCCACATTGTGCGATCACCGCTCCTGCCCGCCTAAAGGCTTCCCGCAACGAGACCGACCGCCAAGAACTCAAAGAGTGTCATTGGCTTTCACGTGCGACTCCTCAAGACACGTTCAATAACCGAGTAGATGACGACGATGGCTCCGTAGATTACCAATCCGCCGGTGCCAAAGTTGTTCCATACGATGACTGCCACGATGCCAAGCAGGACCAGAGCAATGAGCAACGCAGAGTCATCAACCGACATGAACAACATGTGGTCCCCCTACACGGAACGCCGCCGCGACGCCCCACTCTCCTTGCGGGTCAACCAGTAAGTTCGGAGCCCCTCAGCAGCACCATGGCATCGACGGGAACAATCACTTTCCACCCCCACGGTTTTGCGAGAAGCAAGTGGATTCCTACGAGGGTCACGCTCTCCAGGAAGGGAACGGGAACCTCCTCCCGACGGGAAAACGAGAGCTTGAGTGCGACCAACAGCACCGCCACACCACTCAGGAATCCGAGTACCAAACGAAGCGCCGTCCACGTGAGGATCACACCGGTGATGATGGGCAGGACGCCAAATTGCGCGAGCAGCATCACCGCGGCGACGATTGCGGCGATGACGAACAGAATGATGGCTAACTCGATGACAGTCATCGGGCGGCTCCTCCCCAAGGGAAGGGCGAAGTCGGCTACCCCGAAGCCGCCGCCCGCCCGCGACGTCGCACGAACGCGACGGCGAGAACCACACAAAGGAGTACGGCGACTCCGCCGAGCAAATGGATGGGCTCGGTGAGATAGTGCAAGATACTGGAACCGTCGCCGGTTCCGTGGCCGGGATGTACCGCGAGACTCGTGATCGTGATGAGGGCAAGCTTCAGCACGAGGTTCCTCCCCTCTAGTGATGGGCACCGTCCGATCCGCCATATGCCGACTGCCCCACAAGATAGGCGTGCGGCAGCAGCGATCCCTCTAAAGATTTGGTTAAAAGAAGTTTGGGCCCGATGGATGCTACCGCAGCAACCCCCGCTCACTCGCGCGCTCCCGCTCCATGCTCACCTTGGGCCAGATCTCACCCCGCAATTCGGTGAGGCGTTCACTGAACCGGGCATCGCCCCGCACTCTGTCGAACAGCCCGGACTCGATGGTGCGGAGATCCACACCGCTGGGCGAGAGCTCGTACGCCCGGGTCACCCACTCCAACGCACCGTCCACATCACCGAGCCAGGCGTAGTGGCCCGCCAGACCCTGGGCGGCAATGACATTGGTGAACAGGGTATCCACCTGCCGCCCTAGGCGCAGCAAGGTCTCGAGGGAGTCCACAATCTGGTGGGCCTCCCGCTCCCGACCCACCTCGACGAGGCAAGTGGCTCGGAGACCGCTGTAGGGACCCAGCCCCAATTGGACGCACTCCTGCGCCTGGCCGTCCAGCAGCAGCGCGATTCCCCGCAGTTCACGTGGCAAGAAGAGGACTGGTGACAGTCTCCGCGCCATCTGGGTCTGCTCCAGCACCACGTCGTACTGGTGATCCCGCATGGCCTCGTAGGCCAGGCTGATGCGCCGCGACGCCGCCAGCGGATCCAGCCTCACCGCCCGCCGGGCCGTGCGCAACGCCTCATCGAACCGCCCTTCCCGCACCAGCAAGTGCCCCAACCACGCCGGCCCGTCCGGTGCGTTCGGTTGTAGCTCCATCGCCCGATCAAAGTCGGCCCGGACGCTCTCCGTGGGAGCCAGGGAGACGCTGGCCGCGTACCCCCGGGCCGAGTATGCCGACGCCAGATCGGCGTCCAACTCGATGGCCCGGTCGGCCAGGCCCAGGGCCGTGCCAGCCGCCTCGTAGGCGTCGGCTGCGATCCGATACCGGTAGGTCACCGAGAGGGCGTATACCGACGCCAGCGAGGCGTAGGGGGGAGCGTACGTAGGATCGATGGCAATCGCCCGCTCGAGGGCCACCATGGCGTCTCGGAACGCTTGAGGGGTACGCTGGGCAACCAGGTCCTTCCCCTCGAGGAAACTGGGATGAGCCGGGCTGTGCACCATCTCCTCACCCCGGGGCCTTCCCCCGGACACGGTGTTGAGCAACGCGCTGCTAACCTCCCGGGCGATCTCCTCTCGGACCATGAGGACGTCGGTGAGCTCCCGCTGGTACTGATCCGACCACAGGATCGTCCCCGTTCGGGCCTCCACGAGCTCCGCCGTGACCCGCACGAGATTTCCCGAGGGCTGGACCGAGCCCTCCACCAGGTACCGTACTCCCAGGGTGTCGGCCATCTGGGGCGTGGTGAGCCCGGCACCAGCGATGGCCTTGACGGACGTGCGGGCCGTGACCTTGAGTCGGCCGAACTGGGCGAGCTGGCTCGTGATTTCGTATGTGAGACCGTCCCCCAAATGCTCGAACTCGTCTCCGCCTCCGATGTGGGCAAAGGGGAGAACCGCCACCGAGTCCTCGTAGAGGAAATCGGCCAGGGCCGTTGACGCCGATCCACCGCCCAGCCGACCCCACACCACCGCGATCGCCAGGACGAGAGCGACGACCACGGCCGCTGTGGTCCACCGTCGACCCGCCGCGGGGCGTGACATGGGACGGAGGGACGCCAGGGCCTCCGACGGGGTCGACGCCTCCAGGTGAGCCACCGCGCTGGCGGTGGCGAGGGCCTCCCCGAAGTCCGCGGCGGTGTCGAATCGGTCCACCGGGGACTTGGACAGCGCCTTTTGGATCGCGGCCTCGACGTCCTGCGGGACCGTCGTTCGGACCGTCCGCAGCCGGGGCGCCGGGTCCACCGCGTGACGGGCCATAACGGCCTGGGGTGTCCTCCCGGTGAAAGGCGGCTCGCCGGCGAGCATCTCGTACAGCACGCAGCCCAGGGCGTAGATGTCCGAGCGCCCGTCCAGCGAATCACCCAGGGACGCCTGTTCCGGACTCATGTACGACGGCGTTCCCACAGAGAGCCCGGTCTCCGTGAGCCCCTCCCCCACACTGGCGCTGATGGCCCGGGCTATCCCGAAATCCGCCACCACGGCGTGCTCCCCAGAGATCAGAACGTTCTCGGGCTTGATGTCCCGATGCACGGCGTTCTTTCCGTGGGCGTACTGTAGTGCGTCGGCAATCTCCCGAGCAATCTGGAGAGAGAATCCGATGGGGAGCTGGCCCTCCCGGTGAATCCGCTCCCGGAGTGTCTCCCCCTCCTGGTAGGGCATGACGAAGTAGAGGAGCCCTTGGGCCTCCCCTGCCGCGAAGATCGGGACGATGTGGGGATGGGTCAGATTCGAGAGCAGCTCTACCTCCCGGATGAACCGCTCCCGCCCCAACCTGGCACCCAGCTCCGGGTTGAGGACCTTGATGGCGACCAGGCGCTTGGGGTGTTGCTCCTCCGCCAGATAGACCGTCGCCATGCCGCCCCGGCCGATTTCCCGCACGATGGAAAACCGCTCGGGGATGACCTCTTTGATGTCTTTGGGATCGTCTTCCATGCGGACGATTCTGGGGAGAGGGGATGTGATTCAGGCAGAAGATCGCCTGTCACCGATCCACGGGCTAGGGCCGACCGCGCAGATACTCCTCGGACCTTCCCCGGGGAATGGAGAGGGATACCCAACGGTCTCCCTTCAAGTGCTTGCCGATGTACGCCATCTGCCCCACGTGCTGAGCGTAGTGGCCGAGCTGCCGCACGATGGCGTGGAACGCCGGGTACGACTCTCCCCGGATGGACACCGGGCGGAGGAGATCCAACTCCTCGAGCGTCTCCAGCGCGTCGAACACGTGTTGCCACCCTGCATCCCACACCTCGAAGA
>JBDHAF010000105.1:0-19750 GCA_039588255.1 Gemmatimonadota bacterium | reverse complement strand
GGATTTGTGGGACGGGATGCGGTTCAGACGGGAGCCCATCTATGTCAGCCAACCTCACGCCGGCGTACAGGGAAGCCGAGGCCAAGTTCCGGGATGCGGTGACGCGGGAGGAGAAGATCGCCGCCCTGGAGGAGATGCTCCGGGTCATACCCAAGCACAAAGGGACGGACAAGCTCCAAGCCGGTCTGCGCTCCCGTCTGTCGAAGCTCAAGCGCGAACCGAAGAAGGGCCCTACCGGGGGCCACAGTCACAAGATCCACAGGGAGGGCGCGGGGCAGGTCGTGCTGGTCGGTCCGCCGAACGCCGGGAAATCCAGCCTCGTGGCGTCCCTTACGCACGCCAAACCCGGAGTCGCCGCCTATCCCATCTCCACCCGGGAAGCCACGCCGGGGATGATGCCCTACGAGAACGTCGCATTCCAGCTCGTGGATCTTCCCCCGCTCTGCGAAGAGCACGTGGAACCCTGGGTCTACGACGTGGTGCGTGGCGGTGATCTGGCGTGGCTCGTGGTCTCCATCGACCGGCCCCTCGCCGGCTTCGAGCTCGTGATGGATCTTCTCGACGGCAAGGCGGTGGGGCTCTATCCCGCGTGCACCGCCGCTCCAACGGACACCAGGCCGGGTTGGCTCTACAAGCCCACGCTTCTGGTGGTCACCGGGATGGATCGGGAGGGTGCGGACGGGGATCTAGAGGCACTTCAGGAACTCCTGGAGACCCCGTGGCCCACCGTCCCCATTTCGTCCACTGGCGGCACCGGGTTCGAGGAGTTGGCCAAGCGGACTTTCGATGCCCTGGACATCATCCGGATCTACACCAAGGAACCCAAGAAGGACGCGGACCTCGATCAACCTTTCACGCTACACAGAGGCGCCGACGTTGGGGACCTGGCCCGAACCATCCACAAGGACATAGCCGACGGCTTGAAATTCGCCCGGGTCTGGGGGCACAGCGCGTTCGACGGTCAGTCGGTTAAGGAGCACCACGTCCTGGAAGAAGGTGACGTGGTGGAGATCCATTGGTGAGCTACTGAAGCTCGAGGAGCTTCAGTACCGCCACCTCATCGCCGCGCAGGGCGGCTTGACTGCTGTCCCGCTTGTGCTCTTTGGGTGGGCGAGGTGCGTCGATGACGCGCCCGTTACGGTACAACTCCAACACCTTCGGATGGACGTAGTACTTGCGACAGACCGCTCGGGTGTTGCCCAATCTGTCGGCGACGGCATCGATCGATGCAAGGATGTTGGCCTTCACCTCTGTTTCCGAATCAGCGACACCTGAATCACGGAGAGCCGCCGCCGCGAGCACGGTGCCGGTCCACGTCCGAATGTCCTTTGCAGTGAAGCTGCCGCCCGTGATCTGGCCCAAGTAGTCGTTGATGTCGCCCGAGTCGACGGTCTGGCGCCGCCCCTTTTCGCCGATGTATTTGAAGAGTTCCTCTCCAGGGAGGTCCTGGCAGTGCTGGATGATGCGGGCCAGGCGCTGGTCTGTAATGGAGACAGCGTGATCGACGCCACTCTTGCCGCGAAAATCGAACCTGACCTTCCAGCCCTCCACTTCCGCATGGCGGTCCCGCAGTGTGGTCAGTCCGTAGGACTGATTGTCTCGCGCATACTCGTCGTTCCCGACACGAATGAGCGTGGCCTCTAACAGACGCACGACCGCCGCCAGGATCTTCTCACGTGGCAGGCCGGGCAGGGACATGTCGTGTTCCACCTGTTCGCGCACATGTGGAAGGACTTTGCTGAATTCCAGTATGCGCTCGAACTTCGTCTCGTCCCGAATCTCGCGATAGCGTTCGTGGTACCGATACTGTTTCCGGTTCTTCGCGTCGCGCCCGGTGGCCTGGATATGCCCATCCGGGTGGGGGCAGATCCACACGTCCGTCCAGGCAGGGGGGATCACGATCTTCTTGATTCTGGCGATCACGCTGCGGTCCGTGATCCGCTGCCCCCGATGATCGAGGTAGGAGAATCCCTTACCCGCACCCTTGCGCGTGATGCCCGGCGCAGAGTCGGTCATGTAGTGGAGACCGGCCGCCTTTGCGGAGTTGGTGTGCTCGGTGGTGTCTCTTGGCAAGCTTGGTTTACCTCTGCGCAATCGCACGGATACTATTCTGTATCGCAGAGAATGCAACGGTGACGTGGCTCACACTTGGCATCATCGGGGTTGCCGGGCGGGGCGCCCTGGTGACGACTTGTGGTCCAAGCTATCTTTGTCCGGTCCTGGTAGGGCCCCGAACCGGTGGAGGAGGACAAGATGCAAGGCAAGCGAGTTATGGCTGGAGGCGCGATGGTCGCCGCTGCCGTCCTGGTGGGTGCCACGGTGATGTTGCGGCCGGCGGCCGCCGCACCGACGGTGACGGTCTACAAGACACCTACGTGAGGATGCTGCACTCAGTGGGTGGGTCACCTGCAAGAGAATGGCTTCGAAGTTGAGGTACAGGAAGTCGGCGATGCTGCACTCAGTGCAATGAAGTCCGAGCACGGCGTTCCCGAACACCTGGAAGGATGCCATACGGGCGTCGTGGACGGCTATGTGATCGAGGGCCATGTGCCCGCCGACGTGATGACACGGCTGCTGCGGGAACGTCCGGACGTCATCGGGCTTTCGGTTCCGGGCATGCCCCCGGGCTCTCCGGGAATGGAAAGTGCAAACCCGGTGCCGTACAACGTGATCACGTTCGACAGCAGCGGACAGACGGAGGTGTACGAGCGGCGCTAGGGTCGACTGCGTACTAGACTGATAGGGAGAAGGCCGCTCTTCGGAGCGGCCTTTCTTTCAGCGGAAACGAAGAGCGATAGATGAAGATCGGACTGGTAGGCTTTGCGGGATCGGGGAAGACCACCGTTTTCAACACGATGACCGGCCTCGACGTACCCGTGGGCTTTGGTGGGGAAGTGCGTCTTGGGATCGTGAAGGTGCCGGACCAGCGGATCGACACGCTGTCTGAGATTTACAGGCCCAAGAAGACCACCTACGCCGAGATCGCCTTCTGCGACATTCCCGGGGAGTACGGGGCGGAAAAAAAAGGACTGTCCCGAAAGGGCATCCAGCAGATCCGGGACCAAGAGGCTCTGTGCTTGGTGCTGCGGGACTTTGTGAACCCCGCTTTGGAGGGTGACCCCGACCCCCTCGGCGACCTCGAGGCGTTCCATACCGAGTGCGTGCTCGCCGATCTCGAGATCGTCGAGCGACGGCTCGATCGTCTGCAAAAGGAGCAGGGCGACGCGCAGGAGCAGGCGGCCTTCGAAAAGATGAAGGCGACGTTGAACGACGAGTGTCCGCTCCGGTCGCTCTCCCCCCAGGACTTGAACCGGGACCCTATCCGGGGATATGGGATGCTCACCGATCGCCCGTTGCTCGTGGCGCTGAACCGGAGCGAGGAGCAGGCGGCCGAGGGACTGCCCGATGACCTTGCCACTCGGCTCGATGAGCTGCACGCTGCAGGGCTGACGCTCTCGGCGAGCGTGGAGGCGGAGATCGCCACCATGGAGCCGGAAGACCAAGCGGCATTCCTGGAGGACATGGGGCTCGCCGAGTCGGCGCTGGCCCGGTTCATCCGAACCGCCTACGGCCTCCTCGATCTCATCTCGTTCTTCACCGTGGGTCCCGACGAGGTGAGGGCGTGGACCATCCGCCGTGGCACCATGGCGCAGCCAGCCGCCGGGGAGATCCACTCGGATTTCGAGCGGGGTTTCATCCGAGCGGAGGCAATTCCCTACGACGTCTTCATGGAATACGGCTCCGAATCGGCGGTGAAAGACGCGGGCCGACTTCGAGTCGAAGGGAAGGACTACGTGGTAGCCGACGGAGACATCCTGCACATACGGTTCAACGTCTAGCGGCGTGGCCCGTCCCCGGCCTGTATATTCCCGATTAACCCAATCCAAGAGATAACGATGGCGGCTTACACCTGTGAGAAATGCGGCATGAGTGTGGGTTCCATGACGTGCGGACAGTGCGGCAAGGAACTCGTACACAGCTCCCTGACAACGGACGCCGGCGCGGTGGTCCACATCTCCGAGTGCCCCGACGGGCACGGCAAGATCAAATCGCCCATGTGCTGCGGCGAGGACATGACCTGCAAGGTGGGTTGAGAGGAGTATCCCATGGCCAAATCGCGAATGTGGTGTTTGATGACTGGAGCAGCGTCACTTGCTCTCTTCGTTCCCGGAGCGATCCAGGCACAAATCTCCACGGCGGACCTCGAGGCCTTCCGGCCCCGGAGCATCGGCCCGGCGGTGACCGGCGGCCGCGTGCACGACGTCGAGGCGCTCCCGTTGGATCCGTCGACCCTCTTTGTCGCCACGGCGTCCGGTGGCCTCTGGAAGACCACCAACCGCGGCATCACGTGGAGGAACGTCTTCGAGTTCATGCCGGTGAGCACGTTCGGGGACGTCGCCATCTCCGAGTCGGATCCCCACATCCTCTACGCGGGCACTGGCGAACAGAACAACCGCCAGAGCACCTCGTGGGGCAACGGGGTCTATCGCTCGGATGACAGCGGAGAAACCTGGCGGCACTTGGGGCTCGTGGAGACGCGTCACATCGGCAAGGTGGAGGTCCACCCATCGAATCCCGACATCGTGTACGTCGCCGCCCTCGGCAACCTCTGGGCGCCCAGCGAGGAGCGGGGCGTATTCCGCAGCACGAACGGCGGACGGGGCTGGGAGAAGGTGCTCTATATAGATGAGTACACGGGAGTGGTGGACATGGTCATGGATCCGTCGAATCCTAACGTGCTCTACGCCGCCACGTACCAGCGCCTGCGCAGGACCTGGGGCTTCAACGGCGGCGGTCCCGGCAGTGGGATCTACAAGACCACAGACGGCGGCGACACCTGGACCGAATTGAGCAACGGCATTCCCGGTGAGGACAAGGGTCGCAACGCCCTCATCGAGTATGGACGCCCGCCGGGGCAAGGTGGTGGCGGTGGCGGTGGTGGGTTTGGTGGTGGACGACGGCCTGCGAATCCCAACCAGGGAACCTACCGGACTGAAGACGGTGGCCGCACATGGAGCAAGGTGAGCGATCAGAACCAGCGGCCCATGTACTACTCGGAGATCTTCATCGATCCCACGAATCCCAACCGGGTGTACGCGCTTTCCACCACGTCCATGAAGAGCGAGGACGGTGGCCGCACGTGGGATCGGATCAACGCCCAGCCCACCTACGACGTGGGTGTCCACTCCGACATGCACGCCATGTGGATCGACCCCGGCGATCCCGAGCACTTTTATCTGGCCGGCGACGCGGGGTTGCACGAGACCTACGACCTCGGTCAGAGCTACCGGAAGATCAACAACTTCAACATCGCTCAGTTCTATGCCATCGGCGTGGACATGCGGGACCCGTATTGGGTCTACGGGGGATTGCAGGACAACCACTCCTTCATGGGACCGTCGGAGACGCGGCACTGGGAAGGAATCGTAAACGACGACTGGCGCCAGTCGGGCTTCGGGGACGGGATGTACCAGCAGGTCGATCCCGAGAATCATCGGTATCTCTACACCAGCTCCAACGGCGGCAGCTACACGCGCCTGGATACGGAGACGGGAGACGCCCTCTCCATCAGTCCCCAACCGCCTCCGGGTGTGGACTACCGTTTCGACTGGACGTCGCCCAGCCTGGTCTCGCGGCACGACTCTCGCGTCGTCTACGTGGCGGGGAATCGCCTGTTCATCTCCAGGAATCGCGGCGAGAGCTGGGAACGCACCGAAGACCTCTCGAAGCAAGCGGACCGCGACGAGCTGGAACTGATGGGAGTGAAGGGTGGCGCCATCACCATCTCACGCAACGACGGGACGAGTAGCTACGGTGAAGCCGTCACGCTGGCGGAATCTCCGTTGAATCCCGCCATCCTGTGGGTGGGGATGGACGACGGGAACATTCAGGTCTCCCGAGACCAAGGACAGACGTGGACCGAAGTGTCGGAGAACCTACCCAGCGACTTGCGGGGAACGTATCCCAGTCGGGTGTTGGGCTCGCTTCGCGGTGAGGGCGCGGCGTATCTCACGTTGGACGCGCACCGGGACGGCGACTTCGATCCGTACGTGTTCCGCACCGCGGACTTCGGCGAGAGTTGGGAGAACATTACCAATAACCTTCCCACCGGGTCGGCCAACGTCATCATCGAGCAACCCGACAACCCCAACGTGCTGTTCTTGGGAACGGAGCATGCCCTCTTTGTGTCGTTCGATGCCGGTGGACGCTGGGTAAAGATGCCGCACTTCCCGACGACCCATTACGACGACCTGGTGATCCACCCCAGGGAGAAGGATTTGGTGGCGGGGACCCACGGGCGCAGCATCTACATCTTGGAGGACACGCGTCCGCTGGCGGAGCTGCCGAACGCCATGGCCGACGCCCAGCTCTTCTCGATTCCCAGGGGCACACTGAAGAACTACTGGAAGGACACGTCGTATCGGGGACAGGCTGAGTACGCCGGCGAGAACCCGCCCGACGGTGTGTACATCGCCTATCGCCTCGGCGCCGGCGGTGGCGCAGCTACACTCACGATCACCAACGCCTTCGGTCAAGAGGTGCAACAGATGCAGGTGCCGTCGGACGCGGGAGTCCATCGGATCACCTGGGACTTGCAGTGGGATTTCTCGGGAGAGACCGAGACCTGGCGACCGCTGGACACGTCGGAAGTGCCCAGGACGTTGGAAACCCGGGCGGCGTCCGTGTCACCTGGCACGTACACGGCTACGCTCGAAGCGAGGGGGACGACGTCCACCCAGATGATGGAGGTTCGAGGAGACCCCGAGCTTCCCGTCGCCGACAGTCAATACCGGGCGCGGGAGCGGTACATGATCGCCCTCAACGAGATCGAGGAACTGCTCGAGGGCGGCGGGATTCCCGACGAAATGGCGCAGAACATCCGGCGGCAGATGCGAGCGTTGAGCGTCACTGGCCGGGGTTTTCGGGGCGGGTCATACTTCGGACCCACGGTGGCGCAGCGGGAAGCGTTGGCGGAGATACAACGTGAGCTGGCCGAGTTGCAGGAAAACCAACGCTGATCCCTGATCCCCCGAGACACAAAAGAAGCCGGGAAGCGGCTCTCGCCTCCCGGCTTCACCATGTATACACCTAACCGGCGCGTTCCTACCGCCTGATCACACCCACGTTTTGCCCCGAGTCATACCGCACCTCCACGCCGAAGCGTTCCGACAGCTCACGCACGTGCTCGATGATGCGGCGCCCCGCGTCCTCGTCGGCCAACACCGGACGGCCGCGCTGGGGACGCGGCTTTCCAAAGCCCATGGTCACGGGATACAGCCGGATCTCCTCGAGAGTGCCATCTTGGAATCGCGGCACCGCGATGACGCTCTCCCAAATGGGTTGATCGCCGGGAAAGCCGCCTGATCGGCTCCGCGCAATCCGCGCGTCCTGTAACTCGCCGGGCAGTCCCTCGGCGGTGAGGCCGTACCGGCCGTACATGTCGCCGGGCAAGAAGCGAATCGTCTCGTTCTGGAAGATGAAGTTGGCGAGACTGTAAAAAATGGGTTTGTCCCGATAGATCTCGATGCCGCGCAACACGTGGGGCCCGTGCCCGATGAAGATGTCGGCTCCGGCATCGATGACTGCATGGGTGAACTCCACCAGGAACTCGGCCGGGATTTCGCGCGACCCGTCGCTCTCATGCGTGTGACTGGTGACGATCACCCAATCGGCCTGACGCTTGGCGTCCCGCACCACGGCCGTTATCTCGTCGAGGTCTCGCGGGTTGGCCCGAGTGTGGCGGCCGGGATCGTCTCCCACCATGAATTGCGCGCCGAGAAACCGCATGGTGTCTCCGGCGGCCAGCCGATCGAACCCTGCATCTCGGGCCGCCGCTCGCAGCCCGTCGAGGGCGGCGCGAGTCACTTCGTATCTCGTGGAGTAGCGCAGCGGGCTCAGCCCCGGTCTGCCCCGGAGGTCGCCCCGCTGCGGTCCGGCCCGGTCTTCGTCGGAAAACGTCGACGCGACGGAAATGAGCGCCACGCGGCCGCCGGCGGTTTCGACATAGGCGGGACTTCGAGCCTCGGCCAGATTCTCACCGGAGCCGGCGTGGACCAGTCCGGCCGCGTCGAGCGCACGCGTCGTGGCTCGCAAGCCCCCGGCGCCGTAATCCATGGTGTGATTGTTGGCCCGGCTCACCATGTCGAACCCAGCCCACACCAATTCACGGGCCATGGATGGTTCGGTCGTCATCCAAGTCCCGCCACTGTGCGCCGCGGGGTACCCGTCGGTGTTCTCGCGAAGGAGAATCTCCAGATTGGTGAACGCGACGTCGGCACCACGGATGAGGTCGACCATTTGCAGGAACTCGGCCTCCCGGTAGGGTGAAAGCCGCCGGCTGATGATGGCGTCGCCGGTGAGGGCGAACGTCATGGGACCCGGCGGTGGCGGTGCCTGACCGCGTGCCGACTGGACGACGCCGAGCATGAGAAACACCGTCCCCCACCGAACTCCTGCCACGCTCACCTTTCGCCGTATGGTCATGATCCCACCTCCCGCTCGTTTGAACGCGTCGATTGTCTCGGACCTAGCGGTTTTCGCACGAAAGTATCGGCGCGGCTGCCGTCTCGCCAATCGGCGCGCTGGGGCCCATGTTACGCGGTATTTCGGCGCCGGAGGGTACGTGCTGGATAAGACGTACGGAACCGCGAACCAAAGGCAGGAGCCGCTCCATGAAATCCACCACCATAGCGAATCGGCTGTTTCTGGCCGGCCTGGTGCTCGGCCTGGCAATGACCATTACCGGCGTCCGGGCCGCGTTGGCTCAGGAAACCCCACCGCCGGATTCGGCGGAGGCCACCGCCAAGAGAAGTCTGCCACTCGAACCCGGCCGCACGGTCTCCATCTCCACGAACGAGGGGTCGTGGATATCGCTGGACGTGAGCCCGGACGGGCAGACCATCGTCTTCGACTTTCTGGGCGATCTCTACACGATCCCGTTCTCGGGAGGCGAGGCCGCACCGATCACAAGCGGGATGGCGTTCGACGGACAGCCGAGATTCAGTCCGGACGGAAGCCAGATCCTGTTCACGTCGGACCGCAGCGGCGGCGAGAATCTCTGGATTCTCGATCTCGCGTCGGGTGACTCGACGCAGCTCACGAAGGGCAAGAGTCACCGCTATCAATCGCCCGAGTGGGTGCCCGACGGGCAGTACGTAGTGGCATCCCGGGCCGGCTTGCGATCCGGCACGCCCAAGCTCCGGCTGTGGCACGTGGAGGGCGGGTCCGGGGTGGATCTCGTCACCGAGCCGCAGAACCTCAAGACGCTGGGACCGGCGTTCGGACCGGACGGGCGCTACATCTGGTTCGCACAGCGCACCGGCAACTGGCAGTACAACGCCATCTACCCCCAATACCAGCTCGCCGTGTACGACCGGGAGACCGGTCAACGGTACACCCGGTCCTCCCGCTTCGGGTCGGGATTGCGTCCCACGCTCTCCCCCGACGGGAGATGGCTGGTCTACGGCACCCGTCACGATGCCAAGACGGGTTTGCGCATTCGTGACCTCGAGACCGGCGAGGAACGATGGCTGGCGCATCCGATCCAGCGAGACGACCAGGAGTCGCGCGCCACCCGCGATGTCCTGCCCGGGATGTCCTTCACGCCCGACTCGCGCGAACTGGTTGTCTCCTACGGGGGCAAGATCTGGCGCGTGCCCATCGACGGCGGCGACCCGACGGAGATTCCGTTTTCGGTGAACACGGAAATCGAGCTGGGTCCCAAACTCGCGTTCGCCTATCCGATCGACGACGCGCCCGAGTTCACGGTGCGACAGATCCGGGACGCGGTCCCCTCCCCGGATGGGTCTAGGCTCGCCTTCGTGGCGCTGGACCGGCTGTACGTCATGGACTACCCGGACGGCGGGCCCCGGCGACTGACGGAGGCCGAGACGACGGAGGCGCAGCCGGTGTGGTCTCCGGATGGCGATTGGATCGCGTACGTCACGTGGTCGGCCAGCGAGGGGGGGCACATTTTCAAGGCGCGCGCGAACGGCCGCAGCGGGCCGGACCGCTTGACGACCCGCTCGGCGATCTACCAACAACCGGCGTGGTCGCCGGACGGGAATCGCATCGTCGCGATCGCCGGGCCGGCCACGGCGTATCGCGATGCCTCGGGCCCCCGTGCGCCCGGCGCTGCCGACGAGTTGGTGTGGGTGCCGGCGGGCGGAGGCGACGCCGTGTCCATCGCGCCGACGGAAGGGCGTCGTGCTCCACACTTCACCCGGGATCCCGGGCGGATTTACCTCACGCACGGCAGCCGCGGCCTGGTGTCGATCCGCTGGGACGGCACGGACGAGCGAGAACACCTCAAGGTCACGGGCACCAAGCCCCCGGATTCCAATGATCCGCCGAATGCCGGCCTGATCTCCATGGCGCCGGTGGGCGAGCAAGCCCTGGCCCAGGTGGGCAGTGACCTGTACGTGGTGACGGTCCCGTACGTCGGTGGCGACACGCCGACCATCTCGGTGGCCAACCCGGACAACGCGGCGTTCCCCGTCCGGAAGCTGACGGATATCGGCGGGCAGTTCCCAGCGTGGGGCTCCGACGGACGGACGGCGCACTGGTCGATCGGAAACGCCCACGTGGCGTTTGACCTGGATGCGGCGAAGGCGTTTGAGGACAGCGTGGAGGCGGCGGAGCAGGAGGAGCCTGCAGAAGATCAACAAGCCGAACGAGGCGAGGAGGAGGAGGACGAGGAGTCGCCGGCGTACGAGCCACAGGAGCATCGCATCGTCATCCAGGCGGCCCGGGACATTCCCCGAGGCACAGTGGTCTTGCGGGGCGCGACGGTGATCACGATGAACGGCGACGAGATCATCCCCGATGCCGACGTCATGATTCGCGACAACCGCCTGGTGGGTGTCGGGCCGCGGGGATCCTTCGCGACCCCGGGCGATCCGAGGATCATCGATGTTGCCGGGAAGACGATCGTTCCCGGATTTGTGGATACGCACGCCCACATGTGGCCGGCGTGGGGGATCCACAAGACACCGGTGTGGTTGTATCTCGCCAATCTCGCCTACGGCGTCACCACGACGCGGGATCCACAAACGGCGACGACCGACGTCCTGAGCTACGGGGACATGGTCGAAGCCGGCAAGCTGATCGGTCCCCGCATCTACTCGACTGGTCCGGGCGTTTTCTGGCAGGAACAGATCAAGGACCTGGACCACGCGCGGGACGTGCTCAAGCGCTACAGCGAGTATTACTACACCAATACGATCAAGATGTATGTGGCGGGCAATCGCGAGATGCGGCAGTGGATCATCATGGCCGCGCGCGAACAGGAGCTGATGCCCACCACCGAGGGCTCGTTGAACCTGAAGATGAACATTACCGAGTTCATCGACGGCTATCCGGGACACGAACATTCTTATCCTGTCTTTCCGCTGTACCAGGACTTCGTGGAGCTGGCGGCGCAGTCGGGAATCACCTACACGCCGACGCTGCTGGTGTCCTATGGTGGGCCGTGGGCGGAGAACTACTACTACACTCGTGAAAACCCCCACGATGACGTCAAGGTCCGGCGCTTCATGCCGCATTCCGACGTCGATGCGGCGACGCGCCGGCGCGGACAAGGAACCGGGCCGGGCCCGGGCGGGTGGTTCCGCGACGACGAGCACGTGTTCCGCGACCAGGCCAAGGTGGCAAAGGACATCGTGGAGGCGGGTGGTCGGGCCGGTGTGGGGAGTCACGGGCAGTTCCAGGGCCTGGGCTACCACTGGGAGCTTTGGTCTGTTGCGTCAGGTGGGATGTCCAATCACGATGCGCTCCGCGTCGCCACCATCTTCGGCGCCGAGGCCGTCGGGTTGCAGAACGACATCGGCTCCATCGAGGTCGGGAAGCTGGCCGACCTGATCGTGCTGGACGCCAATCCGCTCGATGACATCCGTAACACCAATGTGATTCGATACGTTGTGAAGAACGGCCGGATCTACGATGGGAACACGCTGGACGAGATCTGGCCCCGGGAGCGGCCGCTGGAGTTGCCGCCGTATTGGAATGATGAGCCGGCCACGCGGGCGGGCCTGAGGAATTGAGCGTGGATGACAGCTGGGTGTGGCGCAACTAGGGGAGTACTTAGCGCGAGCGAACCGCACGCCAATGTTCGGGGTATTGAGAGGCGCAGCGACTCGGAGGCAAAAGTCGTTCTGAAGCACGCCATTGCGTGAGAACTAATCGGTTCACCAATACCGACGCCCTATGAAGAGGAATTTATCCAAAGTCGCCCTCCTCGCCTGTCTCGCCGCCAGCCTGTGCGGATGTGGATCGTCCGCCACGGGCGTTGGCGTCGAGGCCTTTTTTGGAACCGGATCTTACGAAGGCGCCTACTGGCCCACGGACGGATGGCGTACGTGCCGGCCGGAAGAGGTCGGCATGGATTCGGAGAAGCTCGCCCTAGTCTACGAGTACGTCGCCAACCCCAACCTCAATACTGAAGGCGTCGTGGTCATCAAGGACGGATACATCGTCGGCGAATCGTACTTCGACGATTGGACCGTTGAGCGCCCCCACGCGAGTTACTCCGTGGCCAAGAGCTTCACCAGCGCACTTGTCGGCATCGCGGTGGATCGCGGGTTGATCGGGGGCGTGGACGACGAGGTCTACACGTTCTATCCCCAGTGGCAAACGCCGGAGACGCCGGACGTCAAGAAGCAGATCACCGTTCGGCATCTGTTGAGGATGATGGGTGGCCTGGAATGGCGCGAGGATGACTACTACGGCGCCAACAGTCAGGACGACATCCCACGGATGTACCGGGAGGGCGTGCAGGACTTCATCCAGTACGTGTTGGACAAGCCTGTCGTCGCCGAGCCGGGCATGGAGTGGTACTACTCCAGCGGTGAGACGATTCTGCTATCGGGCGTCCTCGAGGCCGCGACGGGGCAAACGGCGTTCGCGTTCGCCCGGGATCACCTCTTTGCACCCCTCGGGATGTCGGATATCTCGTGGGGAAGCGATCCGGCCGGGCACACCATCACGGGTTGGGGAATCGACGCCACGGTTCGTGATTACGCCAAGTTCGGCTATCTCTACTTGTTGGATGGCGAGTGGGACGGTGACCAGGTCATCTCCGCGAGTTGGGTGGAGGAGTCCACCAATCCCATCTCCGATATCCTGGACCACTACGGATCACAGTGGTGGTTGCCGTATGGGTACGTCTCATACCGGGAGGTGGGGGTCACCGAAGGGACGCTCATGGCAGCGGGGATCTATCTGCAGCGGATCATCGTGATTCCGGATGAGGGAATCGTGGCAGTGCGGGTTGGCGATGACGTGCCATCCGATGATCTGGAGTGGGAAACCAGAGAGTTCATCCGCCTCATACAGGATGCCGTGGTGAACTGACGGGTTAACAACTCCTCATCAAAACCTTTTCATTCGTCGCCCAATTCTGTTTCAGGTCCAACGTCTCAATAATTCACATTGTGACCAAAAGAGACGAAAGGACCGACTAATGAAATGGATGCGACTTGCCGCCGTCGCGGCGGTGCCGGCGTTTATCGCGTGCGGTGGAGGTGAAGGCGACAACATAGGGCCTGACGCGCTGGCACCGTTCGCCTCAGTGCCAGCCCGGATGGATGTCGAGAGTAATCCAGCGATCCCCGCTCGGGTGGAACTGGGGCGGCATCTCTACTACGACACACGCTTGTCACTCGACGAGAGCATGTCGTGCAACACGTGCCATAACCTCGCCACGTACGGCGTCGACGGGAATCCGACGAGCCAGGGGGTGAGTGGCGAACTTGGCGGTCGGAACTCACCCACCGTATACCATGCCGCGGGGCACGTAGCCCAGTTCTGGGACGGCCGAGCGGCGGACGTAGAGGAACAGGCCAAAGGCCCGATCCTGAATCCGGTCGAGATGGCCATGCCGTCCGAGCGCGAGGTGATGACCCGCCTTCGCGGGATCCCCGAATACGTGAGAGCGTTCGAGGCGGCGTTTCCCGGCGATCCCAACGCCATGACATACGACAACCTCGGCAAGGCGATTGGTGCGTTCGAGCGGGGTCTCGTGACGCCGTCGCGGTGGGATGCCTACCTGGCGGGGAATGTGGATTCTCTCACGCCGGAGGAACGGGACGGACTCGCGGCGTCCCTCGACGCTGGGTGCCAGGCCTGCCACGCCGGCGCCTACGTGGGAGGCAACATGTTCCAGAAGCTGGGTACGGTGGAACCGTGGCCGAGCGAGGCCGATCCTGGGCGGTATGCCGTCACGGGAGAAGATGCGGACCGGATGATGTTCAAGGTGCCGTCGCTCCGGAACGTGGCCGAGACGGGCCCGTACTTCCATGACGGCTCGGTGAGCACACTCTGGGAAGCGGTTCGGCTCATGGACACGCACCAACTCGGGCGTGTGCTGACCGACGACCAAATCCGCAGAATCCTCATGTATCTGGAAGCGCTGACAGGAGAGATTCCCGCGGACTACATCGCGCAGCCGGAACCGTTTGGTTTGTAAGGCAACAACCCTGGCATGGAAGGGCCGCTCTTCGGGGCGGCCCTTTTTCATTTGACTAGCAGATATTTATTTGATATCATAATAATATCCTCAAAAAGGCAAGGTTTCGTGATAAAAGAGATTCATCGCGACGTGTCTTCCGGCTACGTCGCCCTTCTGGCGCTTGTCGTAGCCACAGCAGTTGCGGTTTTCGTTTTGGTGAAGGGCATTCAAGCGGAGTCGGTCGTGCAGACCGTCGTGGCGGTGGTGGTGCTGACCGTCATTTCGGTGGCGTACGCCGGGTTCTTCATCGTGAATCCCAACGAGGCGAGGGTGCTGCAGCTCTTCGGCAGCTACGTGGGGACGGCCAAGCGGGCCGGCCTGAGGTATGCCAACCCGTTCTACACCAAGAAGCGGGTGTCGCTGCGGGTGCGGAACTTCGAGACCGAGAAACTCAAGGTCAACGACGCCCACAGCAATCCGGTGGAGATTGCGGCAGTCGTGGTCTGGCAGGTGGTGGACAGCGCCGAGGCACTCTTCGAGGTGGATGATTATCAGGAGTACGTCCACGTGCAGAGTGAATCCGCGCTGCGAGGCCTTGCCACCAAGTATCCCTATGACGCCCACGAAGAGGGGGAGAAATCCCTGAGCACGCACCTCAGTGAGGTGGCCGGACGACTCCAAATGCAGATCCAAGAGCGTTTGGACAAGGCAGGCGTTAAAGTCATCGAGGCTCGGATCAGCCACCTGGCGTACGCGCCGGAGATCGCGTCGGCGATGCTCCAGCGACAGCAGGCTACGGCCATCATTGCAGCGCGGCAGAAAATCGTGGAAGGCGCCGTGAGCATGGTGGAAATGGCGCTGGACGGCCTCGCCGAGCGGAACGTCGTGCACCTCGACGACGAGAGAAAAGCGGCGATGATCAGCAATCTGCTGGTCATTCTCTGTGGTGACCGCACGCCGCAACCCATCGTGAATGCGGGCTCGCTCTAAGCACAGGTCTAGACTGTGCCCAAGAAAAAGGCATTTTTGCTTCGGATCGATCAAAAGATCTATCTCGAGCTCGAACGGTGGGCTGCAGACGAGCTGCGCAGTGTGAACGCACAGATGGAGTATCTGCTGCGTCGTGCGCTGCAACAGGAGGGGCGCGTAAGGAAGCCGAGGTAACCAGGGCGGTTTGCGTGGACGTTCCGGAAGCATCAGATTCGGTTGCCAAGGAGTCGACTATACCCTTCATCCAGGAGTCTGCGTGCAACGTTCGCCGAGCAGAACGATGCCGCCCATCGAGCGCCCGCGAGCGCCGTTGACCTTGGCCGCGGCCGGTGTCTTCCTCCTCTCGAGCCAAGTCGTCGCCCAGGACCCTCAGCGAGATGGCACGAGGACGGCGACCCCATCGGCCCGGGCGGTCGCACGGTCGGGCCCCATCGAGATCGATGGCCGGCTGGTGGAGGACGCATGGATGGTGGCCCCAGTTGCGACGGGATTCGTGCAACAGGAGCCTGTCGAGGGGGCGCCGGCAGAGGAGGAGACCGAAGTTCGCGTGCTGTTCGACGAAGTAGCCGTGTATGTTGCTGCGCGCATGTACGACAGCGACCCCGCTTCCATTGCCGACCAGCTCATGCGCCGGGACGCCACTGGGCAGTTCGATAACTTCGAGGTGGCGTTCGATCCCAACCTCGACCGCCGAACCGCCTACCTCTTTTGGGTCAGCGCCGCCAACGTGCAGGGCGACCTCTATTTCTTCGACGACAGCGACGCGGACCTGGCGTGGGACGCCGTGTGGATGTCTGCGGTCCAGCGTGACTCCCTCGGATGGACGGCCGAACTGCGCATTCCCTTGTCCCAGATGCGCTACGAGGCGTCCGGTGACGAGCAGCGTTGGGGGGTCGACTTCTTTCGGCGGCGCATCCGCACCAACGAGCACACGCACTTTGCGCTGGTCTCACAACTGCGGCACGGCGTCGTGAGTCAGTTCGGGATTCTCGAAGGCGTGCAGATCACGCGGGCGTCAAAACTCGTCGAGTTTCGTCCGTATGCCCTCGGGAGCTCGTACACGGCGCCGTCGGCGCAGGGCGACCCCTTCTTCGATGGCTCCGATTTCGATTCTCGAGCCGGCTTGGACTTCCGCTACGGGCTTGGGGCCCAATTCACGCTGGATGCGACTTTCAACCCGGACTTCGGTCAGGTGGAGGCCGATCCGGCCGTCATCAATCTCACGGCCTTCGAGACACGATTCGAGGAGCGCCGGCCGTTCTTCGTCGAGGACGCGCAGGTCTTCAACTTCTCTCTCTCGGCGGGGCAGGACCTCTACTACAGCCGACGCATCGGCGGCCGACTGCATGGTCGTGCCCCGTCCGGCGCCGAGTTCGCGGACGTTCCCGACGCCGCCACGATCACGGCTGCCGCCAAGGTGACCGGGCGAACGACGCACGGGCTGTCGGCGGGCGTGTTGGCCGCACTGACGCGGGAGGAAGAGGGCATGGCGTCGTTTACCGGGCCTGCCGGGACACGGCCCATGCGGTCGTTCCGGGTGGAGCCGCGAACCCGGTTCGGTGTCGGCCGGCTCCAGCAGGATTTCAACGGCGGCGCGTCAACGATCGGAGCGATCGCCACCGTGCTGAGCCGGGATCTTCCCGGTGACGGCTCGTTCGATTTCCTTCCCCGCACGGCGCTCAGTGCGGCGATCGATTTCGAGCATCAGTGGAGCGACCGGACTTGGGCCGTGTTTGGCTACGTGTCCACGAGTCACGTGCGGGGCGATTCGACGGCGATGACCCGGATCCAGCGATCCAGCAACCATTTCTTTCAGCGGCCCGATGCGCGCCGCCTCGCGGTGGACTCATCGGCGACGTCGCTCTCCGGTGTGGACTGGCGGTTCACGTTGGCGCGCCGCCGGGGTGAGCACTGGACGGGCTCCGTGTGGTTGGCCGAAACGACTCCGGAATTCGAGATCAACGACCTCGGCTTCAGTCGCAGGCAGGAGGCGTTGGACGGCGGGGCCCGCCTGCGATACCAGGAGATCAATCCGGGACCGATGCTGCGGAGCTACAGTACCACGTTTTCGACCCACCAGAACTTCAGCCACGACGCCCTCGACGATCCGTGGTCCTTCGACTCGTGGCAGCGGGGTCACGTCTCGGGACAGTTCAGCCTGGAAGGGAGGTTTGAGCTGCTTGACTACTGGGAGATCGAAGCGGACCTGAGTCTCCGCCCACAGATGATGGATCGCACAGCGACCCGCGGCGGTCCGCTCATGCTCAGCCCGCGTTCCCAATCGGTGGAACTGGGATTCGAGACCGATCGACGCAAGCGTTTCAGTCTCGGGCCTAGCATCTATTATTTTTGGTCACAGCTGGATGCGGGATGGGGAGTCCAGGTGGGGTTGGAGATGGAGTTCCGTCCCTCTCCTCTCGTTGAGCTGGAGCTGGAGCCGCAGTACAGCCGCGGCCGCACCGCGGCCCAGTACGTTGCTACCACGGATGCACTGCCGTACCAGCCGACGTTTGGATCGCGCTACCTCTTTGGGGACATCGAACAACAGGAGCTGTCCCTCGAGACGCGGCTGGACGTCGTGTTCAGTACAACAGGAGCTGTCCCTCGAGACGCGGCTGGACGTCGTGTTCAGTCCAACGATGACCCTGCAACTCTTTGCGCAACCGCTGCTGTCGTCGGGGGATTACGTGAGTTACCGGCAGCTCGTGGCGCCGGAGACGTTCGACTTCGATGTGTTCGAGGAGGGACCCCACGAGCTGGTTGGCCAAGGTGATGTCTGCCGCAACGCGCGGACGTGCGTCGACGCCGATGGCCGTCGGTACTTCGATTTCGACGCCGACGGTACGGTCGACTACTCCCTCGAGGACAGGGACTTCAACGTTCGGTCGCTCGTGGGCAACGTCGTCTCTCGTGGGCAACGTCGTCTTCCGATGGGAGTATCGGCCCGGATCCACGATCTTTCTGGTCTGGCAACGCCTCCAGGAAGACGAAGTTCCAGTGGGGAGCTTTGATTTCGGTCGCGACCTGAGCGCGCTGGTCAGGGCACCCGCCGAGAACGTCTTCATGGTCAAGGTCAACTACTGGTTCGCGTTGCGATGAATCAGCCTGATCTCTTCGTCGCCGGTGGCGTGCTGCTCTCCCTCCTGGCCATCTATGCGGCGATGCGGTTCGCGCGTCGGAAGCGGCTGCTGGAAAACCTCCCCACCTCGAAAACCCAAGGAGTGTTCATTGGCTTGGTCGAGCTCAAGGGTACGGCCGAAGCCGAGGAGCCGCTGGTGAGCCACTTCGCCGCCCGGCGGTGTGTGTACTTCTCGTGGTCCGTCGAGGAACACTGGTCCCGCACCGTGACGGAGACCTACACGGACAGCGAGGGGAAGACCAAGACACGGACGCGCCGGGAGAGTGGCTGGAAGACCGTGGCGGACGGTGGCGACGAGATGCCGTTCTATCTCCAAGATGACACGGGGGTGATTCAGGTCGTTCCGGACCGTGCCAAGGTCGAGCCGACGACGGTTTTTTCGGAGACCTGTGGCCGAAGCGATCCGCTGTACTAGGATCACCGGCGGCGGTTTGTGGAAAAGGCCATGCCGCTGCATGTGCCGCTGTATGTGGTGGGGAAAGCGCGGGAACGCCGGGACATCGTGGCGCCCGAGGTGGCGTACGATGCCGATGCGCCGATGTTCCTGATTTCCACCCGCACAGAGGAAAAGGTCACGTCAAAGCTGAAGTGGATCGTTGCAGCGTGGACTGTTCTGGGATTGTTGCTGTGGACGGCGGGCTTCATCGCTCGGGATGCGGCATTGGAACTGGATCCGGCGGTTCGGTGGCCTCAATACGTGCTGTTCGGTTCGTTCTACGTGCCCGTGTGGATCCTCGGATGGATCTGGATGGTGTACAACTCCTTCGTGCGATTGCGACGACGGGTCGATCACGCCTGGAGCCTGATCGACATTCAGCTGAAACGACGACACGATGTGGTACGGCAGGTGGTGGACGTAGTCAAAGGTTTGCGGGATTACGAGCGCAAGGTGCAGACGGAGGTTGCACAGTTACGTAGTCAGGCCGAAGCCGCGCCCAGAGCCGCCGGCGCAGAACTTCGCGGCTGTGTTCCCGCGAGCCGAGTCATTGTCGAGCGCTACCCCGAGCTCCGGGCGCACGAGTCCTTTCTGCGTCTCCAGGATCTTCTGGTGGAGACCGAACAGCGCATCGCACTGGCGCGAGAGTACTTCAACGAAATCACCACGCATTACAACGTGCGGTTGGAGCAGATTCCCGATCGCTGGATCGCCAAGTCGTTGAGACTGAAGCCCCGCA
>JBDHAF010000104.1:0-13643 GCA_039588255.1 Gemmatimonadota bacterium | reverse complement strand
CAAGGATCTGCGAGGCACTCGAAGCCCGCCTGGGGTGAGACCGAAGCGGGCTGAAACCTTTCCCAGCCACTTGCGTATTATTGGTCAATTGACCTAATGTCAGTTGACCTAGAAGGACGCAAGACATGGCCACTCCCAACGATTTCATCCCCCTGAACCCCAGGGATTACCTGGTGCTCTTCTCCCTCACCGCCGGAGAGCGTCACGGCTACGGCATCGTGAAGGAGGTGGAGGAGCAGTCCGCCGGGGCGGTCCGGATGGACCCGTCCAACCTCTATCGATCTCTTAAACGGTTGATACAAAAGGGCTTAGTCGTTGAGTCGGAGCTTCGCCAGGACCGGGATTCCGAGGACTCACGCCCTTGGGCGACGAGGTGGTGGAGGCCGAGGCACGACGCCTCTCTCAGCTCACCGATGCGGCACGGGCCAGGGAGCTGATTCCCGGGTCCAGGAGGCCGGCATGACGGGGCGCCTCTACCGCCTATGGCTGGCCGTGTCCCTCCCCAAGGACCTCAGGGGCCCGCACGGCGACGACATGGTGCAGGTGTTCCGGGAGATCCACCGGGATGCCAGGGCTCGAGGGGGCCGGGCGGTGCTGGGGGTGTGGTGGCGGGCGATCATCCAGACGGTGGGGGGTGGCCTCGGGGACCGGCTCCGCGGGACCGGCCGAGGAACAGGACCCCGCACTCCGAAGAAGCGGAGCTTCATGGGGCTCGACCACCTGCGCCAGGACCTGAGGTTCGCCCTCCGGTCCTTCGGGCGGAGACCGGGATTCGCGCTCACTGCCATCGCGATCGTCGCCCTGGGAATCGGAGCCACCACGGCCATCTTCTCGGTGGTGGACGCGGTGGTGCTGCGCCAACTCCCGTTCCCGGAGCCAGAGCGGTTGGTGTATTTCGACCAGGGGAGGCACACGGTTCCGGACTATACGGATTGGCTGGAGCAACTTGCTGCCTTCGAGTCCATTGCCGCGGTCTGGCCGACGCAGCGCACCCTGCTGGGCGAGGGAACGCCCCAGCGGATCGCGGTGGGCCTGGCCACCGCCAACCTCTTTCCCCTGTTTGGAGCATCGCCCGCCCGAGGCCGGCTGCTGACTCCGGAGGACATGACCGGAGGTGCACCGGTGGCGGTGCTGGCCCACGACTTCTGGTTGCGCCAGTTCGGCGGCGATGAGTCGGTTCTGGGGCGCACGATCCAGTTCGACGACGTGTCATACGAGGTTGTGGGGGTTGCCCCTGCGGGGTTTCGCCTGACCCGCCGCATGTCCTCGATCAACGTTGCCGTGTGGATACCGCTGGACGTGCAGCGGGGGGACTTACAGCATCGCGGCATGTACATGCTAGGGGTGGCCGGCCGGCTCGCTGACGGCGCAACGCTCGAGTTGGCGCGATCGCAGATTGCTGTTTGGGAGGAAGCCGTCGCCGAGGAGTTCCCCAATCAGTACGTGCTGCACGACGGCTCCATCCGGCGCGTGCCGCTGTTGCTGCTCCATGATGCGGAGACGGAGGCGGTGCAAGACCCGCTCTTCATGCTGTTTGGCGCCGTGGGTCTCATGCTGCTCATCGCGTGTGCCAACGTGGCCAACCCGTTGCTCGCGCGGGGGACGGATCGTGAGCGGGAGTTGGCGGTCCGAGCCGCATTGGGAGGCAGCCGCGGCCGTATTGCCGTGCAGCTCCTCACCGAGAGTCTGTCGTTGGCGGTGATAGGGGCCAAGGCAGTGACGGCGGTTCCCGCCACCAGCTGCTGCGGGACATCGTAGATCGCGTGCAGGCGCTGCCGGGGGTGGAGTCAGTGTCGGCGGCGGCGGTGGTGCCGTTCAGCGAGCCGGGCCGATGCTGCTTCATGAGCACGGCGACGACGGAGTCGGGCCAGGACTCATCCAGCATTGTCCTACATCCAGCGGCGCCTGGTCTCTTTGAGATGCTCCGCATCCCGATGATTGCAGGACGGGACCTCGCGTGGACGGATGCGGGCGTCGCGGAGAATCCAGTGGTGATCACCCGGACCCTGGCGGAGCGTTTCTTTGGAGAGGACAATCCGGTGGGGGCATCGTTCATTGTCGGGACACGCCAACCCGAATCATTCACCGTCGTTGGCGTGGTGGGCGATCCCATGTTTTGGAGCCTCTCTGAGTATAGGGATTTCGACGTCTTCTTCCCGTATGACACGGTCACTGCGTCGAGATTGCCGTTCATGGAACTGGCGGTACGAACGGCGCGCCCTGTTGAAGGCCTGCCCGATGCTTTGAGGCGCACCATCTGGGATCTGCAGCCGGACATGCCCATCCCGAACGTGATGTCGCTGCCGGTGCAGATCAGCCAGACCATGACGAGTGAGCGGTTCCTGTCCACCCTGCTGATGGTGTTTGCCGCCTTCGCCATCACGCTGGCTGCGGCCGGGATCTACGGGACCATGCTCTATGCGGTAGGACAGCGGAGTCACGAATTCGGCATTCGGATGGCGTTGGGGGCGGACGGCTCGCGCATACTGGGACAGGTGTTGAAACGCGGCATGGCCCTCACGGTAGTTGGTGTGGGATTGGGATTGGCCGGGGCATTGGCCCTCTCCCGCGTGTTGGAGAGTCTCGTCTTCGGCATCACGGTGCAGGACGTCCCCACCTATGGCGCGGTGACGGTGTTGCTCGGTTTCGTGTCCCTCGTCGCATGTTACGTCCCGGCCCGGAAGGCGGCGCGACTGGATCCCATCGAAACGCCTTCGAACGGAATAGACCCGCGGGCGAACCGGAGTGCAGCGAGCCGCGTCCTCACGGGCGCGGCTCGCTTCTGTGAAGGTTTCCCGAAACTTCCCCGACAACGAGCCCGTAGGATTTCCTGAGCGAGGACGTCGCCACCAATCCCTCTGAACGGGCGGCTCCGGGGCTCTTCAACAGGAGCACGCCGTCACATGGAACGCTTGGTCCAGGATCTACGGTACGCCTTTCGGCGCCTCGTCAAGAAACCAGCATTCACCGCCGTCGCTATTGTGTCTCTTACGATTGGGATCGGCGCCAACACGGCCATCTTCTCCCTGGTGAACGCCATCTTCATTCGCGAGTTGCCTCTGGAGCGGCCCGAGGAGTTGGTGGAGGTATACCGGAGCGTCGCGGGCTTCTCCCACGCCACGATGTCGTTTCCCGATTTGGAAGACGTGCGGCGTGAGACTGAGGACGTGTTCGTTGACGTGGCTGGATCCCGCTTAGCAATCGTCCAGACAGATGTGGAAGGTGGTGTCGAGGTGGTGACGGGGGAATTGGTGAGCGGCAACTACTTCCCCATGCTGGGCGTGCGTGCCGCCGTGGGCCGGACACTCTTGCCGGAGGACGACGTGACACCCGGAGGGCATCTGGTGGTCATGTTGGGTCACGGATTTTGGCAGCGCCGGTTTGCCGGCGATCCGGCGGTTGTGGGGCAGGAGATTCGCCTCAACGGACGGGCGTACTCGATCGTGGGGGTGGTTCCGGAAGCGTTCACGGGCAACCTGCGCGGTCTGATCCCCGACTTGTATGCGCCCACGATGATGGTGGGGCATCTACAGCCGGGCGATTACAACGAACTGGAAGCCCGGGGAAATCAGAGCGTCTTTGCGAAGGCTCGGTTGCGGCCGGGCGTGAGCCTGGTCGAAGCACAGGCGGTTGTAGATCGTCTCGCCGTCTCACTGCGCGAGCAGTATCCGGGGAATTGGCAACCCGACAACGTGTTCACACTGGTCGCCACGGCGGACGTGATCATGAACCCCATGGTCGATCGCGTCCTCGTGCCGGCGGCGGCCCTGATGATGGTAGTCGTGGCGTTGGTCCTCCTGATCGCGTGCGCCAACCTGGCGAGCTTCCTTCTCGCCCAGGCGGCCGACCGCCGAAAGGAGGTGGCCCTCCGGCTCGCCCTCGGTGCCAAGCGCACCACGCTGATCCAGCAACTGCTCACCGAGACCGTTCTGCTGGCGTTGGTTGGGGGAGGGGCCGGTTTGCTCCTGGCCGGTTTCTTACTCAAGGCGCTCGTCGCGGCGGATCTCCCACTGCCGTTTCCCATCTCTTTGGATCTGAGTCTCGACGGTACGGTACTCGGGTTCAGCCTGCTCATCACCGCGGTCGCCGGGGTGCTGTTCGGGTTGGTGCCGGCGCTCCAGGCCACCAATCCCGACCTTGCGCCGACGCTGAAAGACGAGAGCACCGGTGGCGGCAGGCCGAAAGGGTTCTCCCTCCGCAGCGCACTGGTGGTGACGCAGGTTGCGGTGTCACTGGTGCTCCTGGTGGGGTCGGGTCTCTTTCTCCGGAGCCTCCAGGCCCGCGTCGCGGTGGATCCGGGTTTCGGGTACGAACCGGCTGCCATCTTCATTTTGGGGGCGGTGGGGGACCGCTACACGCCGGAACAAGCCCGCGTGTTCTATCGCACGTTTCTTGACGAGACCGCCGCACTTCCCGGAGTGCAAGCGGTAGGGATGACCGGCGATCTGCACCTCAGCACGATGAACAACATGATGCGGGCTGTGTCCGTGGATGGCATCGATCCTCCCCCCGGCCAGGACTTTTATCTCGTGGATTACGCGCAGGTCGATCCCGGGTTTTTTGGCGCCACGGGGGTGCAGATCGTTCGGGGCCGGGCATTCCAGGAAAGCGACGGGCCAGATGGGGCACCGGTTGCGATCGTGAGCGAGGCATTTGCGCAACAGTTCTGGCCGGGCCGAGATGCGGTGGGGAGAACGTTCCGGTCCAATGGGGCCGAACAAACCGTTGTGGGCGTGGCGCGAGACGCCAAGGTTCGCTCCCTCGGGGAAGCACCGCGCCCGTTTCTGTACCGACCCTGGGCGCAGGACTATACCGGGGTGATGACGGTGGTGGCCCGAACCTCCACGGACGCGCGCAACACCCTGTTGGACATGGTTGCGGTGGCCCGTCGTCTGGACCCCGAGCTGTTGATCTACGATACCACGACCATGGAAAGGCACCTCGGTGTCATGATCCTGCCGCACCGGCTCTCCGCGCTGTTGGTGACGGCCTTCGGCGGTGTGGCACTGCTGCTGGCCTGCATCGGCTTGTACGGCGTCGTGAGTTATGCGGTGTCGATGCGAAGCCGAGAGGTGGGGATCAGAATGTCACTGGGGGCCGATTCCAAGAGCGTCGTGCGAATGCTTCTGGGCGGCGGCATGAAGTTGGTTGCCGTGGGTGGGGTAATCGGTCTCGTCTTGTCCTTTGCGTCGGCGCGACTCCTCGGAGGACTGCTCTACGGAATCGATGCGACGGACCCTGTCGCCTTCGTTCTGGTCCCCGTGGTTCTCGGCGTCGTGGCGTTGCTCGCGGCGTGGGTCCCTGCGCGACGGGCGAGCGCGGTCGATCCGGTGAGGGCTCTGAAGGCGGAGTAAGCCGCTGGTTTCCGGCGTAGGCCAGAGGTGGTTCCCATGTGAGGAAGGTTTCAGAAGACGGTCAGGTCACAACGCTATATACTCAACGGGAGGAGAACCACTAAGCCCTGCCGTGACGGCCTCAGTCCCGTCCTCTACACCGGAGCAAGCGTTGTGACTCGGGCGAAGATATCAGGGATCGGCAAATACCTGCCACCACGAGTGGTTCCCAACAAGGAACTCGAATCGCTCATGGAAACGAGCGATGAGTGGATTCAGGAACGGAGCGGTATCAAGGAGCGCCGCTTCGCGGGGGACGATGCCGGCTCCACGACCATGGGCGTCGAGGCCGCCAAGGAGGCCCTCGCGAACGCCGGCTGGCAGCCCGAAGACGTCCAGTTCATCATATTCGCCACGCTCTCTCCCGATCTCTACTTTCCCGGAAACGGTGTTCTCCTCCAGCGGGAACTCGGACTCCCGGGAATCGGTGCGCTGGATGTCCGCAATCAGTGCACCGGCTTCGTCTACGGCCTCTCGGTGGCTGATGCCTATATCCGGATGGGACTCTACGAGCGGATTCTCCTCGTCGGGGCCGAGTGCCATTCGCCAGGCCTGCGAATGGACACCCGCGGGCGTGATACCGCCGTGCTGTTTGGGGATGGCGGCGGGGCCGTGTGTATCGAAGTGACCGACGAATCCGACGAGAGCCAGGTCCTTTGGCACCACCTCCATGCCGATGGGAAGTACGCTGAGGAATTGTGCATTATGAAGCCGGGTATGGGGTCCCGCCCCTGGATCGGCGAGGCGATGCTCGACGACGGGAGGGTGAACCCCTACATGAACGGCCGTGAGGTGTTCCGCCACGCGGTGACGAAATTCCCTGCGGTGATCAAGGAAGTGGTCGAATCTCAGGGGTACACCATCGACGACGTGAAGATTGTCATTCCCCACCAGGCCAACCTGCGAATCACCGAAGCGGTGCGGAAACGCCTGGGCGTTCCCGACGATCGTGTGTACAGCAACATCGAGCGTTACGGCAACACCACGGCGGCGAGTATCCCCATCGCTTTTTGCGAAGCCATTGAGGAGGGAAAGATTGTGCGGGGAGATCTGGTTTGCCTCGCCGCCTTTGGCTCAGGGTTTACCTGGGGAGCCAGCCTCCTCCGTTTCTGACCGCTGGCTACGGCCGCGGGTTGTCCTGTTGTCCCGCTTTCCACTCCAAGTAGTGCTGTTGACTGCGGAACGGCGGCACGTGATGCGGCGAGAGCTGGTAAGACGTCTCCGCGAGGGGGGCCGGGTCTGTCGGGATGTGGTAGGCCATCTCTTCCTTCACCGCCGCGTAGGCGGGATCGCCTGCGAGGTTGGTCCACTCCTCCGGGTCGTTTTGGTGATCGTATAGCTCCTCGGTGCCGTCGATGTAACGGATGTACCGCCACCGCTCGGTCCGGATGGAATATTCGGAGTAGTCGTAGGTGGTGATGGCCGGGTAATTCCACTCGGCGTCTGGGTCGCTCAGTAGCGGCACGAGGCTGTGGCCGTCCAGGTTCGGTTTCTCAGGTAGACCGACAAGCTCGATCAGGGTGGGGAAGAGGTCCAACAGGGACACGATTCGATTCGATCGGGCTCCGGCAGGCGTGCCGCTGGGAAGGGCGACGAGTCCCTCGGGCGTTCTGATCGTCAAGACCACCCGTGCGATGTTTTCCCAGAGGGCGAACTTGCGCCAATGCTCTTTCTCCCCGAGCTGCCACCCGTGATCCGACCAGAGTATCACGATGGTGTTGTCGGCGTGGGAACTGGCGTCGAGGGCGGCGAGCAGTCGCCCCACCAGCGCGTCGGCGTATGCGATCGACGCGAGATACCCTTGAACCGCGTTCCGCCACTGGCCCGCCCCGACCACTTGCTTGTGGTAGTTGCCGCCGCGGTACGCGATGTCGCGCCCGCGCTCCCCGATGTCGTCCAGGTCATTCGCCAACACGCGGGGCAACTGGACATTCTCTAGAGGGAACATGTCGAAGTACTGCTGAGGGACGTACCACGGCACGTGGGGTCGGTAGATTCCCGCCGCGAGGAAGAACGGCCGCTCGTGGTCCAGCTGGAGTTGACTGATGACCCACTCCACCGACTGGTAATCGCCGGTCTCCTCGTCCGGGATATCCAATGGTGCCCAGTCGAAGTCCGTGTACATGTTCTCGAACATCGGCATGTTGACCGTCGAGCCACGGTTCGGGTACGTGTACCGGGGCATGTGTTGTTCCTTGGAGGGGAAGTAATCGTCCCAGGACGCCGGATCCGGCATGTTGTTGTGGAAGATCTTTCCGGCTCCCGCCGCCCAATACCCGTTCAGGGAGAAGTACTTCGGCAGGGTCACCGCATCGGGAAGGACCTCACGCCACACCTGATAGTTGGAGTACATGCCTGTGGTCGTCGTGTGCAGGCCCGTGAGCAACGCCGTGCGGGAGGGGTTACACGCGGGAGACACCGTGTAGGCATTGGTGAACAGCACGCCCTGCTCGGCCAGACGATCCAAATTGGGAGTCACGGCCTGAGGGTGGCCGCCCAAGGGTTCGATCCAATCGTTCAGGTCGTCCACGGCGATGAACAGGACGTTGGGACGCTCGACGTGGGCCACGTCCCCGCGGCAGGCCAACACCGCGACAGCCAGCAGTAGGATCATCGTGCGTATCCGCTTCATTCGACTGCTCCGGTTTCGTTCGACGGCTGCGGCGGCGCGAGGCCAGTAGGACCAGAAGGTTCCAGAAGTATCAGAAGATGGACATCGGTACGCCCATCGGCAAAGTGTCATTCTCCTGTAGCGTCACGGCAGGACCCCGCCTAGGTCGATCCTCTAACCTCAATATTCACAGGTGGTTAGGAGACGATTCGTTGTGGTGTTGACAACGTACAAGAAAATTTGTACGTTAGTCGCTGACTCCATAAGGTCATGGCGATGTCTCGAGACGTGTTGATGGTCGATTCGGTGCAGCAGGCGGCGGCGATGCTCAAGCCGCTCCGCGTGGCCATGCTCAGGGAGATGGGGGAGCCACGGACATGTCCCGAGCTGGCAGCCACGTTCGAGGAGACCCCGCAGAAGATGTACTACCACGTGAAGACGCTGGAAGCTGCGGGGCTGGTGGAGCGCTCCGGCGAGCGGTCGGTCAACGGCATCGCCGAGGGGTTCTATCGAGCTCGGGCACAGTCGTATTGGCTTTCCCCCAGGTTGGTGCGCCGCCTCGGCGGGACACATCAGGTTCAAGACCAAACGAGCCTTCGCATGCTCGCCGGCCACGCCGAAGAGATGCTCGAAGACGTGGCCCGCCTCGCCGACGAGTCGGCTGCCGGGGAACACGTCCCGTCGCTCTCGCTCGGCGTGGAGATCAACCTGCCCAATGTGGAACGGCGCAGCGCCTTCCTCGAAGAACTCCGTGACACGTTCGAGCAGCTGGCGCGGAAGTACGGCGGAGGCGGCAACCAACCGTCGACCCGAAAGAGCGAAACGTTTCGCTTCTCCCTTGCCTGTTATCCCAAGTCCGACCAGGAGGTCACGTGAGCAAGCCCAAGCCCATTCACATTCAACTGACTTTGCCCGCGTCGGCTTCTGACGTGTTTCACGCACTGACGGACAATGGCGCCCTGACGACATGGTTTGCCGAACACGCGTCCGTGTCGCTGGACCAGATGCGCTTTGATTTTTGGGGGCGCTCCACGCCGGAGACCCCCTCGCGAGAAGAGGGGCGTCACGCCATCCAATTGGTGGAACCGAATCGGCGGCTGTGCTTTACGTGGCCTTTGCGAGGTGCCGACACAACGGTCGATTTCCGCCTCGTCGAGCGGGAGGGGAACACTATCCTCGGTCTGTGGCACCGCGACGTGCCGGGGATTCCCAGGGAGCAACCCGGATGTTATGCGCTGGACGATCTCTGGTATCTCTGGCTGGAGAATTTGCGTCGGTTCGTCGCCGGTCGGCCGGTGGCCCGGGCCGATTTCGCCGCCGACAAGCTGGGTGACCTCTCGCTCTCGGTAGAGATCGACGGGTCGCGGGAGGCGGTGTGGGGCGCCCTCACCAAACCCGATCAGCTAAACCGCTATTTCACGAGCAACGCGACCGAGGAAGCGAAGGTCGGCGGTGTGTGGGTTGACTGGGGAGAGGGAGAAGGTGCCCTTCAGATCCTGGAAATGGTGCCCGGGAAGACATTCTCCGTGGGGTGGGAGATTGAGGGCGCAGCGACTGTCGTGACATGGACGCTCGAGGAGTCGGCGGGGAAAACGCGTCTCACCCTCGCGCACAGTGGCTTTGCCAAGGATCGGCACTCCGATGCTGAATGGGGTGGGTGGCTGAACTATTTGGGCCTGATCAGGTCCCTGGTGGAATTCGGGCTGGATTGGATACCGCCAGTGAAGGAGCTCACGAAGAGCATTGCGTTGTACTACGCGGCGGTGATTTGGGCACAGCAGGAGAATCTGCTGGGGGAGGCGGACGACGAGTGGGAACAGTAGTTTCCACCACCGGCTGTACCACAGCGTAAGGCGACACACTGTGCACGATTGCATCATCCGAATCTGCGTGGCCACCGCTCTGACCCTTGGTGCCGCAGCGCCTGCCAACGCCCAGGGCCGCACCGCTTCGGACCTCGACGCCACTCGTCTCACCATTCGAGGCGCTGTGCGTGTGGACGGTCTGCTCGACGAAGCGGCCTGGGACATGGCGTCGGCGGCGACGGAGTTTCGACAGCGAGAGCCGACGGAGGGTGAGACGGCGACGGAAGGCACCGAGGTTCGCGTGGTTTTCGACGAAACCACGCTGTACGTCGGCGTGCTCGCGCGCCACAGGAACCCGGACGGCATCATCGCCCGGATTCTCCAGCGCGACCGTGTGATGCAGGCCTCCGCGTTCGAGAACGAGCCGCGGTTCGCCGGCGATGATGCAGTGGCCATTCTTCTCGATCCCTTCCACGATCATCGCAACGCCGTGGTGCTGGCCACGAACCCCAATGGGGCGGAATTTGACGCTCTGCTGACCGATGAAGGTCGGGAGTTCAACATCGATTGGCGTGGAGTGTGGGAGGTGGCGGCGCAACGCACCGAGGAAGGGTGGTCCGCCGAATTCGCCATACCGTTCCGCAGCCTGCGGTTTCCGTCGGACTCCGACCAACCTTGGGGCTTCAACGTCTACCGTGTGATTCGCGGCAAGAACGAAGAGGTGTTGTGGAACTCATGGTCTCGCGCAAACGAGGGTTTTGCCCGAGTGAGTCGCGCGGGGCACCTCCATGGCCTCACCGACCTGCCACGAACCGGCATGAACATGGAGGTGAAGCCGTACGTTCTGGGTGGTGTGTCGCAAGACACGCTTTCCGCTGCTGCAGATCCCAGCCGGGATCTCCTCGACACGGATAGCGAAATGGATCTGGGGTTGGACCTGAAATACGAAGTCCGACCCGGGCTATTGCTGGACCTCACCCTCAACACCGACTTCGCTCAAGTGGAAGCCGACAGCGAGCAGGTGAATCTCACCCGTTTTAGCCTGTTCTTCCCGGAGAAACGGGATTTCTTTCTGGAAAACGCAGGCGTCTTCGAGATGGGGTTGCGGAGCGTGTTCGAGCCGCCGCCATTTCTGCTTTTCTTCTCCAGGCAAATAGGCATCTCCGACGACGGGGAGATCCCGGTGTTGGGTGGTGCGCGCCTCACCGGACGGATCGGGGCTCAGACGGTTGGGTTCATGAACGTGGTCACCGACGACGCGTTAGGGGAGCCGAAGACGAATTTCGCCGTAGCCCGGCTGAAGCGGGACTTTGGACCGAGCAATTACCTGGGGGGCATGATCACCGACCGCCGCTCATCGAACGGTTGGAACACGGCCGGAGGAGCGGACTTTTCCGTATGGCCCGGACCCGCCCTCAACCTGCAGGGCTTCGTCGCCGGCACCGCTACCTCGGGAGTGGGCGGTGACGGCGCCGCCTGGCGCATCGGGCTCGACTACCAACAGGATCGGTTCGGCGTGATGGCGGGACACCTCGGGATCACCGATGAGGCCAATGCAGAGATGGGGTTCGTGACCCGTGCCGACATCCTCCGCAACGAGGCCCTGGTTCGCGTTACACCGCGGCCGCAGATTCTGGGACTTCGCAAGCTCGACCTCTTATGGAACACCCAGGTGATCACTCGGGTCGACGGCGCGATGCAGGACTGGTTGCTTGGGGCGGCGATCTCCCCCGAGTGGAATTCGGGCGAGAGTCTGACGCTTTGGTACTTGCGGGGCGCGACGCGGCTGGACGAGGAATTCGAGATCAGAGACGACGTCTTCGTGCCGGTCGGCGACTATGATGCCAACCAATTCGGATGGATCGGGAGCACGAGCCGCAATCGCCCGGTCGTCTTGAGCACGATGGGAGTATTGCAGGACACATACGATGGCACCATGAACATGGTCAGCGGTGACCTCCAGTGGACGCCGACGGCGAACTTGTCGCTTGCCTTGGGATACACCTACAATCGCGTGGACATTCCGGCCGATGCCTTTAATGCAGATCTCGCCCGCATGAAGCTCTCCCTGGCCCTATCGACGCGACTCACCGCAAACGCCCTGCTCCAATACAACGATGAGGATGACCTCCTCGCCGCCAATTTGCGCATCAATTTCATTCACCGCCCCGGCAGCGACCTGTTCATAGTGTTCAACGAGGAGCGGGGATCTGATGGCTCTCTGTGGGATCTGAACAACCGGACGGCGCTCATGAAGGTGACATATCTGGCGAGGTTCTGAGCGGCAGACCGGGAGCGCGGTGCATTAGCCCCTCGGCGGAGATGTCGGGGGGCTTCCTCGTTAGGATAGGAGGCTCTCAATCAGAGATCGTCCACCGACAGGCCTTCGACCTTGCCGTCGATGATTCTCCGGCCGTAATCGAAGCAATGGTGCACCGCATCTAGGCGGCTGGAAAAAGTGGCGTCGTCGTCGAAGGACCTTCGGTTGAGGCCTTCGGGCCGCTCCCGACTGATGACGAAGAATGTGCCCCAGACCTTCTTGCCCTGCTGGGGCGGGTTGGCCTCTATGACGAAATCCTTGTATCGCGTGATCTCAGTAGTCGAGAAGTTCATGATGGTTCCAGGTTACAAATGGGACCCTTAACAACCGCTTGGTGTTCAATATATTGCTCATCAACATATAGTCCCCCCGGAGGGGTCGATATGCAAAAGGATGCAGAAGCCCAGCTTCCCTTGACCACCCTATGGTACAACATCCTCCTTGCCCTGGCCGATGAGGCCCGCCACGGCTACGGGATCATCAAGGAGATCGAGCTGAGGACCGACGGACGGATGAGCCCCGGCACCGGAACGGTCTACCTGGCGCTCCAGCGGCTGGAGGAAGACGGACTGATCGCCGAGTCGAAGGAAACGGCGGAAGCCACCGAGCGGGTACACCGCGATAAGCGCCGGCGCCGCTGGTACGAGCTCACGCCGCAGGGCCGGGCGGTACTGGCCGCCGAAACTCGGCGTCTCCTTGCCGAAGTTTCCTTGGCGGTGGAGAAGGGCGTGATCGATTCCTCCAGTTTGAAGACGCTGTGACCTAGGCGACGAGTTGGTGGCCATTGGCCGCTTGAGAGTTTTCTCATGAAGCTTTGATTAGGAATCTCTCGGTCTATGGCCCCCCCGTGCATGCCGGTCGTATGGTAGTGAGGTTCGGCATCGGTGTCAGGGATCATGGCCGACCTCATCGAGCGGTTGCAGGAAGCTCTCGCCGACCGCTACCGGATCGAGCGCGAGCTCGGTAGCGGGGGGATGGCGATCGTCTATCTCGCCGAGGACATCAAGCACCAACGCCGCGTCGCAATCAAGATCCTGCAGCCCGAACTCGCAGCGGTCATCGGCGGTGATCGGTTCCTCCGAGAGATCCGCATCGCCGCCAACCTGAATCACCCCCACATCCTCCCCCTCCACGACTCCGGCCAAACGAACGGATTCCTCTATTACGTGATGCCTTATGTCGAGGGCGAGTCGCTGCGCGACAAGCTGAACCGGGAAACGCAGCTCTCGATCGAGGAAGCGATTCGCATCACCCAACAAGCCGCCTCCGCCCTCGAGGCCGCTCACGGCGAAGGGGTCATCCACCGGGACATCAAGCCGGAAAACATTCTGCTGCAGAAGGGTGAGGTGCTGGTGGCGGACTTCGGCATTGCGCTGGCGGTGCGCGCCGCGGGAGGGCAGCGGCTGACGGAATCCGGCTTGTCGCTGGGTACGCCCCAGTACATGAGTCCCGAGCAGGCGTCGGCGGATCGGCATATCGATGCCCGGACCGACATCTATTCGCTGGGCAGCGTG
>JBDHAF010000103.1:0-16658 GCA_039588255.1 Gemmatimonadota bacterium | reverse complement strand
CACCACCGGCGACGAAAGCCGGCGAATGGTCGTCGTCCGCCGCACCGCCCGCACGAACGCGACGTCCTCGAGGACGGGAATATCCGGGAATCCCCCAAGCTGTTCGAAGATGGCACGTCGCACGATGAGGCCCTGATCGCCGTATGGAAGGCCTCCGAGTCGATCCCGAACCAACGCACCGTACTCGACCGTTCGCCGCCACCACCCCCGCCCGTCGATCGCCAGTCGCCATACGGCAACGTCGGTGTCCCTGACGTCGACGGCTCGCACGAAGTCTTCACGTGCCGCCTCGGGAAGCCGAACGTCGGCGTGGAGAAAGCAGAGCCACTCTGCGTCTGCGGTGCTCGCCCCGGCGTTCATCTGGGTGGCGCGCCCGGCCTCGGTCGACACGATCCGCGCGCCGGCCGCACGTGCCACCGACACCGTGTCGTCACGCGACCCGCCATCCACAACCGTCACGTCCAACGAGAGTGGGACCCCTCGGAGATCCTCCAGCAAACCCGCCAGTAGGGACGCTTCATTGAGCGCCGGGATGATGACGGCGACACGTGTCACAGACGGTGAAATCCTCCTGCGCGTTACCGGCGCCTCATGGTGCCACGCCTGGCGCCTCTCCGGTGGGTCGGAAACCGAGCTTGCGCGCCAAGAGCGGAAGCAGGCTGAGGAAGAGGAACATGCCGCCTGCCAACCAGACCCGAGCCCGGGCGTCGTGGCTCGCGTCGACCGAACCGAGGACGAGGGCGTCGGCAAAAAAAGTGTACACGAGCGTACCCGGTAGAATACCGAGGACCGTCGCCATGAGGTACTCTCGCCACCGCAGCCTCGTGAGCCCCGACCCCAGATTGAGCGCGTTGAACGGCACGAGGGGAATGAGGCGCAGGGCGAGGAGTCCGACGAATCCGAATCGCTGCGTGGCGTGTTCCAGCCCTCGAGCCCGACGGCCCAGCAGGCGCTCTACACCGTCCCGTCCCAGTGCCCGGGCGAAGAAGAACGCGCCGCTCGCCCCGAAATTGGCCCCGATGGTGTTGTACAGCGCCCCCCAGCCGAAGCCGAACACGACGCCACCCGCGATCGTCAACACGGATCCCGGCAGCGCCAACGTGGTCGCCGTCGCGTACAAAAGCACGAACACGACCGGCGCAACGATCGGCGATTGGAGCGATCGGATCCCCGTCACGATTTCGTCGAGCGACAAGCGGGCCGCCACCGGAGACCAATTGACGAGGATCCCCACCACCAGCAGCGCGACGGCGAACCCAGCCATCGTTATGACCGGACGCAACTTCATCGCAGCCATCGCACCACCCTCCGCAGCCACGCACCCGGGCGTCCCGCGAACTTCTCGAAGTAGTAGCTGTCCGCTGCGCGTTTCACGCCCTCGGCCATGCTGGGATACGGATATACGAACTGTGAAAGCTTCGAGACCTTCAATCCCTGCTTGATCGCCAACACCAGCGGCATGATCAGGTCGCCGGCACCGGACGCAACGACGGTTGCCCCGAGAATGCGCCCGCTGCGGAGCGTCACGATCTTCACGAAACCGTCCGTCCTCGCGTCCACGATCGCACGATCGAGATCGGCAAAGTCGTGGCGATACACCTGCACGCTCCCAAAACGCTCCCGTGCGTCCGGCTCGGTCAATCCGACGCGGGCCACTTCCGGATCGGTATAGGTCACCGACGGAACCGCAGCGTAGTCGGCCTTGCCCGAGAACGGAAACACCGCGTTGCGCAACACGAGCTTCGCCTGATAGTCGGCCACGTGGGTGAATTGCGGGCCGCCGGAGACGTCTCCCGCCGCCCAGATGCCCCGAACACTGGACCGCATGGTGCCATCGACGCGGACCGCTCCCCCGTCGAGAGCGACGCCGATCTCCTCCAACCCGAGCCCTTCGGTGCTCGCCCGCCTTCCTGTCGCCACGAACACCTCGTCCGCCTCGATCACTTCCGGTTCGCCGGTCGCGCCGCTGACGTGCACGGCCTTCGCTCCGTTGGCACACCGAGCTACCCGCTCCACTCGCTCGCCCGTCCGGATTCTCACGCCTTCGGCCTGCAACAACTCTTCGAGGAGTCGCCCCGCTTCCGGGTCCTCCCGGGGCAGCAACTGCGGGAGCATTTCCACCACCGTCACCTCGGCACCCAGGCGAGCGTACACCTGCGCAAACTCCAAGCCGATCGGCCCACCCCCCAGCATGATGATCCGACGGGGCAGCGTGTCCTGATCGAACGCGTCGGCGTGCGTCAGGTATCCGGTGGCTTCCAGCCCATCAATGGGGGGAACGCTGGGAACCGCACCGGTCGCCACTACCATGCGCTTGCTCTCGAGGGAGCGGTCGCCCACCACGATCCGTCCGGGTGTCTCGAACCGCGCCGAGCCGAACAGCACATCGACGCCCATCTTGCGAAACCGTTCTGGGTCGTCGTGCTCGGCGACGCGGGCCCGGGCCGCCCGAGTCCGTTTCATGACCGTTTCGAACACGTGGCGTGGCGCGGCGCCCGTGAGGCCGAGGCGCTCGGCCTGGCGCATGGTGTGCGCGAGTTTCGCCGACGCGATGAGGGCCTTGCTCGGGACGCATCCCGTCCAGAGACAGTCCCCGCCCAGCGCCACCCGCTCCACCAGGGCGGCCCTGAGACCCAAGGTCGCCGCACCGGCCGCCGACACCAGGCCCGCGGTCCCGCCACCGATGGCGATGAGATCGTAGCGTTCCACGTCAGGCGGCCTTCGCTTTTTCCACGTCTTGCATCAGGAGTGGCAGCTTGCCGGTGGGAAGGAGATCAATGGCAGCTTGCCGGTGGGAAGGAGATCAAACGCCAGGACGTCCATGGGACACACGTCGATGCAGATACCGCACTGAATGCAGCTCGAGTTGCGATTGTCGAACGGAAGCTCGCTGTTGGCAAACGCCATCACGTCCACCCCCACCTGGCAATAGCGGCTGCACATGGTGCACGAGATGCACTTGTCGTTGGCCGTGATGCGGAGACGGCCGTACCACCGCGCCAGAATCTGGTTCCACGCCGCCAACGGGCACCAGTACCGGCACCACACCTTGCCGCCAAAGAAGGGGTAGAGGGCGATCGGGATGGTGGCGATCAGCCAGAAGTCCACGAGATACTGGTATGACGCCATCCACACGTTGTCGGCTCGGGTGCTGAACATCCCCACCGTGATCACCGTGGCCAGCGTCGCACCGGCCAGCAACACCGCTCCTTGAAACTCCCACGCACGGCTCCGAGCGCCCTTGGGGGAGAGGTGGCGCCACCGGTCACCCCACGTCTCTGCCAACCCGCCGCACCCGCAAATCCACGTGCAGAACCGTTTGCCTGGGAATCCAGTCACCCCACCAGTTGTACCAACTGATGAACAGGGGCCACGGTTGTGACAGTCCCCACACACGCCATGAGTTCTCCACGCTCAGGGCGTGCACGCCGACGACGTTGGCCAGTAGGAAGAACCCCACCTGGAAGCTCGTCAGGGAGACGTAGCGCCACCTCTGGTAACGCGGATCGCGGGCGATGCCGGTCCAGCGAATGAAGGCCTGGTAGCCAAAGCCCACGAAGACAACCGTGTAGAGGAGACTGTAGAGATACCCCTGCTGGAACCACAGCGTCCCGAGAATATCCTGGCGCGCCTCGTCCGCAAACATCCACATGAAGGGTGAAAACGCGACGCGAAACACCGCGCCCACGGCACCGGCGAAGCTCTCCTGCGACCAGAAACCGGTGAACGGCCAGGCGTACGGCGTCTCGGGAAACTTCTTCAGTGCGTACAGGGTGTACGCGAACACGAACATCCCGACGAGGGCCGCCCATCGTTTGGGATGCCAGTCTCCTTGCAACCGCACACCGACACGGCGGAAGAATGGAACGGGAAGATCCGATCCAATCATCTCGAAGACCACATCGTTCGAGACGGTCTGCGCAACACCGTCATCATTCTTGAACGTGACCGACCGATCGTCGAAGCCGACCAACTTGCTGGACAGATGTAGATCGAGCCGCCCGGCGGCCCGCGCGGCCAATAGAGCGTCGACATTGCGCTTGCGGGGAAAGGTCAACTGGTCGTCGATGGTCACCATCGTGACGTCGTTATTGGCACACAACGCTAGGGCGGCTTCGGCGGCGACGTCACCGCCACCGTAGACGAACACATGCTTGCCGCGGTAGGCAGTTGGATCGCTGAGACTGTGGTGGAGTTTGTCCGGATGTTCCTGCTCGCCGGGTACGCCGGCCTTGCGCGGGTTGCCTGATTTGCCCAACGCGATGATCACACGTCTGGCGCGATAACCCGCACGATCGGTTTTGACGACGAAATATCCCCGGCTCTTGGTGACATCGACGACCTTCTCGTGTTCGTTGACCGCGAGTCCAGCTTCTCGCACTTGCGCGCGCCACCGTTCGAGCAGCTCCTCGCGGGTGCACTCCTCGAACCACATCGAGCTTCTATTCGGGAGTCCCTCGGGCTCGGCAAAGAGCACCTTGCCTTTGTACATGTCGATGACGCTCGTTGCGATACGCTCCGATTCGAGCACTTGGTAACGCATGCCCAACTCGTGCGCCCGCATCGCGGCGGCTAGACCCGACGCTCCCGCCCCCACGATGATCACATCGAGTAGTTCCGGATCGGTCTGAGCAGGCGCCCCCAACTCGGCGTGCAATCGGTTGACGACGTCGACCCCCTCGTTGAGACCGAGTTTGATGAGCGGCGTGCCCCCGACGTCGCCCGAGAGGTACAGACCGGCAACGGTACTTTCCCCGTTCTCTCTCACCAGAGGAAGATCGGGGTAAGACGGGTCGGGCTGCTTCTTGGAAAGAAGAGTGGTCAGCCAGTCAGGCAGCTTCATTGCCTTTCAAGGTGCAACCAGCGGGATACGGGCGCCATATGCGGTAGAACCCCCGGCTGGGAACGGCAGTTCCCCAACGGGTGGAAACCACAGCGGCGGGCCAGCCAATCGCTGCGGAGCTTGGATTGCGTTATTTGCGCCCGTTACTCGGAGGCCCGCTGGCTACGAGGAACTGCCCGGGTACCCTCATCCCACTGGCTGGACGCCTCCATCCGCAAGGACCATACTGGAGTGGGGAAAGCAGATTCCAATCTGGATGCAGGGTGATAGCGGCCGAGGACATTAGCCGGCGTTGCGAGGTCGGTTCCCACCGAGATCCGCAGTGGTCAACATAAACCGTGGTCACCGCCAGATGGAATGAACGGAGGAGCATGGTATGCCCGGACCAACCACAGATAATCAGGCCGTCTCACTCTTCTTTGCGTTCCCTGATGGGGTCTATCACTACGTCTGTGCGGAGTGCACAGCCCTGTGCTGCCGCGGGCAGGGCTTCGGCGGCAGCCTCAAGCGGGAGATGCGGACGCTGCTAGAGATCTATCCAGCCCTTGGCAGCGTTGCCACCAGCCGGGAAGCCGATCAAGTCAGTCTCACAACACCCTCCGGCAGGTGCTTTTTCCTCGACGCCAACAACTTCTGCCGTATTGAAAAAGAGCACGGAAAGGCCACCAAGCCCGGGGGTTGTGTGCTTTTTCCCTTCAACGTGTTCACAAGGATCGGAGCCGCTGTTGCCGTCAGCCCGCACTTCCTGTGTCCCCTGCGTTTGCAGGTCCCGCCATGGTCCGGGACTGTTGAGGGTACGCACGCAGACCTTGAAACCGCCATCCGTGACAGCCGAATGCTGAATCCGGCGTTCGTGAAGTCGTTTCTAACACCTGCCCGTTTACACCCGAATCTCAACCCGCGAGCCGTAGTGGCGCGGGAATCGACCTTCCGGGATGCGTGTTCCCAGGCCCTCGACCATGCCCGCTTCGGCAACGCGCTGAACGATGCGTCCACCGATCGTGCGGCGCTGGATTCCCGCGTGGATCGTGGAACTCGGCTTCTCGGCCTGGATCCGCCCTCCCGCCCCCCTGCCCGGGACGCCATCGACGACTTGTTGCTGGCGCTGGCATCCCCCCTCCGGCTTGGCCTGCTCAGCTTGAGCTCGGAAGGAATGCTCGGGGCGCTGGCGTTGGCCGAGCGCATTCTGCGACACACACGCGCACTGTCGCCTGAGGCGCCTTCCCTACAGGGAGCCCACCAGGTTCTGAGCGGGCTTTTCCCCGTGCTGCGCCTATTGGCTCGTGGTGACGAACCTCTTGAAATCTCCCGAGCCGCCAACCTGAAATCGCCACCGTTGGGCGTTCCCGAGCTGGTCTTCACCGCCCATCGCTTCTGGAGTGCATTCAAGGGCACCCCGCAGACTCTCACGGCCCTCGAGCAGTCGGTTCCACCCACCCTTAGCCCCTCAGATCGTACCGTGCTCTTCTTCAGTTTGGGAACTCAGATGGACCAGGTGATCCTGAAGCGCGGGAGGAAGCGGAGATAAGGTACGTTTCACGACGATGGTCGCCCCCGTCCCGGCCATGGCGGCGTCAACGACAACTGATTAAAGAACGCAAAAATGCCACGGTAGATCCGCAGACAGCTAGACTCGTCAAGTAAGCACGGCTGCCTGCCGTCCCATCCTGGCGTCACCCTTCCGTCCTTCCGTCTTTCCGCTCTACCGCCTTACCGCCCGTGGCCACCGAGGCATGGTCCCCGCGCCCCACTGGCCGCAAGGATCTCTGTCGGATCAGTGTCGGTACCTGGGTAAGGAAATGCGTCGTTCGCAAGACGCACTCCCACAGTTGAAACGGAAGCCTCGGCAGTTCATTGAACGGCCCCCCGGCGCCGACTGTTGCCTGAATGGGATTGGGCCAACGCTGCCGAAGCGCTCTCAGGAGCTGGGCGGGATGCCGGAAGGAGTACGCCATCGACGGACTGTCCATGTAATGCTCCACTGACGACCACTGGCTGAGCACTGAAGGAAGGAGCCACCGGGGCAGGTGTCTGGCCCTCTCTGCCACGGGAATGCCGTCCAGACGGGCCCCGAGCAGACGGTGTGCCAGACACACGGTGGATGCCACCCAATCCGCGCGCCGCTGGTCTCCCCGCAGCAAATACTCCCAATCAAAGTTCTCGGGCAAAGACTCCAGCGCCACGGCGATGTCGCACAACCACAGGGCGCGGTACGCGCCATGGCGCAACATATGTATGCACATGTAGCGGAGATGATCTTCGGGTCCCAATATCCGCACGTCGACATCGCCCAGCGGTACCAGCCGGGAGCGCTGGTAGACGGCCTCCAGCGAAGGGCGGTGGAGTTCCTGCAATCCGTTGTGCAAGTCGACGGCGCCCACATCGACGGTAGCAGCACCAAGTACCTCTAGTGCGACCGAGTGCTGCTCCGGGTGCACGCACAGGTCGATGTCCCCATAAGGTCGCAGTCCGCGTTCGGGGTACAGTCGAGCGATTGCCCATCCCTTGACCAGCAGTGGCTCCACGCCGGCAGAGCGAAGGACCGTGATGGCCGTGACGACGTGCTGTTCCTGGCGTGCAGCTTGGAGTGTGTGAAGACGGTAGGCCTGTCGTAGCTCGAGGGCGGCCTCACAGGTGGCCAATTCAGTGGACCGTACGCGCCACCACCCCAAACTTCCCGACCCGGCGGTCAGTAGCAGGGGAGTAACCTCGGCGAGCGCCGCGGGAGAAAGTGCCAGAGACGGAGGGGAGAGCCGCCAAGAGCCGGCCAGGACCGCTGCTACCAGTTCGCCCGATCCCCGGTGCTGGGCTGCCTGCGGCCCGGAACGCCACGATCCCACTTTGTATCGGCGCCGCCTTCCGCTAGCAAGGCCTGGATGCGCAAGACCCCTTAGAGCTTTTGCAGCATTGGCCCGGCGACCCGCAGATGGGCAGGTTGCCGCAAGGTGGCCCTTGGGCCAGGCAAGCTGCCATGGTGATACACGATGCTTGTGCCGCCGCCCGTGGCGCAACGATCGATTCGATCACCGGCAGGAGGAGCGAGATCCCTGCAACCCGCCGCAGGGTTCGTAGCACTTCCCGCCGCGAGTATTGGGCCCTATCTGCCGGCAGTGTCACCGGCCCACTCAGCAAGTGCGCCCTGCCCAAGCGGTCCAGCGCCATCCACACCACCGCCTCGTCTCCCGGGATGTCCAATTCCTTTTTCAGCAGCGCGGCCAGTTCTGGGACGGTCGTTTGCCCATCGCAGTGCTGCCAGACCAGGGCGGCAGTGCGATTCAGACAGCGGGCCTTGTGACGCTTCAGGTCGTATACCAGGGTTTCGTCCGGTAGCTCTTCGACCACCAGCTCGTCTTGCCTCGCGCGGGGCATCAGCGATCTTGTCGTTTCCATAGCTACCTCACTCCGAATCGGCGGCGCGTCTTGACACTACCACCATTGATTCAACAAGCACAAGCTACAACTCGTCCCGAGCTACCGCTTCACGAACCTCGGCCCGCCTATCCCGTTAACCGGCCTAGGAGGACTTCGGCGATTTCGTCGGCGTCACCACGCGCCCCCTTTATCACCATCGCCTCACCCGTGGCCGAACGCAGCGTCGCGAAGGCCCGCTCCGGATCGCGTCTGGCGGAGACGGTGTGGGCCAAGAGTTCCATCACCGCCCGCCCCGGCGAAAGCGGGCGCGGTCGCCACCGCGCACCCTCCCGGTAGCTTGTCGCGACGACCAAACCCAATGGGAGGGGTTTGACACCGCTTGTCCCACCCAGAGCTTCCGGCAGGATCTTCTTCGGGCGTCCGCCTGCGTCGCGTATCGACATAGGCTTCAGATAGGGATGCACCCGACCACGCTCATCCAAAACGGCATACTCGTCTGAGTAATACGTCGCCCCGGCTCTCACCAGGGCCCTGACCAGGGTCGTCTTGCCGCTCATGGTACGCCCCGGGATGACGATTGCCCTGCCGCGCCAGCCCACGACGCCGGCATGGACGAACAGCCTCCGGCGGGCCCGCTCTGCGACGTATAGCTGCAGGTCCCTTTCGAGGGCTTCGAGTACCCGGTCCGTGTCCTTCGCTCTTGCCAGCGGTACCGCGTCCGCATACAGAATATTGAAACGGCGAACGTTGGAGCCGACCTTGGTTCCCCTGACTATCACCGAATACAGACTCTCTACCCGGGGCCCCCGAGCCGGCTTCGCATTGGGCGGAAGCAGTCCGTGAAGCCGATCCATGATCTTCGGACTGCTCGCGCGGATCCCAATGCGTAGGCCATACGAGACGAACGCGATCCCTGCCGCCCACCCGAGGCGGTCAATTTTCTCAATTCAGGTAGATCTCGGCACCAACACCAATTCGGCGCCGCTCACCCGTGCCACCACGTCGTTTTGCTTCATCCGCCTGTCGCCACTCCCCCACTCATATCGGTCCCCGTATGCAATCTCGTGGACCGACAGAATTCCCTCCGTGAGCTGTCGCACACCGGGCTCATGGCAGCACCACCAGGCCACCGGTTTCACCCTCTATCCCGGCACGACCCGTCCCAGCGATCGTGCCGTAAACCAATGCAATATAACAAGTTATACGACAGACACCAGATAGCACGAGCGCCCGTCCACCACGAAGGCAACCATCCTGACGCTTCGGGCATCTCATTCACAGGAGGTTTCGGAAGACCCAACGGAACCTCTGAACGGTATCGATTGTTCTTTAGACTGAACGCGGGATAGGATCCCCGCTTCGGAAAGCAACAGCCCGTAGCGAATGGGCACCCGGCCGCCCGGCCGGGACCTCGCCGGAGGGGACGAGGCGGGACCACGCAAGCCCGGCCCATATCGCTGCGGACTTCAAAACTACGGTTGTCTAGTCACGGCGGCGCCCGAGAGGGTCAGCCGCCTTTTGTTTGGTCCTGAGACTCCCGTCCCGCCGTCAACACGCGCTCCGCGAAGTCGAGGCGCTCCTGCAGGTCGGCGATCTGGGCTTGGGTTTCGTGGAGGTCCTCACGGAGTGCGTCGACGGCGGGGCCCAGCTCGGGATCGCCACCCTGGGCCTCGAGCTCCCTCCTGCGGATCGCGAAGCGGAGCACCATCCCCAGTGCCGCGACGCCACCGATTACGCTGAACACGACGGTAACGATCTGCGCTTCGAAGGGCCCCATCCTGCCTCCTTCATGGAATGTCCGCCCCGTTGACCCCAGACATGACCGGGCTGGGGTTCGAACCCAGGACCTACGGATTAAAAGTCCGTTGCTCTGCCAGCTGAGCTACCCGGTCGGGGAAAACAAACATCGCCAGGGACCGACAGCGACACAAGCACGGTGGCTGAAGAGACCGGTTGATGCACATCACACACCGTCTCGAGTGGCCAACACAGCGGTGATGATCGCGTTCTTCATAGGGGAAAATCGACTACAAAAGCTTGTTCTCCTCGCAGAAACACTTACTTTGGTGTGCAATTGGGGCTGGCTTTCATCACGGAGATCACTCTTTCCTCGAGGGGGAAATGGCTGCTAAACGAAAGAAGAAAGCCAAGAAGAAGGCGACCAAGCGCAAGGCGACCAAGCGCAAGACGAAGCGCAAGGCCACCAAGCGCAAGGCCACCAAGCGCAAGGCGACCAAACGCAAGGCCACCAAGCGCAAGGCCACCAAGCGCAAAGCCGTCAGGAAGAAGAAGAAGAAGGCGGCCAAGCGTAAGGCCACGAAGCGGAAGGCCACCAAACGCAAGGCCAAGAAGAAGAAGGCCACCAAGCGGAAGGTGACCAAGAAAAAGAAGGCGACCAAGAGGAAGAAGAAGGCGGCCAAAAAGAAGGCCAAGAAAAAGACCAAGCGGAAGCCCAATCCGGCGTTCATGAGGCCGTTGCAGCCGGATGCGGCCCTGAGTGAAGTTGTGGGCAGCAACCCGCTTCCGCGGACCGAGGTGACCAAGAAGCTGTGGGTCTACATTCGCAAGAACGGCCTACAGGACAGCGTCAACCGCCGCATGATCAACGCGGACGCCGCGCTGAAGGTTGTCTTCAACGGGAAGCCTCAGGTCAGCATGTTCGAGATGACGAAGCTGGTGGCCCGCCATTTGAAGTAGGCGGGTCAGGCTTCACTGTTGCACCGCAGTACCAGCTGTACCAGCCCCGGAACCGTAAGGGGGCGCGGCGCGCTCGTCGGCCCCCAACGGCCCCTCCTCGAGTCCAACCACGCCATTGCATCGAAACACTACGACCTGCCTCGCAGTGGACCATCCCCCCGAACTGTGAGGCGCGTCACGACGTGGTAAGTCACTGTTTGACAACTATTTGGGAATATTACTATTGGGAGCGAGAACGGCATCGACCTTGCACTTTCGAGGGCAGTGGTCGCCGATCAGCGACCGTCAGTCGGCACGACCAGCGCAACCGTCCGCCAGGACCGGGAGGACCAATGAGGTACAGATCGTTGTTCGGAGGAATGCTCCTCGCAGTAGCCGCGTGCAGCAGCACCGGCCCAACCCAACTCGCCGACGTGGCGGTTTCGTTCACCGCGAACACCCCCACCGCGACGGCCGCACTCTTCGACGGCGCCGATGCGGTGGCCGCGAACGCCCTCGTGCTCAGCAGCGTGGAAATCGTGCTCCGGGAGATCGAGCTCAAGCGCATCGACGTGACCGATTGCGATCTGTTGGGCGAGAATGCCGACGGCTGCGAGAAATTCGAGGCCGGACCCGTTCTGGTATCTGTTCCGGTGGACGGCTCCGTCTCCGAGGAGTTCAGCCTCAACATCCCGGCCGGCAGCTACACCGAGATCGAGTTCGATATCCACAAGGTCAGCTCGGGCGACGAGCAGGACGCCCAGTTCCTGTCCCTGCACCCGACGTTCGACCAGCTGAGCATTCGGGTTACCGGCACATTCGACGGCCAGGCGTTCGTCTTCGAGACGGACCTCGATGTGGAACAGGAGCTCAACCTCCTTCCGGCTCTGGTCATCGGAGAATCCACCGGATCCACCAACATCACGGTCGAGGTGGGCCTGGACCGCTGGTTCCTCGATGCCACCGGTCGAACCGTAGACCCGGCAACCGGCAACAAGGGCGGCCAGAACGAAAGCCTCATCAAGGAGAACATCAAGAACTCCATCGAGGCCTTCGAGGACGGCGACCGAGACGGCACTGAGGATTGAGGTCGTGGGCATGGCGATGACGGGGTCGGACGGTTGCGCCCGGCCCCGCCACCCAAGCAAGATAGGATCACACCTCACCCGGCCCGCACTGTGACCACCGAACCTGCCCTGACGATCGTCCCCCTGTCCGAGTCCTTTGAGTCGCTATGGACCGATCTCGCGGAGGAGCTAGACGTGGTGTGCCAGACTATCAGGACAGACGACCCAGTCGCGACAGGATCGATCGCACTGCTGATTGCGGCCGGCGGAGCGGAAGAGCAGGGGTTGGATTATCTCCTGTCGCACGACGTGTCCCAGCCACCCACCTATCTGATCGGCAGCAACGAGTCGCACCGCTTCGGCGTGGAGGCCGTCCGGCGCGGCGCGGCGGACTACTTCGCCCTCCCCCACGACCTGGATCTCCTCAGGCGCACGCTCGCCGCCAACGCCGAAGCCGCACGGGAGAGACGCTCCGGCGAGCTGGCCCAGATCGGCACGAGCTTCGACCAAATGATCGGGGAGAGCGCCGCCCTCAAGGCGACGCTGGCCAAGGCGGCCCGGGTCGTGGGCCACTCCGATGTCACCGTGTTGATCGGAGGAGACACAGGAACGGGTAAGGAGGTTCTCGCCCGCGCCCTTCATGAGGGTGGTCCCCGGGCGAACGAGCCGTTCGTGGCGGTGAACTGTGCGGCGATCCCCACCAACCTTCTCGAGAGCGAGCTCTTCGGCCACGAAAAAGGAGCGTTCACCGACGCCAAGCAGGCCCGCGCCGGTCTGTTCGAGGAGGCCAACCGGGGCACGCTGTTCCTGGATGAGATCGGCCATCTCCCCTTTCACCTTCAGGGGAAACTCCTCCGCGCACTGGAGGGCAAGCGCATCCGGCGCGTGGGCGACACCCGAGATCGCGAGATCGACACGCGGATCATCGCGGCTACCCACGTCGACCTCCCGGAGGCCGTGGCCCGAGGAGAGTTCCGCCAAGACCTGTTTTACCGCCTCAACGTCGTCACGCTGGAGCTGCCGCCGCTGCGGGATCGGGGCGACGACATCGAGATGCTCGCCAAGGAGTTCGCCAAATCCCTGGCCGCCCGCTATCAAGTGCCGGTCCCCGAGGTGACCCCGGAAGTGTTGGCCGCCATCCGGGCCCACTCGTGGCCGGGCAACGTGCGAGAGTTGCAACATGCCATCGAACGCGCGCTGCTTCTGTCACCGCCCGGAACATTGGACCCCGGCGAGCTCGCGCTGCACTCGACGCAGGAATCCGGGACGAGCGCCGGCGGTCTGCCATTCCCCGCCACGCTCCGAGATATCAACACGGCGGCCGCCAATGCTGCGGTGTCGTACTGCGACGGCAACAAGAGCGCCGCCGCGCGGCAACTCGGCATCTCCAGAGCGAGACTCCAGCGACTCCTCGAACACGGGGACGACGATGAAGATTAATCCGCGGCTGGAGGACCCCATGCGGGAGGCGAGGTTGGCGGTCCATCGCGGGCGGTTCCGCGAAGCGGTCGATCGACTGACGGCACTGGGCGAACGGCTCGAGTCGTCGCCGGAGTGGCTCCTCTTGATGTCCATGGCGCGTTGGCGACTCGGCGACTTCGCCGCCAGCCATCGGCTGGCCGACTACGCCCGCATCGAGTACCGGTCCCGCGGCGACGCGGACGGCGAGATGCGTGCACAGAACGTCGCGGCGGCCGGGGAGTTTGCCCGCGGTCGGCTGCACGAGGCCCGGGCCGGCTTCGAGCGGGCGGCCTATCTCGCCCGACAGCTGTCGGACACGCTGATGATGGCCCGCTGCACCAACAACATCGGTAACGTCGACTTTTATCTCGGCAACAACGCCGATGCGCTGGTGCTCTACGCCAACGCTACTAATCTCTTCGAGTACAGTCGCTCGTTGCGCGGGATCACCGAAGCGTGGCACAACACGGCCATCGTGTGGCGGGAACAGGGAGACTTCGCCGCGGCGCGGAAGGCGGCCGATCGCGCGATGGATGCTGCCGAACGTCTCGATGACGCGCGCCTGTTGGCCCAGACGTTGGCGAGTCGAGGCGAGACCGACGCCCTGATTGGCGACACGCGCCTCGCCAGTGTTCAAGCGAATCGGGCCCTCGACCTGGCACGTGGGAGTGACGACCGGTTGACGGAGTGCCACGCGCTGCGGGTATTAGGCCTCATCGCGAGAAGCGACGGGCAATACCAGGATGCGTTGCGATTGGGGCGTGAGGCGGTCGAGGTAGCCCTCCAGGTGCAGAACCAGTGGATGACCGCGAAAGCGCGCGAAGAGCTTGGTGAGTCGCTCACGGTGGCCGGCCAGCCGGGCGAGGCACGTGTCGAGTGGGCGGCGGCGATCGAGGCCTATACCGACATGGGTGCAGAGGCGCGCGCCGAGCGTTTGCGACAACGCATTGGCGATCTCACGCCGTCGGGCTGACGTTCTCTACGAGAAGAGTTTCAACTGGGACACCGGGGTGAACGTGCGCCGGTGATGCGGCGTCAGACCGTTCGAGTCGATGGCGGCAAGATGTTCGGCCGTGCCGTAACCCATGTTATGCTCCCACCCGAATGCCGGAAACCGGCTTCCCAACATGACCATCAACCGATCTCGTGCCTGTTTGGCGAGGACGGAGGCCGCGGCAATCGAGAGGCACGTGGCATCCCCTTTGACAATCGCCTCGTGCTCGCGCCGCAGTTCGGGAAGGGGCTTCCCGTCAATCAGCACGTGGTCTGGCGCGGGTGACAGCAGCGACAACGCTCGGCGCATTGCCAGTGCCGTAGCCTTGAGGATGTTGAGGCGCTCGATCTCACGGGGCGATGCGGCGCCCACCGCCCACGCCAACGCGGTATCACGAATAACGCCCGCCACGCGATTGCGTTGACGGGCGGTCATCTGCTTGGAATCCCGGAGGCCCTCAATGGCGGGGGCATCCTGCGGTAGTATCACTGCTGCGGCCACAACCGGACCGGCGAGAGGGCCTCGCCCTACCTCGTCCAGACCCGCAACATGTTGGAACCCCTTCGCCCACAGCGCGCTCTCGCGCGCCAGCGTCGGGGTGGTCACCTACGGGTCTCGACGCTCCCGAATGCGGGCGGCCTTACCCGAGAGCTTGCGCAGATAGTAGAGCTTGGCCCGCCGCACCCTGCCCCGGCGCACGACATCGATGCGTGACAAGCTGGGTGAGTGGAGCGGAAAGATTCGCTCCACCCCCACGCCCGAAGACACCTTACGCAAGGTAAAGGTCTCGCTCATGCCGCCGCCGCGGCGCCCGATGCACACACCCTCGAACGCCTGCAATCTCTCCTTCTCTCCCTCGCGAACGCGAACCTGCACCCGGACCGTGTCGCCCGGACCGAACTCCGGAATGTCGTCTCGCAGCCCTTCACGTTCGATCGCCGCTAACGTCTTCATGATTCTACCCTCTGGACTCGGCCTCATCCGGCCGGTGTTCAGCCACGTAGCGCGCCCACAACTCCGGGCGTCGCTCCTCCGTCATTCGTTCAGCCTCGGCTCGGCGCCAGGCTTCGATCTTTGCGTGGTCGCCCCCTTGCAGCACCTCGGGCACCCGTTGTCCCCGATATTCCGCCGGTCGCGTGTAGCTGGGCGGACTCACGAGCCCTTCGTAATACGAGTCCGTCGCAGCGGAATCGTGATCCCCCAAGGCCCCCGGCAGGAGCCGAACGACCGCGTCAATCACGCACAGGGCCGCCATCTCGCCCCCGGAGAGCACAAATTCTCCCACCGCAACTTCCTCATCCGCCCGGTGGGCAACCCGCTCGTCCACGTCTTTGTAGTGCCCACAGAGCAGCGTCAACTCGTCGCCCACACTGTAGCGCACCGCCTCGTCGTGCGTGAAGAGCTTGCCCCGCGCCGACAGCAACACCACGGGCGGTTTTGGCTTCAGGTCGTCCAGCGCCTCGTAGAACGGCTCCGGCTTGAGCACCATGCCCGCACCCCCACCGTACGGCGCGTCGTCCACCGTCCGATGTCTATCGTGCGTGTAGTCCCGCAGGTCCACGAGCCGCACGTCGTACAACCCGGATGAAGCGGCCCGTCCCAGAATGCTGGTTTGCAGCGTTTCCCGAAACAGATCGGGAAACAACGTGACCACATTCACCCGCAACATCTACACCTCCAACAGCCCCGGCGGCAACACGACTTCGATACTCCGGGTTGCCCGGTCGAGCCGCTGGACGATGGGCTCGCGGAACGGGATCAGGCACTCCTTGCCATCCCGCTCGACCACCAACACGCTTCCGCCGGGTACACCGATGATCTCCTTGACGACACCGATCTCGACACCCGCTTCCACGACCCGCGACCCGGGAACCTCGTGGAGGTACATCTCTCCTTCTTCGGGAGCGCGAAGCTCACCCTGCACCGCGCCCAAGGTCAGAGCCCCCCACGATTCCAACACCGTCCGGTCGCTGATCCCCTCAAACGCCAGGAGCCAGTGACGCTGATAGGGCCGCGCATGATGGATCACTACCTCCACACCGTTCGGCCGGCCCTCATCGTCCACCGGCACCAGCACGCGGCCGGGAACGAAGACTGCCTCGGGCTCATCCGTCATTGGGTAGACCAGCGCCTCTCCGTTGAGCCCATGCGGCTTCCGGAAGCGCGCCACCGCCAGGTAGGCCGCCTCCATCGTCCGAGTTACTCCTCCGGCGCCTTCGCCTCAGCGGGGGCTTCGGCGGCGGCC
>JBDHAF010000102.1:0-17004 GCA_039588255.1 Gemmatimonadota bacterium | reverse complement strand
AGAAGGCGGGAGATAAGCGCGGTGGGGGCAGCGCTCGTCACCGTTGCGGTCTTGAGCCTGCTGGTTTTCAAAGGCAGTGGACCGCTCCTGTATCCCGCTCGCGTAGTCATAGCACCGTTCGAAAACCGGAGTGGTGATCCGGCACAAGATGAAATCGGCCAATGGGCGTTGGACTGGATATCCAGCGGGCTCAAGACCGAGGGGATTCTGGAAGTGGTGCCCGCCGGAGTCTCGGTGCGGCTGAGCGAAGACGTTCGCGAGTCGAGCACGCCCTATCTCGACCTGGCTAGAATCACCCAATCGGAAACGGTGGTGACCGGGTGGTACTACGTGCATGACGATTCCGTGCGCTTCCATTCTGAGCTGCTGGATGGGCGGACCGGCGGACTGCTGTATTCCTTGAACCCGACGAGCGGACTCGTGAACTCGGCCCTCGAACCGATTGAAGCCATGCGCGGGAGGGTGCTGGGTGTACTTGCGCGTCATTTCGATCCTGATTGGTCAGGCGATCCGACACTCCTGTCCCAACCGCCGAGCATCGAGGTCTACCGGGAGACGAAGGCAGGCCTGCGCAGCCATGTGAGACAGGAGTATGAACAGGCGATCGCGCACTATCGACGTGCGCTCGCACTGGACAGCACATACTTCGGGGCGCTCAATGGCCTGGCTAACGCGTACCACAACGTCCGCCGTCTTGCTGAGGAGGATTCGCTCATCGCCATTCTAGACCATAACCGCGACAGGCTCACGCCCCTCGAGCGCGCGGGGGTGGACTGGCAGCTCGGCTGGATACGCGGAGATCTGGACCTCGAATACAGGGCGGCAAGAGAAATGGTCCGGCTCGATCCGCTCGGCCGGAGGTTCGATGTGGCGAACACTGCACTCCGTAGCAACCGCCCACGTGAGGCTCTCGAGCACCTCGCCCGCCGCGTGTTGCCTTCGGACATTGAGAGGCAGTGGTATGGGTTCTGGTTAGTGCAGACCGACGCCCTTCACATGCTCGGCGACCATGACGAGGAGTTACTCGTAGCTCGGGAGGCGCGCGAGGTTCATCCAGACCGAGCCTGGTCGTTCCTCGCGGAGGTCATTGCCCTGATAGGGCTGGGTCGGATCTCCGACGTGCGTCTCCTGCTCGATGACTATCCCAACCTGGCTCTTCAACGTGAGCGAAACCCTGGATCCGTCTGGCGGACTGCGGCCACCGAGCTTCGAGCCCATGCCTATGACGAGGTCGCTGACGAGTACTTCGCACGAGCGGTGCGGTACTATGGACAGCGTATCGAGGAGCAACCGACCACAGACTGGCGGCCGCCCTTGGCGGTTAGTCTGTCCGGAGCGGGGGCACACGAAGAAGCATACGAGATCACTGCCGAGTTGCACAGAGAGTCGCCTGACTCCATACGCCCTTTGGGAATGATGGGTGCATGCGCGGCCAGTCTGGGCAGACGGAATGAGGCATTACTGATCAGCGATCGCATCGCCAACCTCGGTCTCGACTACCTCCCAAGCCGCGCTTTCTATGCTCGGGCGGTCATCAGCGCCACCCTCGGCGAGCAAAGAAACGCGGTGGATCTGCTCCACGATGCCCTTTCCAGTGGGTTGGCGTACGGTTCCTTTCTCCACCGGTCTGTACTTTCCATCATGCTGCGCGACTACCCCCCGTTTCAGCAGCTGATGAAGCCAAAGGGGTAGCCCCGACGTATACGGAGACTACGAATAAGCTGATACCGTGCGTCTATTGAGCGCACGCGGGTTGGAGTCTCGATAGCTGGTGTGTTGAGCTGGGCCGGCCCCTGCTCGGCGCCGGGGAGTCAAGACTGCGCCGCGGACCCCATCAACGTCACCCGTAGGGCCCGCCGCCGGCACGCCGGGCACTGGACGTCCAACTCACGGACCTGCCAATCCGCGCTCCTCGGCAAGCGGTCGAACACACGCATCTCGGGTTCGGGACCACCGGCCCGCTCCGCGCGCCATACCGTCACCCGCATAACCGCGCTATCGCGCGGGCAGCGAATCAGGGTCATATCCCGACGCGCCTGCTGCGCAATCTTGTCGACTCCCGTAAGAGTGTAGTCCGACACCTCGGTCAGCCCGCACCTCCTGGAGGGGGTTTTACGGAGGAACGCGATCGATCGGCTAGGCTGGCCAAATTATACTCGGTCGCGGGCCGCGCAAGCGCCGATGTTCGTTCGGGTCCTGCTGCCTCGATGTGCACGCAATGTGGAAAGCAAACAGCAGGTTGCTGCGCGATGGTGTCGAGTTTCCACTCCACGTGGAATTGTGTATCAGCGATTCTCCCCGTGTCCACATTACGACAGACTCGCATGGGCGATGAGGATCGGTGATTCGCGTTGCTCTTTGGAACCCGGCGTAAAAGTTGGAACCAAAACCGCTCTGCTAGGGTTTAACCCCACATCACTCGATGGACAGTGTTGGCGCGATAAGAGGTTGACCCGGCAGGCCGTCATACCGTCTTCTCCTCCCTCCTCGCAGTTTCGCCAATCCGCAGTTGACAGTTGAGGCAGTACGTCACGTGTGTGCGACACGCGTGACGTGACGTGTCGTGACGTGCACACGCGACACGATAGGGAGGTGTGTGGGTGGTCGGGGTTTGTTCCAACGAGCAACCTTGGAGTGTGACAAATGGACACAAGTATGGTCAGGACAGCAGGAGCGTGGCTGGTGAGGGGTGGGCGCGTGCTTGCCATGTTGGCGGCGGTGACATTGCCTCTGGCATCGGCGGCGCAGGCACAGCAGCAGACGAGCATTCAGGGCCGCGTCGTGGATGAAGCGACCGGCCTGCCACTCAGTGGCGCCCGGCTCATCATCATCGGCGTGAATCGCACGATCGAAACGGATCAGGACGGGCAGTACACGGTCCGCAACCTAGCGCCCGGTCGGTATGAGATCCGGGCGGTGCGGATCGGCTATGGCGCCCGGTCCCAGGCCGTGACCCTGGCAACAGGGAGCTCCGTTACGATCGACTTCGCGCTGCCGGCGGCGGTCGTCTCACTCGACGATATCGTGGTCAGTGTGACGGGCGAGCAGCGGAAGCGTGAGATCGGAAACAACGTCGCAACCATCTCTGCGGCGAGCGAGGTGGAGCGGGGTGCCATCACGAACTTCTCGGACCTCTTGAGCTCGCGGGCCGCTGGCGTGATCGTGAATACCAGCAGCGGCACGACGGGTACGGGAACGAAGGTCAGGATCCGAGGTGCCAACAGCCTGTCGTTGAGCAATGAGCCGCTCATTTATGTGGACGGTATTCGGGTCGACAACACGGCCGCGACGTTCGGGCTCAACTCGATTGGGGTGGGTGGACAGCAACCGTCTCGGTTGGATGACATCAACCCTGAAGAGATCGAGTCGATCGAAGTCATCAAAGGCCCATCGGCTACCACGCTGTACGGTACCGAGGCCGCCAACGGCGTCATCAGAATCACAACGAAAAAGGGACGCCCGGGCCCGGCGCGTTGGAATGTCTACGTGGAAGGTGGCATCGTCGAGGACAAGAACGAGTACCCGACGAACTTCGACGCGATCGACACAGACGGAAACGCCGGGTGCGCCCTCGTCTTCGTGTCGCTGGGGGCCTGCGAGCAGGCCGAGATTCAGTCGTTCAACGTGCTGGAGGACGATTTGGCGTCGCCGATCGGCACCGGGAACCGGGAGCAATTCGGACTCAACGTTTCCGGCGGAACCGATCAGTTGAGCTACTTCATCTCGGGTGAGTTCGAGCGCGAGCTGGGCACGCTGCGTCTGCCGGACACGACGGCGGCGCGGATCGAAGCAGAGCGTGGCGGCATTTCGAGTTCCCTCATGCGACCGAATGAGCTGCAGCGGGTCAGCCTGCGCGCCAACCTCCGGTCGCAGGTACTCGATAACGCCGACTTTTTGGTTTCGGTAGGATACGTAACGAGCGACCTGCGGGTGCCGCAGAACGACAACAACGTACTGGGATTGCTTCCCAGCGGATTCTTCGGCGGAGCGACGCCGGAGACCGGATTCGGCTTCTTTACGCCGGATCAAACGTTCGCGCTCCGGGCGGAGCAGAACATCGACCGGTTCATCGGAAGTCTGCAGACCAATTGGCAGCCGTTCGGGTGGCTCAGCACCCGAGGCGCGTTCGGGGTCGACCTCACCAATCAGTTCGACGGTGACTTCAGTGGTCCGGGCGAAGTGCCGTTTGGAACCCGCGACGACGGCACGCGAAACTCGAATCGCATTCAAGTCTTCCAGTACACGGCGGATGCGAGCGGGACGGCGACGGCCAATCTCTCGAGCCGAGTGCAGTCCAAGTCCTCGGTGGGCGTTCAGTACTTCCAGAACATCAACAGTGGCACGTTCGCAACTGGCAACCGAATCGCGAGCGGGAGTAGCTCGTTGGGTGGTGCGGTCGTCACCAGCGCCTTCGAAGCGAAGTTCGAGAATGTGACCCTCGGCGCGTTTGCCGAAGAGACGTTCTCGTTGAACGACCGCCTGTTTGTGACCGGTGGCGTCCGAGTCGACGACAACAACGCGTTCGGTGAAGACTTCGATGCGGTGGCTTATCCGAAGGTGAGCGGCTCGTGGGTGATCTCCGAGGAGTCATTCTTTCCGACGGGGAGCGTGCTGAGCGCGCTGCGGCTGCGAGCTGCTTGGGGCGAGACAGGCGTTCAACCGGCGCAGGCCGCCGCGTTGCGGTTTTTTAATCCCGTCGCTATCACGGCCGGTGACCAGGACGTCGTGGGCGTGGCCGACTCCTCGCTCGGCAACCCCAACCTGAAGCCCGAGCGGTCAGAGGAGGTGGAATTCGGATTCGACGCCGAGTTCTTCCGCGGGCGTATCGGGCTAGACGTGACGTACTACCGTAAGGTCACGAGCGATGCGCTGGTGCAGCGATTAACCGCGCCTTCCCTCGGCACGGGCTCCCAGCAGTTCGTGAACCTCGGGTCGGTACGGAATCGCGGGTTCGAGGCCAACTTGTCCGCCCAAATCCTCCAAACGCGCAACGCGGCGTGGGATATCACGTTCCGTGGTGCGACCATCAACAATGAAATCCTGGAGCTGGGTGAGGGCATCGAGCCGATCATCTTCGGTCTCGGGGGGGATTCACAGCGCCACCAGGAGGGCTTTGCGGCCGGTGCCTACTTTGCCAACCCGGTCCTCGGGTACGACGATGCGGACGGCGATGGGGTGCTCACCCTCGACGAAGTGCAGGTGGGCGATGAAGCAGTATTCTTGGGCACTCCTTTGGCCAAGCGCGAGCTGTCCATCCAGACGTCGTTCACGCTTTTCAACCGGGTGCGAGTCAGTGGTCTCCTGGATCACCGGGGTGGTCACAAGCTGTTCAACAGCACCGCGGAGTTCAGGTGCTTCGCGTTCCAGTTGTGTGAGGGTGCGGTGGTGCCCGGGGCGGACCTCGACAAGCAAGCGGCTACCGTAGCCCGGACGCTACACTCGAGCGGCACCGTCGGTGGCTTTGTGGAGGACGCAGACTTCTGGAAGCTACGCGAGCTGTCCCTGACGTTCTTCGCGCCGCAGGCCTGGGCGCAGGGCCTCGGGACAGACCGACTGAGTCTGACGCTGACGGGTCGGAATCTCTTCACGATCACCGATTACACCGGTCTCGATCCCGAGGTCAACTTCAGTCAGGTGGGCAATTTCACGACGGCCGACTTTCTCACCCAGCCGCCGGTGCGGTACTGGACGGCGCGTCTCAACGTGACGTTCTAAAGCGAGGACCAAATTATGTCAGACATAAGAATGGATAAAAGAATGGCGCCGGCCGTGCGGAGCCGTCGCTTCGGCGGTCTCGGGGCTATGATCGCCGCGGTGGCGCTGCTGGCGGGAGGATGTGAGAGCCCGCTCGACACGGAGATTCCGGAAATTGTCACGCCAGAAAACCTCGAGGGGCCGGAAGCGATTCCCACCCTCGTTCAAGGCGCATTCGGGGACTTCTCCCTGGCCTATACCGGCGCGCCCGCTCAACAACAAGGGATCGTCCTGGTGACGGGGCTCTTTACCGACGAGTTCATTCACTCCGGCACGTTCAATACCCGGAACGAGATAGACACGAGAGAGATTGATGTGCGGAACGCTCAGATGATACTTGTGTTCCGGAATCTCCAGCGTGCACGTCGGGCGGCGGAGAAGACCGCGGATTTCATCGAAGCGAACGCCGATGATCCAACGGCTGACTCTCGGCTCTCCCGAATGTACAACCTCGCGGGCCTGAGCTACGTGCTCATTGGCGAGAGCTTCTGCTCCGGTGTGCCCTTCAGTCTAGCGAGCGAGGACGGGACCTTCGAGTTTGGCGAGCCCACAACCACGGCGGGAATCTACGATCTCGCGTTGGCACGGTTTGAATCGGCCCGGGCGACCGCGGCCACGGCCGGGTCTTCAGAGGACGAGTATCTCGCGGACCTGGGTACGGCTCGCGTGCTGCTCGACCGCGGCGATTACGTCGGTGCAGCCGCGGCTGCCGCCACCGTGCCGACCGAATTTGTGTTTCACCTCGATCACTCGATTAATTCGCTGCGTCAAGAAAACGGGATTTTCAATCTGAACGCGGTGTTCGAGCGGTGGTCGGTCGGCTCCAACGAGGGTGTCAACGGAATCGACTTCCTGAGTAACGGGGGCGTGATGGACATTCGGGTGCCGTGGATACGCTCGGGCGGGACGGACGTCGGGTTCGACCGAGCGACACCGCAGCGCGACCTGCTCAAGTACCCCGGCCGCGACAAGGCGTCTATCGTTGCGACCGGAGTGGAGGCACGTCTGATCGAGGCGGAAGTCGCCCTCTGGAGCGGCGACGACGCCACATGGCTCGCTGCGTTGAACAATCTAAGGGATAACGTGGCAGATCTGCTCACCCGAGATCACCTCGATGCGTTACGGGACAACTTCGGCATCGAGGGCTCGGACGTGCAGCTGAGCCCGCTGTCCGACCCGGGCACACCCGCCAGCCGGGTGGATCTCCACTTCAGCGAGCGGGCGTTTTGGTTGTATGCGACGGCCCAGCGACTGAGTGACCTGCGTCGTCTGGTTCGTGAGTACGGACGGACTGCGGAGTCTGTGTTTCCCACGGGCGCCTACTTCAAGGGCGGCCTCTACGGGCCGGATGTCAACCTGATTGTTCCGTTCGACGAGCAGAACAACCCGAACTTCGAGTCCTGTCTGGATCGGGGCGCGTAGGAGGGCAGGAATCGTAGGTGGTAGATGATCGGTGACGGGTCATAGGATGGCAGGCTGTGCATCGCGCTCGGCGCGCTGACATCCAAGGCCTACCACCTGTCATCTACCACCTACGACCCACCACCCATCACCACTTGGATGGCCGGACAATCGTTGGAGGTCGTGGCAGCGGCGCCCGGTCGGGGATGGCCGCGGGGGATGAAATGCAGGGCCACGATACGATCCGGGTCGAACTCACGGAGTGTTTCCGGGCCACCATATTCTCGGTTGTTGCGAAAGACAGTCACACAACGCCGCAGCCAGCGGGGACGTAGCTGTTCCACGGCCTCGTAGAGGTCAGGCGCCTGGGTTCGTACGATCGCCTGTGGTGTGAGGTAGTACAGGCCCACCCCCGTCTGTGACGAGGTGGCGCAGCCCACGACAAGCGCGGTACAGAATAACAAGCAGCGGACCATGACATACTCCGGCTGGAGGGGACGGAGCTGAACGGCGCTGGCAAGGCCGCCGAGGCAAAGGGCGCCTCCTGGGCCCGGGACTCATCCTTTATTAAGCGTCTGATCGGCCGGCCCGACGGCGGGTCGCGGAGAGGAAAATGGGCACGCCGATGACGTGAGATACGCTAACATGCACTTGCGAGTGGGCTCCCGCCAGACCCCGCCAACCGTCGACACGACCTGGGTTCAGTAGTCAGTTGGCTGGTCCGATCAGTTCATACCGAAGCAGTGTCTCGAATTGAATTGAGCCTGGCTGCCGTCACCCTTCCTGGCACCCGACAGCGGTGCGGACTACGTTTTCTCATTGGCTCATCCTGACGAGAGGTTTCCATGACGCTTTCACGCCGCGATGCGCTGAAGCTGAGTCTGGGTGCCGGAGCGACGCCGCTCCTGGTCCGCTTCCCCCTCAAGGTGCAGGACCAGGATCCCGGAGCAGGCGCCTTCGAGGACCAGATGCTTCGGGCCCGACCACTCCCGCTGAGTAGTGTTCGCCTGCTAGGTGGACCGCTCAAGCATGCACAGGATCTGGACGCCCGCTACCTGCTCCAGCTCGAGGCCGATCGGATGTTGGCATACTACCGGGAGCGCGCGGGACTGAGGCCAAGAGCGGAGGCCTACGGCGGTTGGGATGGGGGAGGTCGCAATCTCACGGGGCACATTGGGGGCCACTATCTATCGGCCGTGAGCATCATGTGGGCGGCCACCGGGGACGAGCGCTTCAAGCAGCGGGTGCACTACATCGTTCAGGAACTCAAGCAGGTCCAGGACGCTCACGGGGACGGTTACCTCAGTGCGCTGGAAGGTGGGCGGAGAGCCTTTGGCGAGCTGGCCCGGGGTGAGATCCGCTCGGCGCCCTTCGATCTCAACGGCGAGTGGTCGCCGTGGTATACCCTGCACAAGACCTACGCTGGCCTGCGGGACGCCTATCGGTATGCCGGCAACCGAACCGCTTTGGAGCTGGAGATCAAGTTCGCCGAGTGGGCCGAGGGAATTCTCTCCGGACTCGACGACGCCCAGATCCAGAACCATCTGAACACCGAATTCGGCGGTATGAACGAGATCATGGTGGATCTCTACGCCGACACGGGCCACGAGCGCTGGTTGGATCTTTCCTACAAGTTCGAGCACGAGGCATTCATCCAGCCCCTCCAGCGCCACCAGGACAACCTCGCCGCCACCCACGGCAACACGCAGGTCCCCAAGCTCATCGGCTCGGCGGATCGCTTTGCCTACACCGGCACGCCGGCCGACCTGGTGGCCGCAAGCTTCTTCTGGGACCGCGTGGTGCAACACCACAGCTTCGCCACCGGCGGCCACGGCAAGGACGAGTACTTCGGTCCGCCGGACCAGTTGAACGAACGCATCGACGGACGCACGGCAGAGACGTGCAACATCTACAACATGCTCAAGCTGACACGGCGGCTGTTTGCGTTGCGACCCGACGCGCACTACGCCGACTTTCACGAACGCGCACTCTTCAATCACATCATGGCGTCCATTGATCCGGAGGACGGCCGCACGTGCTACATGGTGCCCGTGGGGCGGGGGGTGCAGCACGAGTACCAGAACATGATGCGCAGCTTCACCTGCTGCGTGGGTTCGGGGATGGAAAGTCATGCGCTGCACGGGGACGGGATCTACTACGAAGCCGGCGACCGGCTCTGGGTGAATCTCTACGTGCCGTCCACGGCGGAGTGGACCGATGCGGGTGTCCGCCTGCGTATGGAGACCGGGTTCCCTGAGGGTGAGACGGCGAAGCTCACGGTGACCACTCGAGCGCCAACGGAGTTTACCTTGGCGCTGCGGCGGCCATACTGGGCCGGTGAAGACTTTGCGGTGAAGGTCAACGGTCGGGTGGTCGGGGAGACCGCCGCGCAGGATGCTGCGGGCGAGCCGCGTCGGCTCCGTCGCTACGACTACCCGTACGAGGCCAGCTCCTTTGTCGAGCTGAAGCGCACCTGGAGGAGCGGCGACACGGTGGAGGTCGCGCTGCCAAAGTCGCTTCGCCTGGAGCCCCTTCCCGACAACCCGCGGCGGGCGTCCATCATGTGGGGGCCGCTGGTGCTGGCCGGTGACCTGGGCCCGGAGGTGGAGCGGGGGCGCGGAAGCGAGGAACGTCCGGAGCCGCCCAAGGTGCCGGTCTTCGTCGCCGCCGACGAGCCGGTCTCGTCGTGGCTCAAGCCCGTCGCAGGCGGGCCTGTCCGCTTCCGCACCGACGAGGTGGGTCGGGAGCCCGATGCTGTGGGTCGGGGGCGGGACGTGGACTTCGTGCCCTTCTACCGCCTGCACCGACGGACCTACTCCACCTACTGGGATCTATTCACTCCGGATGAGTGGGAAGCACAGCGGGCCGCGTACGCTGCCGAGGCGGAACGCCTGCGGCTGCTCGAGGCGGCCACGGTCGCCTACATGGAGCCCGGCGAAACCGTGTTCGAGCGGGAGTTCAACTACCAAGGTGCCGACGACGCGGTAACGCAGCGGATGTTGGGTCGCCCGGGCCGGAGGGGCGGGAGCTGGTTTTCGTACGACCTGCCCGTCGACCCGGCTCATCCCATGACCCTCATCGCGACGTATTACAGCGACGACCGGAGGGGCACGCCGGCGGACTTCCGGCTCTTGGTGGATGGCCGGCGCGTGGCACACCAGGAAGTCAACCGGACCGAACCGCCTCGCTTCTTCGACATCGAGTATCCCGTTCCCGAGGAGCTGGTACGGGGGAAGGGCAAAGTGACGGTGCGGTTCGAGGCGACAGAAGGCAGCCAGATCGCAACGGTCTTCGGTCTTCGGATGATTCGAGGAGATGCAGAGCGATGAAACATGTGTTTACTGCGGGGGCCTTTCTGTTTGCCGCCGCATGCGCGGACAACGCCACCGACCCCGATCTGGAGGAGTGGACGGCCCTCTTCAACGGCCGCGACCTGGACGGGTGGACGGTGAAGATCACCGGCCACGAAGTGGGGGAAAACTTCGCCAACACCTTCCGGGTCGAGGACGGCCTTCTGAGCGTGCGGTACGACGGGTACGGCGATTTTGACGACCAGTTCGGTCACCTGTACTATGACCAGCCGTTCTCACACTACCGGATCAGAATGGAGTATCGGTTTGTGGGGGATCAGCAAGCTGGGGCTCCGTCGTGGGCATTCCGGAACAGCGGCGTCATGCTCCACTCGCAGAGTCCCCACACGGTCCTCCGCGACCAGGACTTTCCCATCTCGGTGGAAATGCAATTCCTGGGAGGCCGCGGCGACGGGACGACCCGTCCCACGGGGAACATGTGTTCTCCCGGAACTGACATCGTCTACCAGGGGCAGATCGCCGAGTCCCACTGCGTCAACTCGGCGTCGGACACCTACGATGGCGATCAGTGGGTGCGCGCCGAGGCCGTGGTCCTAGGCGATTCACTCATCGTGCACATGATCAATGGGGACACCGTGATCCAGTACTCAAAACCGCAGATCGGCGGCGGGGTGGTGAACGGTTACGATCCTGCATACAAACAGGACGGCACGCCGCTGACGGAAGGTTTCGTTTCTCTCCAGAGCGAGGGCCACACCATCGACTTCCGCAATGTCGAGTTGTTGAACCTCAGGGGCTGCATGGATCCGGAGGCGCGCAACTTCAAGCGGTATTATGTCGCGTCCGATCCGGGTGCCTGTGACCCGGGCGGTGCGGGCGGCGCACGATAGCGCTTAACGCCTCCGCGCTTATGAGCCCCGCCGCTTGTAGCTGATGGAAAGTCCGCCGCCGGTCATGACGAATTCCGTCTCCAAGTTTGCCGTGCTTCGCAACTCCTCAACGAACTGACCAGTACCTCGCATACCGCGCCCGCCGCGCCCGCGCTCCGACACGTTGTGGGCAGTGAAGCACCCGCCGTCCTCTAGCTTGGGCAGCACGTCCCGGAAGTACTGGGTGTACCAGTTCTTGTCCGCGTCCAGGAACACGAAATCGAACGGGCCAGGGAGTGCCGGCACGAGATCGTGGGCGTTGGCGAGGCGCGCATCGATGTACTCGCTGAGGCCCGCCTCCTCGAAGTTCGCCATTGCCTGGCGGTACCGTCCCTCGTCGATCTCAATGGTGACCAACTTGCCGCCGGTCTTGGTCAGGGCCCAGGCGATCCAGATTGCCGAGTGACCTGTTGAAGTGCCGATTTCGAGGGCCCGCGTGTATCCGTTTTCCACGACCAAGTCGTAGAGCACCTGACCATCGGAGCGTGGCACATTGGCGTCGCGCCACGACCGTCGATGCTCGTCGAGAAAGCGCCGCACTCGAGTGTCGAGTTCCTCTTGGGCTTGCGCGGTGCATGGTGGGGTGGGGACGCAGACCAGGGCCCCGACGAGCGTGAGACAAAGAAGCAGTAGTGTCGACTTCATGATGCAGACCTCATTCTGATTTCACGACCATGGATCGCTTCGCTCGTGCGAAGGTCATGTAGAACGGAATGCCGACCCCAACCGTCACCAAGGCGATGGTCGACTCGACCGGACGCTCGAGGAAGGCCAGAACCAGGATTGCTAGACTGACGGATGCGAAGAGCGCAGCGGCCAACGAATAGCAGACCGATCGTGCTCCACCGTTGTGGTAAATCGGCAGCGTGAATACACCGAGCACGGCGAGGATGGGGAAGATTCCCAGGCAAAACCCCATGTACGTCAGGATTTGGTCGAACGTCCCGGAGAGCACCATGACCGTGGCGATCAGGCCTTGGAGCATGATTGCCCTTGACGGGACTCGGTGCACCGGATCGACTTGTGCGACCGTTTTGAAGAAGTATCCGTCCTTGGCCATCGCGTAGTACACGCGTGGGCCCAGAATGATCAGCGCGCCGATGGCCGACAGCAGGGCGAAAGCTATGAGGAGGGAGACGAGGCGCTCGGCGACGGGTCCAAACAGGTGTGACGCCGCAAGCCCTCCCACGGCAATAACACCCTGCATCTCACCGGGCGGGACGGCGTAGACGAAGAGTGCATTGAGGCTTACAAACAGTATGAGAACGACGCTGGTCCCGAGGATGAGAGATCGCGGCAGGTTCCGGTCGGGTGCGTGGATCTCCGAGCCGATGTACCCTGAAGCATTCCACCCGCTGTAGGCGAACATGATCCACATCAGGGAGAGGCCGATCGCCTTCCAACTCACATCCGGACTGTTAACGGCGGCGCTTTCCACGAAGCCACCCAGATCGCCCTGGCCGACTGCGAATCCTACTGTGACCAGTGCAACGATCAACGCCACCTTGCCCACGGTCAGGTAGTTCTGGACTCTCGCTCCGAACTCTATTCCCCGCAAATGCACGACCGTAAGACCAAAGATCACCATTAGAGCGACGACCTTCTTGGCGAAATGCGGATCGGCTCCGAGGCCAAGTGATGGAAAGGCGCGAGCCAGGTACTCGCTGAAGCCCAGAGAGGAAGCTGCGAGGGGTGCGGAGAAACCTACGAAGAAGGACACCCACCCGCTCAAAAAGCCAAGGGACGGGTGAAAGATCTCAGAGAGATACGCGTACTCACCGCCCGCCCGTGGCATAGCCGCGCCCAAGGCCCCGTAACAGAGGGCTCCGCTCAACGCCAACACCCCGCCAGCCACCCAGAGAGCCCGGCCCCGATCATGTCGGCGATGACGATGTTCGTGGCTGGGAAGAGCCCCAATCGTCTTTCTAATCGGTCTCCCGAGTCATCCCTTGTCATGTGTCATGTGGACAGGCAATCGCAGCGTTTTGTTATCCGGGACCCGGCTGCTCTTGCTACGACTGGGCTCGGCAGGAGGTTGAGGACTCGTGTGCAGAGTGTGGATCGTTATTCTATCGTCATCTGCTCATGCGCAGGGCTGAGTCGACAGCAGGGCGAGTCGGCAGCGTTGAGGGCGTCTGCGCCCGCCTCATGACGCGGCCGGCACTCCACTTTTGGCCGTCGCCGACGGATTGGAGGGTGGGAGGGTAGGGAGGCCGAGGGTCCGGCCTCCCTGAGCTCGATCCGTCAGTTCATGCCGAAGCAGTAGAACAGGCCGTTCCCGCCAGAACCCTGCAGGTTCTCGAGACTGCAGCCCCGGGAGCCGTGGGCTGAGTTCCACGATGTGGGATTGGCTCCGCCACCCATGCGGTCGTGGTGGCCGACTTGGACACTGCCCTCGCCGCTGCTCGTCCAGTTATCGCAGTTGCTGTAGTCCTCGCCCGAAAACGCCGTCCCATCGAGGTTCGACCCGGTGATGATGTCGTGCATGTTGGGCCGGTCGCCCCGGCCGTTTACCATCTCGCCCTTCTCGGTGAGAGAGTTTTCCTTTGACAGCTTGTTGTTGTCGCTGTGGAGATCCTCGACGTTCTCGGCCACCATCACGCCCTTGGCGTTGTACCATGGGCCGCTTCCGATCCGATTCCGGGCGTGGACATCCTGCCCGCCGGCAGAGGCCGTGGTGCTGAGGTAAGCCCTCCACATGAGACCCTCTGAGCCGGCGGTCTCTGCGAGTGCTTGACAGTGACGGTCCGCCCCGGCCAAACCACCGAGATCCGCACCGTTTCCGGAGCCGGCGCTCGTGATGAAAAAGCTCATGGAACTCTGCTGCACGGGGCCCGGCTGGATACCCAGGAGGAATGCCCCAACGAGGACCGACGCTGCCTTGGTCATATCGCGCTCCCTTCTAATGAAATCCTATTGCCGCGGAGAATTTGCCTAAGGCGACTGGGGTTCGCCAGAGGCACTATATTGCCGGTACGAGTCAAAAAGGAGTGGCCATGCGTTACCCAGCAGCCCTTGTAATTGTGGCCGCAGCGGCCGTCGCCTGTGGTCCCGGCGGCGAGCCCGCGGAGGAGGAGCACGCCGCGGTCGAGGAAGAGAGTCCGGGCCTATTTGCTCGAGCAACTGTCACGCCGGAGGAAGCCCAAGCTATAGTCCTCGAGCAGAGTGAAGGCGGGACGATTGTCGAGGCGGAATTGGAGGAGGAAGGGGATCTCCTCGTGTACTCGTTCGAGGTGCGCCAAGCCGACGGGAGCGTTCTCGATGTCGAGGTGGACGCCATGAGCGGTGAGGTGCTGAGCGAGGAGGAAGACGACGAAGAGGACGAGGACGATGACGAAGACGAGAATGAAGGTGAGGACGAAGACGACGATGAGCATGAAGGTCAGCGGGGTTCCTGACCGGTAGGCTTTCGCTCGACCCCAGTTTTCAGACGTGAAAGCGACACGCCGGCGGCACCCAGCCGCCGCTGTATAGGGCGAGCAGTGCTCGCCAACATCATCATCACGCCCCCGCCTCGACAAACCGACAGCGTTCCGTGTAACCTTCGGTCTCAATCCCCAGAAATCTTCTCGGAATACAAAACCATGAAACAATTTTACCGGTCGGTCCTGATCCTCGTGGCCGGCGTCTTCCTTGCCACTCCAGCAGTGGCCCAAGAAGAAGACACCGGTCCTCAACTCAACAGCAGCCTCCTCAGCGGGCTCGAGCTCCGGAACATCGGCCCGGCGTTCATGTCGGGGCGGGTGGTGGAGATCGCGGTGGATCCCGTGAAGCGAAGCACGTGGTACGTGGCCGCCGCGTCCGGCGGCGTGTGGAAGACGGTGAACGCCGGCACCACGTGGCAACCCATCTTCGACAACTACGGCTCGTACTCCATCGGCACGGTGGCCGTCGATCCCAACGACCGCCACACGGTGTGGGTGGGCACGGGAGAGAACAACAGCCAGCGGAGCGTGGGCTACGGCGACGGCCTCTACAAGTCCACCGACGGCGGTCGGAGCTTCAAGAAGGTGGGTCTCGAGAACTCGGAGCACATCGCCCGGGTGATCATCGATCCGCGGAACTCGGCCGTGGTGTACGTGGCCGCGCAGGGTCCCCTCTGGTCCGCTGGAGGCGACCGGGGCGTGTACAAGACCACGGACGGAGGTGCGACGTGGGAGCAAGTGCTCGAGATCGACGAGCACACCGGCGTGTCGGATCTGGTGTACGACCCGCGGAATCCCGACGTGCTCTACGCAGCGGCGTACCAGCGGCGGCGCCACGTGTGGACCCTCATTAACGGAGGGCCGGGCTCGGGGATCTACAAGACCAGCGACGGCGGCGCTACGTGGAACGAGATCAACAGTGGTCTCCCGTCGGGAGACAAGGGACGCATCGGTCTCGCCATTTCGTCCATCGATCCCGACGTGCTGTACGCCGTGGTCGAGGCCGCTATGGGAGGCGGTGGGTTCTACCGCTCCACCAACGCCGGCGGCAACTGGTCACGGCAGGGCGACTATGTGAGCGGCAGTCCCCAGTACTACCAGGAAATCTACGCCGATCCCCACAAGTTCGACCGGCTGTACTCCATGGACACGCGCACCCAGGTGTCGGAAGACGGTGGGCGAAACTGGGAGCGGTTGGGTGAAGAGTGGAAGCACGTGGACAACCACGCGCTGTGGATCAATCCCGATGACGCGGAGCACCTCTTGATCGGCACCGACGGCGGGGTCTATCAGACCTGGGACCGCGGCAGGAGCTGGGACTTCATCGCGAATCTCTCCTTGAGCCAGTACTACAAGGTGGCCGTCGACAACGCGGAGCCGTTCTACAACGTCTACGGCGGCACGCAGGACAACGCGACCCACGGTGGACCGTCCCGCACCACCAACGTCCACGGGATTCGAAATGCCGATTGGTTCGTAACGGTGTTCGGCGACGGGTTCGATCCGGCGGTGGACCCCGAGAATCCCAACATCGTGTACTCCCAGTGGCAGTACGGCAATCTGGTGCGCTTCGACCGCCAGACCGGCGAGCGCGTCGACATCAAGCCGCAACCGGATCCCGACGGTCCGCCCCTCCGGTGGAACTGGGATTCGGCGCTGTTGATCAGTCCCCACTCGGCGTCGCGGATCTACTTCGCGTCGCAGATCTTGTTCCGGAGCGACGACCGGGGTGACACGTGGCGGGCGGTGAGTCCCGACCTCACCCGGAACATCAATCGCAATCAGCTGGAGGTGATGGGGCGCGTGTGGAGCGTCGATGCCGTGTCCAAGAACCGATCCACGTCGGTGTACGGCAACATCGTCGCACTCACGGAATCTCCGTTGGTGGAGGGACTCCTTTACACCGGCTCCGACGACGGTCTCGTGCAGGTGAGTGAGGACGGCGGCGAGAGCTGGCGGCGCATAGATAGCGTGGGCGACGTGCCGGAGATGACGTACGTCAACGATCTCGAGGCGTCGTTGCACGACCCCAACACGGTGTATGCGGTCTTCAACAACCACAAGCGCGGCGACTTCGCCCCCTACGTGTACAAGAGCACCAACCGGGGCGGATCGTGGGAAAACATCACCAGTGATCTGCCGGAGCGGGGAAGCACGTACACCATCGTGCAGGATCACGTGAAT
>JBDHAF010000101.1:0-13674 GCA_039588255.1 Gemmatimonadota bacterium | reverse complement strand
ACGCCGCTGGCGACGATGGAAGAAGTGCTGGTTCCCCTCTACATGCACCACCGATACCAGGTCGACGCCGCCGCATCGGCCCTCGGCGGCGTGCATTACATCTACGCCATGCGCGGCGACGGTCGGGATCCGGTGACCCCGGTGTCCGCCAGTGATCAGCGCGCCGCCCTCGACGCGCTCCTGGCTACCATCCAGCCGTCGGCCTTGGCACTTCCCCGGTCGCTCCTCGACCAGTTGCCCCCGCGACCTTCCGGGTACGGTCGCACCCGGGAGCTGTTCCCGCGCTACACCGGCTCCACGTTCGACGCGATCACCCCCGCCGTCGTGGCGGCAGACCACGTCGTGTCCAACATCCTCAATGCGCAGCGCGCGGCACGCATCGTCCAGCAGCATGCACTCGATCCTGCTCTCCCCAGCTTGGACGAGGCGCTCGACGCGCTCTTCGCTGCGACGTTTGATGTGTCGCCGACGGATCCCTACGAGGCGGAAATCGGACGCGCCGTGGAGCGGGTCGTCATCGACCGGCTCATTGGCGTCGCACAAGGCGCATCCATGCCCCAGGTGCGGGCCATTGTGACTCTGCGGCTCGAGCGCACCAGGGACCAGTTCGCCGAGCGGGTGAGAACGGACCGCATCAGGAACCAACCGACCGACGCCGGCAGGGGGAACGACGCCCACTTCACCCTGCTGGCCCGGGACATCGCCAGATTCCTCGAGCGCCCCGCCGCCGAGTTCAGCCAACCGACGACCATGGCCGCGCCGCCTGGTGCGCCCATCGGCGAGCCGGCTATGGACTGGCTGCGGAGGCTGGAGCCGGTGTGCTCGTGGTGGGATTGGTATTGGGACCGTTAGGATTGGGGACGTGAGCCGGTAGAGTTAGGGAGGGGGGATGAGCCCCCCTCCCTAAGGAATGTGCCGGGGAAAGCAGATTTCTTTCAAACGACCGCTCTCTTTTGGAAGGTGATCGGTTGACCTGGCCCCTCGCGCCCGTACAATACGTGCAGCATCTTTGATGCCAAACCCGCAGCGTCACAACAGGAGGCTTACTATGTGGTCCGCGAGATTCCGTTTACCGGATCCGATGGTTGTTTTGCTGGCCCTCGGGCTCCCGGCCTGTGGAGGTGGTGTTCAGACGATCGAGGGAGAGTGCGGAAGCGTGTACGACGGAGAAGTCTGCACCTGGGCCACGCTCTCCGGCGACCAAGTCGTGGAGTTCGGCGCCACCGTGCCCGTTCGGGCAATCGAAAGCGCGCCACTCGATCTCGAGATGGTCTTCCCGCCGCCGTCGGTCGCGGTCATTCCCCTCCCGGACGAAGTAACACAGGCGATAGGGTTCAATCATCTCATGATCAACTGGGAGCCCCATGGCCATCCGCCGGCCCTGTTCGCGGTACCGCACTTCGATTTCCACTTCTACACGGTTGATCCGGCGGACGTGACGGCGATGGATTGCAGCGATCTGAGCAAACCCTCACAACTCGCGGAGGGCTATGCGCTCCCGGACCTGACGATACCCGAAATCGGCGAACTCGTAGGTCTGTGTGTTCCGGGCATGGGAATGCACTCGATGCTGGCGGCCGAGCTCGACGAGACCGAACCATTTGGTGCATCGATGATCGTGGGTTACTACGGCGGAGACGTGATTTTTGTCGAACCGATGATTGCGCGTGCGAAATTGCTCGCTGCCGAGAGTTTCACCCTGACCGTTCCGTCGGTGCCGAGTGTCGGTGCGAACGTGACATGGCCGACCCACTTCGAAGCCGCGTACGACGAATCGACGCAAACGTATCGGTTTACGTACTCGGGGCTCGGTGGGGGTTAGCCGCGTTTTCTTGGAGTTGGACAGGCGGGCTGGCAGTAAAATCGGAATTAATGAACATGCGGACTACGGTCGGACGGTCGGACAGTAGGGGCTGCGGGGATGAGTCCCTTCCCCTCGTTGAGCTGGCCGCACGGAGATGATCGACTTCGAAGACCAACGCATCTGCGAGACCCTACCGCAACGACCGCATAGGATCCACGCCGCTCGCTCGGCGCGCTGGCACGTAACACGCCAAGAGCGCTACGCCGCTCAGTAGCAGCGATACTCCAACGTAGGTCCAACCGTCGGCCGGGCTCACGTTGAACAACAGGCTTCCGAGCCATCGTGACGTAAACACCGAGACGCCCACGCCGACCACGATACCCACGCCGGCCAGTGTCATACCGTCGGCAACCACCTGCATCCGGACCGATTCTGGTCGTGCTCCCAGGGCCATGCGAATCCCGATTTCGTGGGTGCGCTGGCGGACGGCGTACGAGATGACCCCGTAGAGTCCCACCGACGCGAGCACGACGGCCAGCAGGGCGAACACGCCAATCAAGCGCAGCGCGAACCGTGTCGGGCCGAGCGCGTCCGCCACGTAGTCATTCATGGTCTGCACGTTGTACATCGGCAGGTGCGGTGCGAGAACGCGGAGCGCTCGTCGAATGGGCCCGACCAGTGCGGCGGGCTCGGCGGTCGTGCGCACCACGAAGGACACTTCCCGGGACGCTTCGTGACGGTACGGGACGTAGAGCGACTCGCGACTCCGGACGCGCAGATCGTCGTGCCGCACGTCTTCCACCACGCCAACCACCTCGGCCCACACCGCCTGGCCGTCCAGCGGGAAACCGATGCGGGCACCCACGGCGCCGCCGCCCGGCGCAATGCGTCGTGCCATCGTCTCGTCAACCACGGCCACACGAATGTCTTGCCGGTCGTCGGCATCCACGAAGTATCGCCCGGCCAGGAGGCGCGTCCCCATGGCTGCGAAGTAGTCTTTGGTGATCACGCGGAAGTTGGCCTCGTTGGCGTTCCACTCAGTTTCGGATTGGCCGTCGAGACCGTAGGGTTGCGTCCACTGCCGCCCGCCCAGGGGAATCCTGCCGATGAGCCCAACGGCGGCCACGCCCGGAAGCTCGCCCAACCGTTGCTCGAGTTGACCCACGAACGCACTGCGCGCGGCGGGTCCGCGGTACTCATTGGGATAACTGAGCGTGAGATCGAACGCCATCACCCCGTCAGCCTCGAAACCGGGCTGGACACGTTGCAGGCGGGCGAGACTTTGCAGCATGAGGCCCGCGCCTACCAGGAGCACCAACGTCAGCGCGACCTCTGACGCAACCAATGCGCTCCGCACACGTGTGCGTCTCCGGGCCCCGGAGTTCCGCGGTTGCACGAGTTCGCGTCCGCGCCGCGTCGCCGCGTCGATGGCGGGAGCGGTTCCGAAGATGACCGTGGCAACGAGTGTGGATGCCAAGGTGAAGGCAAGCACCGTTCCGTCCATCCCGATTGTGTCGATCCGCGGCAGGTTGGCGGGAGCCCACGCCACCAGGCTCGTGACGCTCCATTGGGCCAGCACGAGGCCCGCCAGGCTTCCCGCGGCGGCGAGCAGCAGGCTTTCCGCCATGGCCTGCCGCAGCAAGCGCCCGCGGTTGGCGCCGAGCGCCGCCCGCAGGGCCAGCTCACCTCGGCGATCGGTGCCCCGGGCGAGCAGGAGATTGGCCACGTTGATGCAGGCGATGAGCAACACGAACGTGACGGCGCCCAGCAACGACACGAGCACCGGACGCGCATGGCCGATGACGTCGTCGTGCATCGGCACGACCTGAATCTCCAGGCCCGCCACGGCATGGAATGCCAGTGACTCCCGATGCCGGGCTGCGATGGCGTGCATCTCTTGCTGTGCCTGCTCGAGGGTGACGCCGTCCCTCAGGCGGGCGACCACGGCCCCGGTATTGTCGCTGTCCCGGTCTCGCAGCCGGGTGCGCCGCTGGAAATCGGCCAGGCTGAATCGCAGCGGCGACCACACGTCGACGTGTCGAGCGAAGCCGGCGTTGGGCGGCAGCCACAACGCGAAGTCGGCCGGCAGGATGCCGACCACCGTATTTGGTTCCCCGCTGATTTCGATGGTGCGGCCAATCACGCCGGGGCTCTGCCCGAACCGCCGCGTCCAGAGTCCATAACTCAGCATGACGACATTGGGCGGTACGGCGTCGGCGGTATCGCCCGAGATCGCTCGAGGAATCAGGCCCTCGCCAGACACGAACGTGCGCCCGGCGTGTGCGGGCACGCCGAGGACGGAAAACAAGTTGGACGACACTCGGGCCACGGTGACGTGCTGCGGCTCGCCGTCGCCGGTCAACGCGGCGTCGCGCACGCGATCGGTGAACGCGAAGCCCACGAACGACCCTGCTTGATCGCGGTAGTCCGCCACGTCGGGTGCGGCGATGGGCATGTGCTGGGTGCCCGCGGTGGACGAAGTGTTCCACAACAACACGAGGCGGTCAGGATCGCCGTACGGGAGATCGCGCAACATGACAGCGTCCACCACCGAGAAGATCGCCGTGTTGGCCCCGATCCCGAGTGCCAGCGTCACGACGGCGACGGCGGCAAAGCCCGGGTGCTTGCCGAACGACCGCGCTGCGAACCGTAGGTCCTGCCACAGGCCCGGCATGAGACTCCCCGCACCCGCCCGAGCCGGGCGATGCGGTGTGATCCGGAGGCGCGCTCGGTCGGTGATCGTGTGCAACGCCTGGGCCCAGTACCAGCGGCGCGCCGCTCGGCGCCCCTCCGCCGGCAGGATGTCCGTGGAGAATTCTTCGTCGAGGTCGCCCAGGATGGTGTCTCGCGCGTCACCCTTCAACAGCATCTGCAGCAACCGCCGGGCGGCCCGAGGCGGGTCGTGGCGCGCCATCGTCTTATTCCCCCGGCGCGTGCGTTTGTGACGCGAGGTCATCCAGCTTGGGCCGGATGCCTTTGGTCATCTCGGTGAACGCCGTGTACGATCGGGTGAGGGCTTCGGCGCCGGCGGGTTCGAGCTGGTAGAATTTCTTCGGCCGGCCGCGGCGCTGTGGGGTGGGATCGCCCAAACGCGACGACACGAAGCCCCGGCTTTCGAGACGCTCCAGCGCCGTATAGATGGCACCGGCGGATATCGCGCGTCCGGTGCGCTCCTCGATTTCCTTCCTCATGCTGACGCCGTAAGCGCCCGCACCGAGTCGCACGAGGGCCAGCATGATGAGCTGTTCGAATTCGCCGAGGGTCTGCGCCACCAGTGGCCTCCTTTAATTATATCACACTGTAGTAAAATTAAAGGTGGAACCGCCGCACGCAAGGGTGGGCCTATTCCGTGCGACCCGGTTTGGGTACCGGATCTTCCCTTCCGCTTCCGATGATGCGTTCGGTCCCCACACGCGACCCGCGACACCTCGGCGAGCGCTCTCGAAATAGCAATGCTAGTATGCCTGTGGGCAGCCAGTCACCGTCCCGCTGCGTGAGCCCCGCTGCCGTCGGCACGTGTGGTGTAAGTGACTGTCGCAGTGTGAGTTCGGTCACGGCTGTCGCCCGGCCAACTGGCTACGTTGAGCATGACGTATCCGTACGTCGGAGGGAGAGAGCACCACATGAACATCACGCGAATGGCACAAGTACTGACCGCCTCTGCGCTTACGTTCGCGCAGCTGGCGTGCGGCGATGGGGTGGCGCCCGTCGAGGAGCCGGGGAATCAGTCCGATGGCCGCATCACCATAACCAACGAACAGACGCAACTCGACGTGCGGGTGCGGTACCTGGACGCCGATGTCCCGATCGTCCCAGGGGCGGCGGGAGCCGTGCCGGCAAGCGCGCTCGCTGCAGCACCGCCGCGGGCCTTCTCGTTACGACTCAAGGCTGAGGTCTTGCCCCCGGCCATCGGCGGCCAAGTCTTGCAGGCCACGGCGATCGCCATGCGGGGTGACCGGGCGACCGTGAGTTACAACATGCGGGGGGCCCAATACCTCGGCGGCATCGACGTCTTCAACATCTCCGACAAAACGAGACCCAAACTGCGGTCGGAGGCGCTGTTCAACGATACGGACATTAACTCGGTGGCGATCGACGGGGGGAGCGCCTACGTGGCCACCGCAACGGGTGATCCCGCGTATCCGTACCCAGCGGTGCTGGAGGTGATCGCTTTGCGCACCGGGAAGCTCGTGCTGGAAGGCAACCAACGCGCGCCGCTCACGAGCTTTGCCGCAACAAGCGTGGTGATTCCCGCAGCCACGCTCTATGCCACCTCCGGAGATGCCGGGGCGCTGACCGCGCTCGACCCGGCCACGATGGCACCCACCGGCTCCTTCGATCTGCACGACGCACGCTGGGTGGATGTGGCCGGCGGCAAGGTGGTCGTGGTGCAGGGGACGCCGGGACAGATCTCCGTCTATGACGAACTCACCTTGCAGCTGCTGGGTCAGTACGCGTTCACCGGCGCGGACATCCCGGAATCGAAGTCCACGGTGGAAGTGGTCGGAGGAAAGGCCTTTATCGCGGCGGGCACCGGTGGGGTCCAGATCTTGAGCGTGAACACCGGAGCCGTTGTGGGAAGCGTACCACTACCCGATCCCGTTGAACTCGGCCTCGATCCGTCGGTCGTCGTGACCAACGCGGTGGCGGTCGACGGTGATCTCTTGTTCATCTCCAACGGCGAAGCCGGCGTGTACGTCGCGCAGGGAAGCCAAAGCTTCGACCAAACCGGCAGTGAACAGCAACAACAGATCACACTCTTAGGCCAGCTCCAGTTTGACGACCTTCAATCGGTCAATCATGTCGCCTTCAAGAACAATTACCTGATCATCGCCTCCGGATTGGGCGGGCTCAAGACTGTCGAGGTCATCTATTAAACACACTCCCGCGAACATTGGTCAGATCGAGCGTCGCGATCGCCACCTCTGGTGGATCGCGATTCTTGTTATTCTCGTCTTGACCGCAACGCTGATCGTTTCTCAAGTATCCGAGCCTGCCAGTGCGAGCGAAGGTCCCCGCACACCAGTTTGGATCTATCTCTTAGGTCTCTTCGTGCTGGTCTCGCTCTTCTGCCTGTACGTGCTACAGAGCAGCTCCCACTCGCGAAAGCTACGATCGCAGCTTCTCGAGACGCGAGAAGACCTCATCAGCACGACCGTTTCAAAGTCCTACGTCGACAACATCCTCAGATCGATGGCCGAGACGCTGATGGTGATCGATCCCGACGGAACCATTCAACGTGTCAATCAAGCGGCCATCAGTCTGTTGGGGTACGAACACGTTGAGCTGGTTGGCCGGCCGGCTGGGGACGTGTTAGAGGATGGTGTCGACGTTCTGTCCTTGCTGAGGCGGTCGGGACTGAATGACGTCATTCGGAGTATCGATACCAGCGTGGTGACCAAGGACGGCCGCCACGTGGCCGTGTCGCTCTCGGGCTCGGTGATGCGCGACGACGACAGCAACATTCAAGGGATGGTCTGTATTGCACAAGACATCACGGAACGCAAGCGGGCCCAAGAAATGCTGGAGCGGCAGACCCAGGAACTGGCGCGTTCGAATAGCGAGCTGGAGCAGTTCGCGTGGGTCGCATCGCACGACCTCCAAGAGCCACTGCGGATGGTAGCGAGTTACACGCAGCTCTTATCCAAGCGGTACAAGGGGAAACTGGATTCTGACGCCGACGAGTTCATCGAGTTCGCGGTCGACGGAGCGGCTCGGATGCGGCGCTTGATCAATGACCTGCTGGAGTTGTCGCGGGTGGGGACGCGCGGGAAGGATTTTGAGACCACGGATTGCAAGGCCATCTACGACCGCACACTCGTCAATTTGCAGGCGCTCGTGGAGGACAGCGGCGCACTCGTGACGCATGACCGGCTCCCAACCGTCATGGGAGACGGGACACAGTTGGGTCAGCTGTTTCAGAATCTGATCGCGAACGCCATCAAGTTTCGGCGCGACGACGAGCAACTGACCGTCCACGTCGGGGCGGAGCGGCAGGACGGCAACTGGGTGATCAGCGTGCGCGACAACGGCATCGGCATCGATCCGCAGTACAGCGAACGGATCTTCGTCGTCTTTCAGCGGCTACACGGTAAGGGACACCGCCCTGGCACGGGTATCGGATTAGCGGTCTGCAAGAAGATCGTCGAACGCCACGGGGGGCGGATCTGGGTAACGTCGCTCCCCGGCGAAGGCTCGACCTTCTACTTCACACTGCCGGTTAACGAGGAGAAAAGCAGCCATGAATGACGAGTCGCAGGGCAGTCTGGTCGAGATCCTGCTAGTGGAGGACAATCCCGGTGACGTACGCCTGACCGAGGAGGCCATGAAGGAGGCGAAGATGCGCAACAACCTTTCGGTCGCGTGTGACGGGGTTGAGGCCATGGCGTTCCTGCGCCAGGAAGGAGAATATGCTGACGCACCGCGTCCGGATGTCGTCCTGCTCGATCTGAACCTCCCGAAGAAGGACGGGCGCGCGGTGTTGGCCGAGATCAAGGCGGATCCGGACCTCCGGAGGATCCCCGTGGTGATTCTCACCAGTTCGAAAGCGGAGGAAGACGTTCTCAACTCGTACGATCTGCACGCGAACTGCTACGTCACCAAACCAGGCGATCTGGAGCAGTTCATCGAGGTGGTAAAGTCCGTCGGGGACTTTTGGGTTCAGATCGTCAAGCTGCCGCCGGAGTGAGGCTCCAAGCGTGACGAAAGAGGCTCCCCCGAAACCCATCCGCGTCCTGCTGATCGAGGATAACCCGGGCGATGCGCGTCTGATCCGGGAGATCCTTGCCGACGTCGGCGGGCCTGCCGCTTTCCAGCTGGACTGGGTGGAACGGTTGTCGACCGGCATCGAGCGTCTCGCGGACGGTGGCGTCGACGTAGTACTCCTCGACCTCGCCCTTCCCGATTCCCCTGCCCAGGACACGTTCACGACGCTCGTTGGCGCGGCGCCCAGTGTGCCGATTGTCGTGCTGACGCTCATCGAGGATGACGGGAATGCTGTGAAGGCGATGCAGGGCGGCGCGCAGGACTACCTGGTCAAGGCCGACCTCGACGGGAACTTCCTCAAGCGCAGTATCCGGTACGCCATCGAGCGCGGACGCTCGAAGGTGCAGTTGGAAGCCCTCAATGCGGCGCTCGAGCAGCGGGTGCAAGACCTTCGGACGACCACGGTCTCCAAGGCGTATGTGGACAATATCATCGAATCGATGGCCGAGACCCTCGTGGTGATCAGTCCGGACAGGGTGATTCAGCGTGTGAACCGAGCCGGGGTCAATCTCCTGGGCTATGAGCGGAGCGAACTGATCGGCCAGCCCGGCGGCATCGTGTTCGGAGGCGAAGACAACGTCTTCTCCTTCTTCAGTCGAATGGGTCTCAACGACATGATTCGGAGCATTGACACCCACTTCGTCGCCAAGGATGGCACGCGTGTGCCGGTCACTTTATCTGGTTCTGTGATGCACGACGAGAGCGGCACAATGCTAGGGATTGTCACGGTCGCGCAGGATATGAGCCAGCAAAGGCTCGCCGAGGAGCAGCTCAAGAAGGTGGATGAATCCCTCGAGGCCGAGATCCACCAACGGCAAAGCGTGGCCACGGAGCTGGAGGCCACGAAGGCCAACTTCAGCAGCATCGTCGAGAAAACGAGAGACGGCCTTCTGATCTTGGACAAAGAAGGTATCGTCCTCTATGCCAATCCGGCCGCGGGAGCCCTCTTCGGCCGGAATGAGAGGGAGCTGTTGGATCAACTCTTCGGCTTTTCTCTGACGGCCGGGGAGACCACCGAGCTCGAGATCGTTCGCATGGACCATGGGAAGTGCCTCGCCGAGATGCACCTGGACGACACGGAATGGCGCGGCGAAGATGCGTACCTGGCGACGCTCCGGGATGTCACGGAGCGGAAGCGGCTCCTGGCCGAAGCGAAGCGCATCAATGAGGAGCTGCGCCAGGCAAATCAAATCAAGGACGATTTCATCGCAAACGTCTCCCATGAGCTCCGTACGCCACTCGCAACCATCTCCAACGTGCTCGCCAATGCGTTGGCCGGCGTTTGGGGGACGCTCAGTGACGAGGCGCGTAGGGAATTGCACACCGGCCACAGCAACACAAAGCGGCTGGCAAGCATGGTCACCAACCTGCTGGACATGTCGACGATCCGAGCCGGACGCGTCTCCCTCGAGAAGTCGCAAGTCGACATGCCCGCACTGATTCGCAGCGTCATCGAATCGGTCAAAGCAGCGGCGAAAGAAGAGGGCGTCGCGCTCGTCACGACGCACGATCCGGACCTCGGACTGGTCTATTGCGATCCGATGAAGATCGTGCGCGTCGTCACGAACTTGGTGGGGAACGCGCTCAAGTTCACCGGGGAGGGCGGAACGATCTCCATCGACATCCGCAACGGAAGTGAAGACATCCGGATCTCGGTATCCGATACGGGAGGTGGCATCGCCGAGGAGAACCAGACGCGCATTTTCGAGCGGTTTCAGCAGGTCGATCGGGATGACGGAGCAGGAGTGAAGGGCACCGGTCTCGGCCTGGCCATTGCAAAGGATCTGGTGGAACTCCACGGCGGGACGATCTCGGTGCAGAGTGAGCTGGAGATGGGCAGTACGTTCAGCTTCACGTTACCCGTCTACAGCACGGATGCGTTGCTGCAGGAGGCCGTGCACACTCAATTCAAGAGATGTCGTCAGAACAGTCACCTCTCCCTTATCGTCCTTGCGTTCAAGCAAGCCGAATTCGCGGCATTGAACGAGGGGGGTAGCGTCGAGTGGAAGCAGATGCTGGAAGACGTAGAGAGAAAAATCCGGAAGGTCGTCCGGTGCAACAGAAATGATGCCGTGATTCAGTGCGGGGACGGACGCATGATCATTTTCTTACGTGATACACCGAAGTCGGGAACAGTCACGGTGCGGGAGCGGATCGTGAGCACGCTCGCGCCATTTGAGGAACGCTGCCCATTCATGCTCACCACGATCTCCTGTCCCGAGGAAGTGGAGAACCCGAACGCGTTGATTACTGCCGTCGATAACCTGGTTGAGGAGCTGGCTAATGGCTAGAACGATATTCATTGCGGACGATGAGTTGGACTTCGTGTCCACCCTGAGGTCGCGGCTCGAATTCGAAGGATTCGTGGTCACGACTGCTGCGGACGGCAAGGAGGCTTTGCAGCGGATCACAGACGAAAAGCCGGACCTGATCCTGTTGGACATCATGATGCCGACGATGAACGGCTATCAGGTGTGCCGCGAACTGAAGGTAAACGCCGACACGCGCCCCATCCCAGTCCTGATGCTGACCGCCAAATCCCAGGAGAGTGACAAATTCTGGGGAAAAGAGGCCGGGGCAGATGACTATGTCACAAAGCCTTTTGACATGGAAGATCTGATGGAAAAAATCGGAGGCTTGCTGGACGACTGATGCTGCTATGGATGGTGTACGTTCTTGTCGCGGCCATCGGCCTGATGCTGCTCAGCGTCTTCTTCCGGGAGACATGGCGCGTCCGGGAGCGTCGGCACTTTGAACGCCTGAGCGCGGTATGCACCGAGGAGTTGCAGACGCTGAAGGACTTGGAGCATGAGGAACTCGCCGCTCAGCTCCGAGCGTCGTTTCCCCCTCCCGTCATTGAAAAGTGTCTCGAGCAACTCGCCGAGCGATCGGCGACACCCCTGCGCCAAAAGCTCGTGCAAGTCAACCAGGACCTCGGCATTGTCCAAGCACGCGTCGAGGCCCTGAGCGACGCCAGCTCGTGGCCCGAACGCGCGGCGGCGGCAGAACGGCTGGGACGCATTGGGCATTCGGGGGCCGTGTTGCCACTCATCGCCGTCCTCCAGGACCAGAGCGAAGACAAGCAGGTCAAGAGCGTCGCCAGCTTGGCGCTGCGAAGAATCCGCGATCCGCGCGCCATCCAACCGCTGGTCGAGGCGCTGGGGCGGGATGATGCGGCCATCAGCCATCCCATCGCCGATGTGCTCGAGGGATTTGGGCCACACGCGGTGCCTGCCTTGCTCGACGTGTTGCGAAGCTCCAACACGGACGGCCAGCGGTATTGGGCCGCTCGGATCCTCGGAGCGTCGACCGACACCGAAGCCGCCGTGCCCTTGATTGCCGCGCTGCAGGATCGCAGTGAGAAAGTCCGGGCCGAGGCCGCTCGCTCGCTCGGAAGGCTGAAAGCTCGTCAGGCCATTCACCCGCTCACCGAAACACTGCTGCGGGATCCCCGAGCGCCTGTGCGGGAAGAAGCGGCGCGCGCGTTGGGCGAAATCGGCGATGAGCGCGCCTTGGAAGCGTTGAAACAGGCCCTGGGCGAATTGCCCTACGAGGTACGAGCCGGCGCGCTAGCCGCCATGGAGAAGATGGGTGACGAGGCGGTCCCGCTCTTTATCCAGGCCTTGGACGAAGACGATGAGCGGACGCGCACGCACGCCGCGACCGCACTCGAGCGCAACGGCTATGTCACGCGGCTCATCGAGCGTCTGGCGGAAGATCCCGGAAAGACCAGTGGGCCATCATTTCGACTCCTGCTGAAGGTGGCCCGAACCGGCGTCGTCGAGTCGCTCATTCAGGCGCTTTCGTACCCGGACCTGCGGGTGCGCGTGCGGGTTTGCCAACTCTTGGGCGAGGCCCGTAGCAGGACCGCGTTGGACCCTCTCAGCGACACGGCCCGGAATGACTCCGAATGGGCAGTGCGGGCCCGCGCCCTGGAGGCCCTCATCCGGATCGGCGACGAGCAGACACAAGCGCTGTGGTTGGATCACCTGCGGGAAGAAGACGAAGACGTGCGGGAGTGCATCCTGGAGTCGATGCGCGGGCTCTCCCCCAGCGTGTTGCACCCAATGCTGCCGGATCTTCTGCCCTATCTCCACGATCCCAATCTCAAGATCCGAACGTTGATGGTCGCGCTCATTGGCTCGGTGCGCTCGGAACGGGTCGTGCGGGCGCTCATCGAGTCCCTCAAGGACTCGGCGGCCGACGTGCGAGCGCAGGCCGCAAGCATGTTGGGCCGCTTCTCCCAAAAGGACGCCGTGCGAGCCCTGGAAGAGTGTCTCAAGGACCCCGAGTCCCTCGTGCGCGGGACCGCGGTGCGCGCCTTGGGCAAGATCAAGGATTCCACCTCCATTCCGGCCCTCGCCCAGGCCTTCGAGAACGCCGACGAGAGCTATCGCGACGACATCGCCCGGGCGTTGGCCGCCATGAAGCAGGACGACGTGCTGGCCCTCACAGATCTGCTCATGGGGTTGCGCTCGGCGGAGGCACGGGCCGGGGTAGCTTGGGCGCTCGGCCTGAGGCGCGACAAGCGGGCCCTGCGCCTGTTGGAGGCGTTCCTCAAGGACGAGGAGCCTCTCGTGCGCTCGAGCGCGGCACGCGCGCTGGGCGAATTCGCCTCCCCTGAGACGGGCGCGCTCCTGCTGCCCTTCCTCGAGGATCCCGATGCCCGGGTCCGTGCCGCGACGGTGGCGAGCCTGGGCCGGTGTGAGGACGCCGAGCTGGCAAACCCGCTCGTCCCTCTGCTGGCCGATCCCGACATCGCTGTTGGTCGCCAGGCTGTGCTGGCTATTGGACAACTGGGCCATCCAACGGGGATCACGCATGTCCAACGCTTCCACGCCCGGGCCGTCGACCCCATCGCCCAGGCCGCGGCGTTGATCAGTCTGGCACTGTTGGGCGACCAAACCGGTCTGGAGACGATTCTCGAAGGACTGCAGGATCGCCGGCTCGCCCAACCGTTGCGCGATCTGATTCGGACGTGTACCCAAAAAACGCAGCAGCGATTCTTCGCCCTCCTGGCGCTCGATCCGAGCCTCTTTTGGCTCGAGGACCCGGAGGAGTTTCGCTCCAGGGTGGTGGAACACTATGTGGGTCTGCTGCGCTCC
>JBDHAF010000100.1:0-13717 GCA_039588255.1 Gemmatimonadota bacterium | reverse complement strand
GATCCCAGCCTGGGCACCAGCTATCCGCTGCCTCCATCGCCCGGCGTGTTTCCCCGCGATTGAGTGAAATAGCCGCCACGCGCACCAGTGCTTCTGAGGGCAATGGGGTAGGGAACGCCACTTCACGGACAGTAAGAGTTCCAGGCACGGCACGATCGACGACCACAGCATGATTTGCAGCCATACGCTTCTCCTTTGCTACTAGGAGTCCATTATGGACGATCAGCGTCTTGCCCCGAGCAGCCTATAGCTCACGTTTAAGCCAGTGCGCCGCAACCAAGAAAACACCCCCGTCTCAGCAGATGCCAGGCGCTTCGTGTCGGCCAGATGGCAGCGCATAGTTACTGTAACGTCGCCAGCAACGCTTTGGCGTCCTGCGCTCGCGCCCCCGTGCGGCGGCGGTCTGGCGCGCGGAGCGTGGTCCCGGTCTCGGTCAGCGCTAGCACGTCCTTTCTCTCTCTAGGGTCGGCCCTGTACGGCTGTTCTACACAGGGACTGTCGATGATTGGCGGTGGGCCCAAGGGCTTGGGATGGGTGGTGCGTCGCGACGGCGCGCCCCGCCTTCCAGCACGTTGCGTGCGGTGCCGTCCTATCAGCGGTCGAGCAGGTGGGTGGAGCCATCTCGGGCCGGGCGGATGCGACCCAGCACCGTCAGGGCTCCCGCACGTATCCCCGGAGCCGATCGTACGCGACCACCTGGTCCCGCGTGAGTAGCTGCTTCATGGCCAGATGCGCCGCGAGGTGCACGTAGCGCAACTCGCCGTAGAGGCGCCCGAGGTCGGCCGTCGCCTCCGCGAGGCTGGTCGAATCGATATGCCCGTGCTCGAACCGTCGGCTCAGGATCCGCTCACCCTCGATGATCCGCTCGCCCAGTGCCACTGCACGGTTCAACATCGCCTGTCGGATGGCAACGACCCGAGCGCACTGTTCCCGAGTAAGCTCCAGCGAATCCGCCAGCTCCAACACATGCAGCGGCCCCGGGTACCGATTCAACTCTGCCGCACGGGCCATACCCATCCCTGCCCCCGCTTGAAGCTCCTTCAACTCCTCAAGGGACAGCGACGCGATCACGCTGGGTGCCTGGTTGGCATACGGGGAGTGTTCATGTTCGTGCTCTTGCGCTCGCGCGGGTGCGCCCCCGGCAGCGAGACAGCAAACGGCAAGACTCACAATTCGCATGGTGCTTCCCTCTGGGGTTCCGGTTGACCAGGCAGTCTGGGAATCGTGCACCCTTGCCGCAGTAACTATTGTCACAGCACCGGTCGACCTGCTGGCGCATCCTCTCTGGTCACGCTCGCCCAAATACGACCAAGCCGCTTGCCGCCTGCGGGCTCCTGCACGCTGGTGGATATTGAACGATCGGGAATGTGTAGCAGGGCACAGCGAGCCCGTCTTGCAAGAACGCGACGGATACCGAACTCACTCGATCGGATGCTGAAGGGACGCGGAGCTCTGGTGCGTGTCGACCCTTTGCCCCCGCTGCTTGTGGCCCGGGGGCGCAACTCTGGTGTCAAACGGGTCCAGAGCGCCCGGTGCCTCACAGAAGTCGGCGAGTTGCTTCAGCAGGTCAGCCCGCGCGAACCGGCAGACGCTTCCCCGGTCGCCGGTGATTTCGAATTCACACCGAGCTTGGCGCGCCCGGGAGCGGACACTGTTTCGATGATCGTCGCGCGGGAGCGGATCGCTTGTCACCGGTGAGGACAGCGCCGGGGCTTCATGATTTGAGGAAGCTCCACGGGCCGCACATGATGTTGCGCGGCCCCGGCAGCACGTCGGGTGTTTGGTATGGTGGTATCCTGAGAGCTCAATACCACGCCTCAATCGGGACCGGTGCGATCCAGGATCCCGGGCTGCAGCTGGGCGGCTATTCGAGCCCATACTGCTTCATCTTCCGCCACAATGTCGTGCGGCCCATGCCGAGCAGCTCCGCCGCTCTGGCCTTCACGCCGTGTGCCTCTACGAGCGCCGTCACTATCATGCTCCGCTCGTCCGCCTCCGCCACCGTCCGGTACCGCTCACCATCCGACACCCGGTCCCGGTCGCCCAACCGGATCTCGTCCGGCAGGTACTGGGCCTCGATCCGTCCGCCGCCCGCGCGTATCGCGGCGCTCTCGACGACCGCGAACAGCTGCCGCACGTTGCCCGGCCACCCATAGGTGCGCAGCAGGCGCATAGCGAGCGGCGAACAGGAAAGCCGCTCGAACATCGTGTCAGCGTCGCGCAGCCGTTGCACCACGGACTCGACCAGCAGCGGAATGTCCGACTGGCGCGCGCGTAGCGGCGGAAGCTCGATGCGAAAGACGTTGACGCGATAGTAGAGATCCTCGCGGAAAGCACCCCTGGCGATCTCCTGTTCGAGCTTGCGATTGGTTGCGGCGATCACCCGTACGTCCACTGGCCTTGGGCGCGTGTCGCCTACCGCCACGATCTGGCGCTCCTGTAACACGCGCAAGAGCCGCTGTTGTACCGACGGGCCGATATCGCCGATCTCGTCCAGCAGGATGGTCCCCCCGTGCGCGGCCTCGAAATAGCCGGTCTTGTCGCGCACCGCTCCGGTAAACGCGCCGCGTACATGCCCGAACAACTCCGACTCCAGCACACCCTCGGCGAACGACGCGCAGTTGACCGGTACGAATGCGCGTTCCTTCCTCGGAGAGAGATCGTGGATCGCGTGGGCCACGATTTCCTTTCCCGTGCCGGTTTCGCCCATGAGGAGTACTGTGGCGTCGGTGGCCGCGACAGTGCGTACAGCCTCGAACACTGTTTGCATCGCGGGCGACCGGCCGACGACACCCTTCAATGACTCCTCGTCAATGCGGCGCGCGCTCGGTCGCCGCTCCAGCAATTCGGCGACCCGGGAGCTCAGCAGGTCGGGATCGACCGGTTTGGTGAGAAAATCATCCCCGCCCAGGTGGAGCGCGCGCACCGCTGTATCGATGCTCCCGTATCCAGTGATCATCAGGATCGGCGTCGACTCGCCCCACGTACGCAACGTCTCGAGCACGCGCAGTCCGTCCGCGCCCGGCATGCGCAGGTCCAGCAAAACCAGATCGTACGAGCCGTCGCGCAGCGCGGCCACCGCAGCGTTGCCGTCCTCGACGCCTATGACTTCGTATCCGTCCTGCCGTAACAGTTCGGCGGAGGAGAGGCGAAACGCCCGGTCGTCATCGACGACGAGTATCCGAGGGAGACTCGGAGTGCCGCTCACGCCTCGGCCTCCGTCTCCGACACGGCAGGCGGCCGGGTCGTCTCGACCGAGCGATTCGCCGCCGGCAACTCGACCCGGAAAACGGCCCCAGTACCCACTGCCGACCGATTGGCGGCCACGATGCGGCCGCCGTACCGCCGCACAATCCCCTCGGCCACGAACAGGCCCAGTCCCACCCCGTGCACTGACTGCTTGGTTGTGAAGAAGGGGTCGAACAGCTTGCCCAAGGAGTCTTCGTCGATACCCGGACCGTCGTCTACCACCTCGAGTAGAACCGCATCGCCATCCCGCCGCGCCGTGAGTTCGGTCGTCCCATGGTCGGCCACCGCCTCCCGCGCGTTTTGCACGACGTTCAACAACACCTGTATCAGCGCGTCCCGCGGGATGGCGGCGTCGAGTACCGCCGGCGTGCGCACCTTCAAAGTAAGGTGGCTGCCCTCGGATCCGACTCGCAGGATTGCCGCGAGGTCCCGGACGACGGCGGCTGCGTCGCACGTGGCGACGCCGGGCTCCTCCGGCCGATGCATGTCGAGCATTCGCTCGGCCAGCTCGTGCATACGCAGCAGCTCGTCGATGGCGAGGTCCGCGAACTCCCGCCCCTTCTCGTCATCCGCCAAACGGCGCCGAATCACCTCGATACAGTTGCGCACGTTCGCGACGGGATTCCGAATCTCGTGCGCCAATCCCGCCACCAAACGGCCGCTGGCCGCGAGACGGTCGCGCTGGATGAGTTCCGTCTGGAGGGATGCGAGACGGCGTTGCCGATTTTCCAACTCCCGGTTCGCATTCTCCAGCTCGCGCAACCGTTCCGCGAGCGCCGTGCGCATCGACACGAACGTGTTGCCCATCCGATCGATCTCGCGGATTGACGAGGGAGACACCGGCGCCGCAAAGTCGCCGACCGCCAACCGGTCGGCGGCGTGTGCCAGCGCAGCGGCGGGCCGGGTCGCCAGCCCGGCGATCCCAGCACCGAGGAGGATGGTGACAAGCACGGCCACTCCCACCACCAACAGCACCGTGCGCCGCAGTGCCGGCACCACCGCGAGCTCGACTTCACGGTCCCGGACGAACGCCACGGTTCCTTCTCCCAGCTGTGCCGCCGCCACGAAGAACCTCCGCCCACCCGCGGTAGCCACCTCCCGCACCCCCCCGTCCTCCCGCACCCCTGCGGAATCGATCAGCCGCGTGGGAACCGCGTCGAGCGTGCTCGCGACGACCCGGTTGCCCGCGAAGATCAGCACGTCGGCTCGGGTAAGCCCGGCCAGCGTCGCGGCAGCGGTGGCACCGACCTCGACGGCCACGCCGGCGGCGCCCACCCATGCACCGTCGTACGTCACGGCCGACAGTGCGACGCGCAGCAGTCGGTCCTCTGCCGCTATGACCGCCACCGGAGCCCCACCCCTCCGCGTCGCCTCCAGCAGGACCGGTCCGGGTTCCGGGCCGGCCCACACGCGTCCATCTTCGTCCACCACGATCGCAACCTCGTTTTCCGACGCTGCCGCGACGGCAAGCTCTACCGCGCGGGCCTGGGCCCCAGCGGCGAGCGCGGTGGCCAGCTGGGGGAGGCGCGCGAGGTCGCGCGCGTGCATGGCGAGCATGTCAGCGCTCATCGTCTCGCGATCGGCTAGCAGGGCCGGCGCGCCCTCCAACTCCGCGCGCGCCCGCCGCTCGACGGTCGCCGCGAGCCGCCGGTCCAAGACCAGTGTGGCCGGGACGAGCCCGACCAATAGGGCCGCCGTGAGCGCCACGATGAGCGCCCGATTCATCGAGATCCGCATCACTCCAATCCCTACGTTCGCCGCCGCATTCCGCAACACCGGGACCACGAGGACGCCGGCGGAATTCGGGGCACGATGCCGCGGGATTCACCGTCCACAGGTTTCAACCGACAGGCACCGGAACGTTCCATCACGTTTCATGAAACGCCCGCCCCGCGTACGTTCGAGCTGGTTCGCCACGGGAGAGGGCTGCCGCTTGATCAAGTGGGGCGCCGCGTCAGCACGTCGTCCCCCCCGGCCAACCGGCTCAAGGCCTCAGGCTTCAGGATCTCGAGCTTCCCCCTCCCCACGGTTCGGATCACACCGTGCCCGCGCAGGGTCGCCAGTTCCCGGGCCAGGACCTCGCGCACCGTACCCAGCTCTTCGGCAAGGGTGGTTTGTGGAGAACCCAGGGTGATCGTGCGGCTGCCGCCCGTGTCCGCCGAGCGAGCCATCAGGTAGGCGGCCAACCGCGACCGCACGGTCCAGAGCGTCGTGCGATACAGCTGGTCCACCAGACCACGGACCCGGCGGCCCAACCGACTCAACAGTTCCCACGCGAGTTGCGGATCGGCGCCCATGGCGGCAAGGAGAGTGTCCCGAGGCACGAACAGGCAATGTGTCGGCTCGGCCGCCACTGCGGTGGCAGGATACGTCCCGCCGTCGAATAGCGGCACTTCGCCGATAGTCGCGCCGGAACCCTCGGCGTGGACGACGTGCTGCCGTCCTCCTGTCCCGCGTACGATGCGTACACACCCCTCCACGATCACGTAAAACCCTCGCGGCGTGTCCCCGGTGAGCCACAGCGTCTCACCAGCGTCGAAGCGACGCAACACGGCGTTCCGGGCGATGCGCGCCCGCGCCGACACGTTTAAGCTGGTGAACGGCTCGAGCCGGTTGACGATCTGTTCCAGGGCATCGTTCACGGACTTGGCCTCCAGCTGTAACAATAGTCACTGCCGCGCGGCGCATGACCCCCAGATTGCCTGATTCACTGGGACCCCTAAGAACCCCTGCTGGGAAGAGCCATGCGAATTGTGAGCCTCGGCGGCGGCTGTCTCGCTGTCGTGGGGTGCGCCTGCGGGCGCCACCGCGAGCAAAGACAGCTAGTCGAGTTGGCTGGCCCTGGTTGCAGCCGGGCCTCGCTGGAGCCGACTCACGGGACGGTCCTGCAGCCGGCACCAATCCGGGGATTCACCGCGCACGGGTTTCAACCGATTCGCGCCGGAACGTTCCATCACGTTTCATGAAACGCCCGCTGCACCGCGTCGTCGAAGCGCGAAGAACCTTCAGGCCAATGACTTGTGCCACCTCCGCCCTGCTCGGCACATGCGTTGCTCCGTCGCAGGCCAACGCAGCTCTGGGCATCGCAATCCACAAGGAGTGCACATCATGATGTGGTCTCGACTGCTGGGCGTGGGATTGACTGCGGCCGGCACGATGGCATGCGGCGACAACGGCGAACCCGACACGACCACGACGTTCGACGTCGTCGTGGAGAACGTGGGCCAGGTGTTTGACTTCCCGTCCTCCGGAGCATTCAACACGCCTGTCGGAGCCGCGGCGCCGGGGCCGATCGGACCCGGGGAGGCGTATGAGTTCACGTTCGATGCAGCCCCCGGCACCAAGCTCTCGTTCGCGACGATGTTCGTCCACTCGAACGACTTGTTCTACGCCCCGGGATCCCAAGGGATCGCGCTGTTCGACGGGCCGGGGAACCCAATCTCCGGTGATGTCACGTCGCAGGTGATGCTGTGGGACGCTGGGACCGAGGTGAACCAGGAACCGGGCGCGGGCCCGGACCAAGCGCCGCGCCAGAGCGGTCCCAACACCGGGGCCGCCGACGCAGACGCGACCGTGCGGCTGGCCGCCGATACCTACGGGAACCTCCCAATGATCTCCGACGTCATCCAAGTCATCATCACTTCCACGTCCGCCACCGGCTTCCGCGTGCGGATCGAGAACGTCTCCACCGCTACGACGCTCATGACGATGGGCGGCGCGTAGCTCGCCGTGCCGTTGGCACCGGGCGTTTGGGTGCTGCACACCGAAGAGGCCCCGTTGTTCACGACCGGACAGATGGACACCGGTCATGGCCTCGAGGCGCTGGCGGAGGATGGCGACGCCTCCGGGCTCGCCGCGACGCTGCAGAGCCGCACTAGGCTCACGGTGCCGCTCTCCCCCGGCGTGTGGGCGGTGCACACAGAAGATGCGCCGCTCTTTGCCAGCGGCCAGCCTGATCCCGGGAGGGGTCTCGAGGCCTTGGCCGAGGACGGTGATCCCGCCACGCTTGCCGCCATGCTCGAGGGTGTGATGGGGGTGCAGAACGTCGGCGTCTTCACCACCCCGGACGGCACGACCGTACCGGGTGTGATCCTCCCCGGTGGCTCCTACAGCTTCACCATCACCGCAGCCCCCGGCGATCGGTTGTCGGTGGCGACGATGTTCGTCCAGTCCAACGATCTCTTCTACGCGCCGCAACCGGCCGGCATCGTGCTCTTCGGCACCGACGGCATGCCGATGTCCGGCGACGTGAGCGACGAGCTCGCGCTCTGGGACGCCGGGACCGAGGTCAACGAGCTGCCAGGCGTCGGGCTCAACCAAGCGCCGCGTCAGTCAGGCGCCAACACCGGGCCGGACGAGAATGGGAACGTCCGTCCCGTCTCGGACGGGTTCACTTATCCGCCGGTCACCGACGTGATTCGGGTCACCGTCACCCCGGGGATGTAGCGCGGGTGGTGGACTCACGGGCTCCTTCAGCAGGGCAAGGGAGCCCGTAGTGACTGTCGTGGATCGGGAGTTTCATGAGGGCACTGTAAAGTGCACATACCATCGACGATGCCGAAGGGATCCCGCGGGCGGAGCATAGGCCCGAGGGTCCGCGCCGTGCTCGGATTCCCCTTATTGTATAAGCTCCTTATCGCAAACGTGGTGATCGTGGCACTGGGTGCAGCGGCGGGAACCCTGGGCACGGTCACCCTCGTGCGTGCCGACCCCGGCCTCCCCGTGATGAAGCTCGTCGTAGTGTTCGCGCTGGTCGGTATCGGGGTGAGCGCGGTGACGAACGTTGCAGCCCTGAGGCTCGCGCTGTCCCCTGTGAGGAACCTCGAAGAAACCGCGAAGCGGGTGCGAGATGGAAATGTGGACGCCCGGGTTCCCCCGTCACCGTTCGCCGACGCCGAGCTACAACTCCTCTCACAAACCTTCAACGACACACTGACCGAGTTGGCGTCCTACCGGCATCGCGTGCGAGCGGCCGCCGCCACGGCCCTTCGGGCTGGCGAGGCGGAGCGCAAGCGGATTGCCCAGGAGCTGCATGACGACACCGCGTCCACGCTCACGGCGCTTCTGGTTCGGCTGCGTGTGGCCAGGGATGCGACGAGCGCCGCGGCTCGCGACCGTGAGTTGGAAGAAGTGCGCAACGGGCTGGCGAAGGCGATCGATACCATCCACCGCATCGCGCGCGCCCTTCGCCCGGCAGCGCTGGACAAGATGGGCGTCGTGACGGCCATCGAGGAGCACGTCCGCCTGCTACGGGAAACGACGGACCTGCACATGCAGGTGAAAGCCGACTCGATCGATGGGCTCTTGTCTTCTGACGCGGAGCTGGCCCTTTACCGGATCGTGCAGGAAGCTCTGTCGAACGCCGTCCGGCATGCCGAGTCGCAAACCGTCCGGATCCGGGTGGAGCGCCAGCCCGATGGAGTGCATGCCATCGTCAGCGACAATGGCCGGGGATTCACCATTTCCGAGGAGAGAACCGGCGCACACCGCGGGCTCGGGCTGCTCGGGATGCAAGAGCGCGCGGCGTACCTTGGTGGTCGTGTGAGAATTACCAGCCGACCGGGAGCGGGAACGGTTGTGCGCGTCCAGATCCCGAGCCGGGACACGGTATGACCGCTCCGTCAGCGCGCATCCGGATCGTGATCGTCGACGACCATGCCATCCTGCGGGCCGGGCTTCAGGCGCTGCTCGAGGTTGAAATGGACATGGAAGTGGTGGGGGAGGCCGCCACCGGGGAGGAGGCGATCCGCAAGATCAGGGAGCTCAAGCCAGACGTCGCGGTCGTGGATCTCTCGATGCCCGACAAGCTCGACGGCCTTGGGGCGATACGGCGTGTGGCGGCCCTAGGGTTGGACACCAAGATGCTCGTGCTGACAATGCATTCCGAGGAAGAGTACCTTCTCCCGGTCATCAACGCCGGTGGCAGCGGATTTGTCAGAAAGAGCCGTGCCGATTGCGGTCTCATTGAGGCGATCCGCTGCGTCGCGCGGGGTGGAATTCACTTGACCCCCCATGCCACTGCTCTTCTCATCAAGCAACACCATGCAGCGGAAGTGGGACAAGGGGCGGCACTGCTTGCGCGCCTGACGCTTCGCGAGCGCGAGGTCGTGGCGCTGACCGCCGAAGGCTACACCGCCGCGGAGATCGGCGAGAGGCTCTTCCTCTCGGCAAAGACAGTGGAGACGTACCGCGCCAGAGCCGCACGGAAACTCGGGTTCACACACCGCTCCGACCTGGTGAGGTTCGCGCTGCGCGCGGGCCTTCTGAAGCACACCTGAGCACCGGGCGATCCATCCGCCCCGGCCGCATCCCACCCTCTCCCTTCACGCTCATTTTCACGAGGGCAGCGGCGCTATTCGCGGCCCGCCGCAGATATCGCTCACACGGTTACCCAATCCACCTGACGCCCGCTGGTGCCTTTCCCCAGGGTGTCAGGAGAACTCCTACACCGGATGACCGAGCGGGCCCCACACCAAAAGCGATCCGCCCCCGACAGACAGCGCTCCTGGCTATCGCTATCATGCCAATCCGTGTCACCAAGGGTGTGCTAGGGACCACCTGAAACTGCTCGCGGCGAGTAGGTGTGTGTCAACTTCATCTCATAACAGCACAGGAGATAGGTACCATGAAACGACAACTTGTAGCGGCAGCGGTCACGACATTCGTCTTGGCGGCGTGTGCGGACAGCCGTAGCGTCAGCAGTCCGGAGGACGGCCTCGACGCACTGGCGTTCTCACGCGTGCCGGGGAATACTGGTGTCTTGACGGCGAACGGGTGGTACGAGGAGGAAGAGATCTACTACATCGTCGGCGGCATCGAGGAGGGCGTGAGCCGCCGGGGGCTCAATGAGATCTACTTCATCGGTGGCGACCGCGCCTTTCAGGCGAACGTCGTGTTGTTCATTCCGGGCGAGCGCGGCTACTCACCTCACTGGAACGTCAACGTGGTGCACACGGCCTACGGCGTGACCGTCCAGGATATCATTGACGCGGGTCTGGCATCCGAGCGGTTTGGGGATGAACCGGTGTTGTTCGACGACGCGGAAGACGTCCTCACGGCAGTCGACATGGGGTTGCTGGTTCTGGAGCAGCCGGGCATCGTGGTTCTCTGCCCCATCATCTCTGAAGAGGGCGCCGAGGCCCCGGGAAACACTCAACTCCCAGAGGATGAGTTCCGCTATGGTTTCGACGTGAACGCTGGATTCTAGCGCAACGTCGCCTCGACCTCGAGGGAGGGTCCCGACGAGGGGGCGGTAATGCAACCGCATACCGTCCCCTCCGGTTGTTTCTCTGCCCAGGAGCGAGCACGTGAAGCGGAATGCGTGAACAGCTCGCGCGACCGACGCCGCAGACACACTCTACATGATGGTTGAACGAGCAGACCGCTCCGTGAATGAACGACCAGTGGAGGTGGTAGAAATGAGACACGTTGTGGCCGTGCTTCTCGTCCTTGCCCTCGCGGCCTGTGGGGGTTCCGAGTCCGGTGACGATGCCAGGATGGCCGAGGAAGGCGCGATGATGGAGGAAAGCGGGCAGATGGGGGAGTCGGACATGATGGGCGAAGGAATGCAAGCAGACTCATCCGGCATGATGCAAGACACCGGCATGATGGCCGACACCGCCGGCGGCATGGACCCCACGCACTAGTCCTTCGAATCGGTTCACGCGCGGGCTGATCAACCGATGCCGCGTCATCATTGGGTCGTCCGGGTCACGCATTGGGGCGCGTTCGTCCTGGTTTTTGGGATGATCGCGAGTGGGCTTCAAATCTACCGGGCGTACCCACGGTTCGGCCCGCGCCGGGGCCCATACTACCCCAACCCGTTTCAAGACGTCTCCTTCCCCGAATGGTCGCGGCTCGGCGGGTGGCTGGCCGGAGGTATCAACTGGCACTTCTTGCTCATGTGGCCGTTGCTTGGGGTGGGACTCGCGTACCTGGTATACATGGTTGTCTCCGGAGAGTGGCGCAAGTTAGTGTTTCGGCCTCGGGACCTGCGACCCGCGATTGAGATGCAGAAGTACTACCTGCGGCTCCGGAAGGATCACCCACCCCAGGGCAAGCACAACGCGCTCCAGAAGCTCGCCTACACGCTGATCTTCGGGTTGGGTGTGATCTCCGTTCTATCGGGGTTCGCGATGTGGAAGCCGGTCCAGCTCTGGTGGCTCGCGGCGGTGTTCGGAGGCTTCCAGACGGCGCGCTACGTACACTTCTCCGCCGTGTGGCTCTTTGTGGCATTCACCGTCATTCATGTCGTACTCGTGTTCCTCGCCGATCCGGCGTCCCTCAGAGGAATGATCACGGGGCGATACACCGGGAGGTTCCAGCATGATGAAGCCTAGCGAGCCCGACCGGCGCGCGTTCCTGGCGGCGGGGACGGCAACTGTGCTGAGTGCGTGCGGATGGGACGGCGCTCGCGGGGTCCGGTATGCGGTGAGCCGGATCAACGACCGCCTGAGCGAGGCGCTGGTCTCCCACGGTCGGCTGGCACCCAAGTACGATCCGAGCGCGCGGTCGACTGCGTTTCCCAACTACCACATCAGCGCCATGACGCCGACCCCGGCCGATCCTGACACGTGGCGGCTTTCCGTCGGTGGCCTGGTACGCCGACCGACGCAGTTCTCCGTTGCTGATCTCCGGCGGCTGGCACGCCTGAGTTACACGGTGAAGCACCACTGCGTGGAGGGGTGGTCGGCCATCGCGACGTGGGCCGGGACGCCACTCCAGGCCATCGCCGACCGGGTCGGCGTGCAACCGAGCGCCCGCTACGTCCGGTTCGATTCCTTTGACGCCGGATTCTATAACGGGTGGGACCTCAAGTCGGCCATGCATCCCGAGACGATTCTGGCGTGGGCGTTCAACGATCGGAACCTGATGCCCGATCACGGCGCACCGGTTCGGGTGTATGCGCCGCACAAGCTCGGTTACAAGCTCACTAAGTACCTCACAACCGCCACATTTACCGCAGACCGGCCCGGCGGCTACTGGGAGGACCAGGGGTACCCGTGGTTTGGCGGGGTCTGACCATCGCCGCACTCGCCGCGGTGCTGCTCGGCACCAGCGCAACTTGCGTGCGCGATCGGGAGATGCCGGAAACGGTGGAGATGCCCGATTCCATGCCGATCATGCGCGCCCTAGAGAGCGCGCCGGCGCGAGATTCCATGCTCGACACCATGCCGGGCGGCGAGATGGCGCGGGGCGACTCAACGGCTGCGACACGACTGCTCCGAGACAAGATTGGGAGGTGACGCCTTACGTGGCGGGGAGTATTGGGCCGGTCATTTCGCATAGTTGACAACTGATTTGAGGGGTGACCGCCAATCCGATGCGAACAGCCAACCCCTGGGATTGTGGCGGACTGCGTGATGATCCATGCCGGAGAGAAGCGGGTCCTCGCCTCCGTGCGAATGCGCGAACCTCCGGCCGACGCCCTCGAGTACCATAGAAAAAGGGAAGAAACCCCGCCACGGTCCTCTGGTCACCGACCAACCATCACGCCCCAGACCCCTCGGGCCCTCTCACGGACGGATCCCGAAGCCTGTGAAAGCCGATGGCACAGCGATGGATCTCGGGGGTATCGTCCAGCATGATGTGCCCATCCTCCGTCATGCCACCAGTGCTCGGGCTCGCGATGGCGATGGCCAGCCTGTCTGCTCACGCACCGCCCTGTACGCTCTCCGTCGCCGATCGCGGCTGGATCCAACAGGCCCTCGATGGCTGGGAGACCACGGCAAATTCATCGGTCAGCGAGTCCTTCGAGGTCTTGGAGACCGTCTGACACGATGATGTGGAAGGTGAGATCTTCGCAGCACCAGCGCGTGGAGGCCCACGGTGCATGAGACCGGTGCCTTTGAAAGCGCGGTTCGTCGCGCCGGGATCGCGTCGCTCGCACTCCTCGGCTCGTTGATGCAAGGCTGCGGAGTCGGTTTCGACTCTTCCAACGTGTCGGGCCGATCATTCGGCCTGGGGCCCCACTACCCAGAACTCGCGGCCTTGCTGCAAGTGCGAGATTACTTTGCGCTCCGTACGAGATTGCAAGGTGTCTCGGATCGAGAATCACCAGAGGCGCTATTCTTCAGAGCGTCTCTCCAACACGCGTTCAACCAACCCGCACTGTCAAACGCCACGATTGACACCCTCTTCGAGCACGACGCGCTGCCCGATTCCATCACGCTGAGGCTCAAGCAGATCAAGCTCAATAACTACATCCGCCTCCATCGGTATCGGGAAGCCCTCGACGTCGCTACCGCGACCTTCGGTGAAGGTGACTCCGAGTCTGATTTTGCGATCGTGGCGGATATCCGGAACACGGCGCGACTCTTGGCTGTCATCGCGAGCGTGCCGCCACAGGAGGCGAGTATCCGAGCGCAGACTACGCTCCCGATCGACGACGCTGGCCACGTCCCAATCCAGATCGAGAGCTCAGCCCGCAGCTACACGTTCGATACGGGAGCCAACTTCTCTGTTCTGA
>JBDHAF010000099.1:0-20305 GCA_039588255.1 Gemmatimonadota bacterium | reverse complement strand
GACCGAGGTGAGCCGCAACCTCCCCGGCGGGACGACCCGCTACTACGTGTCCCGCGTCGAGGCGTCGTACTACGATCCGGCCGCGGCCTACGTCTCCATCGACGGCCACAAGAGCGACGACTTGAGGCCCTACGTATACGTCACCCGGGACTACGGAGAAAGCTGGACCAGCATCAGCTCCAACCTCCCCGAGTACGGCAACGTGAACACGGTGCGGCAGGACCCCAAGAAGTGGAACCTGCTCTACGCCGGCACCGAATTCGGCCTGTTCCTATCATTAGATGGGGGAGGGAGCTGGCACCGCTTCATGCCCAACCTGCCGGTGGTCCGGATCGACGACATCGTGGTCCACCCCCGGGACAACGACCTGGTGCTGGCCACCCACGGCCGAAGTGTGTGGATCATGGACGACGTCACGGCGCTCCAGGCCGCCACCGATTCCATCATGGCCAGTGATGTGCACCTGTTCGTGCCCCGGGACGCAGTGCTGTGGAAGAACGACATCCGCCTGAACCGAGCGGTGACGGGGAACAAGAACTGGGTGGGCGAGAACGCGGCTCAAGGCACCGCCATTCAGTACTACCTCGGGTCCACCGCCGACAGCGTGGCGCTTCGCGTCGTCGATGCGGTGACGAGAGAGACGGTACGGGATCTGGAGCCGACCGCCGTCAACCCGCAGGAAGAGGATGAGACCCAAGGCCCACGGGTGGAGCCGGGGACGTATCTGGTGGTGTTGACGGTGGACGGCGAGGAGCAGTGGGCCAAGGTGGACGTGCTGGAAGACATTTGGATGATGTAAAACCTACGAAAGGGGAAGAACGATGAAAGCAGCCGTCATCGAGCAGTTCGGCGAACCTTTGAAGGTCCACGGCGACTGGGCCGATCCGGAGTGCGGACCTCGCGACGCCGTCATCAAGGTGGAGGCGTGTGGGATCTGCCGGTCCGACTACACCATCTGGAACGGAGGCATCGAGTGGATGGGCATCGTGCCCGAGCTCCCGGCGGTCCTCGGCCACGAGTACTGCGGTGTCGTTGAAGAAATTGGGAGCGAGGTCACAGGGTTTCAAAAGGGCGACCGGGTTGTAAGTCCGTTCAACCACGCGTGCGGCTCCTGCGAGTTCTGTGACTCCGGCCATGGGAACGTGTGCGCCAACCTGCAACTACCCAGCATGCACTACACCGGTGGCTACGCCGAGTACACGAAGGTGGCGCACGCCAACGTGAACCTGGTGCCGCTGCCCGAGGCGATTCCGTTCGCCGCGGCGGCCGGCATGGGCTGTCGCTTCGTAACGTCCTACCATGGCGTGGTGGATCAAGCTGCGGTACAGCCCGGGGAGTGGGTCGCCGTGTTTGCGTGTGGCGGCGTTGGCCTGGCTGCGGTGAACATCGCCGCGGCGCTGGGCGCCCAGGTCATCGCGGTCTCGCGGAGCGACGAGAAGCTCGCCCTGGCCAAGGAGCTCGGGGCCTCCCACACCGTCACGGCGGGAGACAACGCTGCCGAGGAAATAAAGGAACTCACCGGCGGGGGCGTTCACGTGTCGGTGGACGCTTTGGGCGCCGCAGAGACGGCGATCCCGGCGATCATGAGCCTGCGGGTCCGCGGCCGTCACCTCCGCCTTGGGGCGTCCAACAAGAAGGACTTCGGCCAGGTCAGCATTCCGGTGGACATGATCCTGTTTCAGGAGCAGAGCATCATCGGCTCGTTCGGCATGCAGGCGGCCCGCTTCCCGGAGATGTTGCAGATGGTCGAGTCGGAGAAGCTGAACCCGGGCCGCATGGTGGGCGACACGGTGGCGCTGGAGAAAGCAAGCGACGTACTGGCGTCCATGGGAGGGTACGACACGGTGGCCATGTCGGTGATCACGGAGTTCTAGCCGCGGCATGATGGACGCGCGGGCCGTGCGGTGACGGGAAATGATGCATCTTCGAGTGCCTGGAATCGGCGGAGCTGGCGATGAAACGTAAAGTCGAGCGGCCGGGCGTGCGCGGCGGCTACGATCTCTGGGCTCAGGTATACGACCACACGCCGAACCCCCTCGTCGCGCTGGACCGGCGACACACGTTCGAAGTGCTGCGCCCGCGGCCGCGAGAGCGGATCCTCGACGCGGGCTGCGGGACGGGTGCCCACGTGCGCGCCATCGGGAAGGCAGGCGGCCGGCCGGTAGGGGTGGATTTTTCCCGGGGGATGCTGCGCGTGGCCCACCGCGCCAACCGCAGCGTGCCCTTCGTACAGGCCGATTTGAATCGCGGACTGCCTTTGGCCCGGGACGTTTTCGATGCGCTCCTGTGTGCACTGGTCTCGGAGCACCTCACCCGATTGGCGATGTTCTTCACGGATGCGTACGCGGTGTTGCGGGACGGCGGCCGACTCGTCTTCTCCGCGTTCCACCCCGAGATCGCCGCGAGTGGAGTCGAGGCGAATTTTGAATCCGACGGAACGGAATATCGGCTCGGCGCGGAATCGCACACGATGGAAGATTACCTCGGCCACATCGAGGACGCGGGATTTCGGGACATCAAGTGGCGTGAGCACGCCGTCGACAGTGCCGTCGTGGAGGAGATTCCGTGGGCGGTGAAGTATCTCGGGAGGCCGTTGCTCCTCACGATCGAGGCCGAGCGCCGTTCCGCGAGCAGAGATACCATGGTATTGGAGAAAGTGCGATGACGGACAGCAATAGTAAGGTGCTTCCCCCCGTGTACTTCCTAGGGGCCCTCGTGGCCATGGCCGCCCTCCACTATCTCTGGCCGGTGGCGCAGTACCTCTCGTTTCCGCGCACCCTGATCGGGCTCCTGCCGCTCGGTATTGGCGTAGGGCTCAACATCGCGGCGGATCGGCAGTTCAAGCGTCACCAGACCACCGTGAAGCCCTTTCAGCGGTCGTCGGCTCTGGTCACGGGTTTTCCGTTTTCGTTGAGCCGCAATCCGATGTACGTCGGGCTTACGCTGTGGTTGGTGGGGCTAGCCTTGCTTCTGGGGACGGCGACGTCCTGGCTGCCGGCGGTCGCCTTCCCGATTCTGTTGGACCTCCGTTTCGTCCGCGTGGAGGAGCGAATGCTGGCGGAGACGTTCGGATCCGAATGGGAGAGCTACCGCGCTCGAGTGCGGCGCTGGCTTTAGGCTCTTGAGGTAACCCGGGAGCTACGGCCAACGGCCTTGCCCCCCGAGGGTGCGGCGCTGCACACTTAGGAAGGGCTCCCCTCTGGCTCTTCCCTGACTAAAGGAGGCCGTCATGAAGTCACGTTCCTTCATATCCGTCCTGGCCACGCTTGGCCTCGTGCTCTCGGGATGCCTGGCGGACGTCACACCCCTGTCCGACGAGGACATCACCATGCTGGAGAGCATGACGCAGGCCTATCGGGAAGCCGTGCTGGCTGGTGATGCCGATGCCGTGGCGGCCATGTTCGCCGCGGATGCGACCGAGATGCCCGCGAATTACCCGGTACGCCAGGGGCGCGAGGCCATTCGCGCGGTCTATCAGCAGGCCGGAATGGCGCAGGAGTTCCAGATCACGATCGTGCACACAGATGGAGTCGGAGGGCTGGCGTACCAACGCGGCACGTTCACCGGGACGTTTGTCGTGGAGGGCATGGAAGAACCGCTTGTCGATGACGGGAAGTACCTGCAGGTCGCCCGCAAGCAAGACGACGGGTCGTGGCTATGGGAGACCGTAATCTGGAATTCCAACCTACCGCTGCCCGGACAGCAGTAGCGCTTTTCTCACGAGGCCACGAATGCGCTTACCCGTCTGGACGCGACGACTGAGTGGGCGACGCTGATCTAGCATCCGTACGTGAGACCGTCGGCCGCGTTGCCGATGCCAAGGCTGTCGAACTTGGCTTTGACCCGACGGCATGCACGCCGCTGTTGCGCGAGAAGCTGACGTCGGACGATGAGGGCTTTCTCGACTACGACGGCATCACCGACCGCGAAGCCTTGTGGGCCGTGTACTACGATCCCTACTGCGGTGGTGCGAAGGAAGATCCACATACCGCCGTGTTTGGCGGCGACCTGACGGTGTACGTGCACTCCCGGTCTTTCAACGTTGTGACGGTCTGGCTGGGCGAATGACGTTTCTTGTATACAGGCGAAGCGCGCTTCGATGATGGCGTTGCCGCGATCGTGGACCGATGCCTGTGCCGCGGAATGGTGGCGCGAGCACATGGAAGCATGATCCGATCGAGGTGAAGCCGAAACATTAAGTTGAGCACATCGTGGGGATCCAATCGCGCCCCCGAGGGTACGGCTCTGCTGTCATGCGCTTCTCCGCCTGGGCCTTGTTGATCCTGCTGCATGTGGTACCCCTCGCCGCGCAGGAGCAGTCCGCGACCATCCACGGCACCGTCTCCGATTCCCTGGGACGGCAGTTGGCCGAAGTGACCGTCCTGGTGGACGGATCCGCCTTCGGCATCCAGACCGACGCCACCGGGGCCTTCCGGGTGCGAAACCTCACCCAGGGAGTCCACAGGCTCTCCTTTCATCTTCCGGGTTTCGTACCCCGCACGTTCCGGGTCAGGATCCCCGACGGATACCACGGCGATTATGCCGTGGGCCAGGTCGTGCTCCAACCGGTGCGCGAGGGCTTCGTCACGCTCACGGGCACGGTGCGGGACTCCGCCACTATGGAGCCCGTGCCCGGCATGACGATAGGGATCGAGGAACGGGTCGCGACCTTCACGGGCCGGGACGGGACGTTTCGCGTCGACAACGTGAGACTCGGCACCGCCTACCTCGAGGCCCGCCGCATCGGGTACCGACCCGTCGCCTTCCATCTGGACATCATCGAAGGGGAAACATTCCATGTCGACATCAGCGCTTCGGCGCTGCCGTTCCAGCTGGAGGACATCGAGGTCGAAGAGAACCTTGCAGCCTTCGGGCCGCTCCAGAACCTGATGCGGCGTCGCAAGAGGGGCCAGGGCTACTCCTTCCTGCGGTCGGAGATCGATGAGCAGAAACCGCTCTACGTCACCGATCTCTTTCGCATGGTGCCCGGTGTGCGCGTGCGATACGACAGGTTCGGGGTGCCGTACATAGTCATCAGAGGCTGTAGTCCGACCGTGTACATGAATGGCATCCAACTGGACACGGCGGACCACATCGATAACCTAGTCCATCCCGACAATGTCGAGGCCGTGGAGGTCCACCTGGGCGCGTACACGCCTGTCGAGTACCGCAATTACAACGCGTGCGGTGTGATTGCCCTCTGGACCCGGTGACAGCCTTTACCGTGTGCGTACCCCCCCCTTATCATGCCAACTCACCTCAAAACCGCACCATCTCGGACCAGCCTTACGTCCAGGAGTTCCAAAATGACACGCCTACTCTCTTTGATCACGCTGCTGCTCGCCACGTTCCCCATCGCACTCGACGCCCAGGGCACCCGACTCCTCCGGCAGCCCGATTTGAGCGACGACGCCATGGTGTTCGCCTACGGCGGTGACCTCTGGATCACCGGCCGGACGGGCGGCGAGGCACGGCGGCTCACCAGCACCCCTGCCGTGGAGAGCGGCCCCCATTTCTCGCCCGACGGCCGCTGGATCGCCTTTACATCCAACCGGTCGGGAACCGCCGCCGTGTACATCGTGCCGGTGGAGGGTGGCACCCCCACCCGGCTCACCTGGTACCCGGCAGGCTCGTTCGCTCGCGGATGGACGCCGGACGGGAGCCGCGTGCTCTACGCCTCAACCAGAGAAACGGCACCTACCGGGTACGAGCGCCTCTGGACCGTCTCCCGCGACGGTGGCCCGTCGGAACGCCTCCCCGCCCCGTGGGCCCACAACGCGTCCTACTCGGCAGATGGCAGGCGCATGGTGGTGGACCGCGTGACGCGGTGGGATGTGGAATGGCGGAACTACCGCGGCGGGCAAAACTGGCCGCTCACGATCTTGGATCTGGACGACCTCGACGAAGTGTTCCTGCCCAACGAGCTCACGACGGACATCCACCCAGTGTGGATGGACGGCACGATCTATTTCCTGTCGGACCGCGACTGGGCCATGAACGTGTGGGCGTACGACCCGAACACCGAGTCGCTCAACCAGATCACGCTTTTCACCGACGCCGAGGTGAAGTGGCTCGCGGGTCACGACGGCACACTGATCATCGAGCAGGACGGCTGGCTCCACACCCTCGATCCCGCGTCGGGTCGCACGACACAACTGGAGGTCACGGTCCGCGGCGACTTCCCCTGGGCCGAGACCCGCTGGGATGACGTGAGCCGCCGGGCCAGGTCCGCGTCCCTCTCCCCCACTGGCAAGCGCGCCCTCTTCGAAGCCCGGGGCGAGATCTTCACTGTGCCAGTGGAAAAGGGCGACGCGCGGAACCTCACGCGCACCACAAACACCGCCGACCGGGCACCCGTTTGGTCCCCCGACGGCAGCGAGATCGCCTGGGCGTCTGAGGCGGGTGGTGAATACCGATTGATGTTCGCGAGCCAGGACGGCCTCTCCGAACCGCGGAGCATCTCCATCGGCGAGTCGAAGATGGTGTGGGAGCTCGTGGACGATGACGTGCGCATACGCGTGGTCGACGTGGAGTCCGGCGGGATCGAGACGATCGACGTGGGCGGTCACAACATGGAGCGCGGAGGCATGGGACTCACCTGGTCCCCCGATTCCAAGTGGCTCGCCTATGCCAAGACGTTCTCCAACAACCTCCACCGCATCGTGACGTGGTCCGTGGAGAGCGGCGACGCGCGCCCGATCACAGACGCCATGGCCGACGCCGTACAGCCCGCCTGGGATCGGGACGGACGCCACCTCTACTTCCTCGCGAGCACCAATCTTGCGCTGGCGTCGGGCTGGGCCAACACCAGTACGATGCAGGCCGATCCCACCTACGGCGCCTACGTCACCGTGCTCCGGGACGACGATCCTACCCCCTTTACACCGGAGAGCGACGAGGAACCTGTGGAAGAGGAAGGCGAGGGTGAGGAGGCGCCCGAAGAAGAGGAAGAGAGCGAGCAAGAAGAGGAGGACGACGCGGTACGCATCGATTTCAACGGGATCGAGCGCCGCATCGTTGCCTTGCCCATGCCCGTTCGCAACTACCGGATGACCGTGGCCGGTCCCGAAGGGACGGTGTTCATCGGGGAGTCGGTCCGGGGACGCCCCGGCATGACGCTGCACAAGTTCTCCCTGGAAGAGCGCGAGGCCAGTGAGTTCGAAAGTGGCGTCTCCCAGGCTTCGGTGTCAGGCGACGGGAAGAAGCTGCTCTTCCGGTCGGGTGACGAGTGGCGTGTGGTCGACACGGCCAGTCCACCAAAGGGCAATGGTGGGGGTCTCACCGTGTCGCTGCGCATGCAGCTCGACCGCACGGCCGAGTGGCAGCAGATGTTCGAGGAGGCGTGGCGCTACGAGCGGGACTATTTCTACGACCCGGGCATGCACGGCAACGACTGGAACGACGTGCGGGACCGCTACGCCCCTCTGGTACCGTACGTGAAACACCGCGCCGATCTCAACTACGTCCTCGATCAGGTGAACGGCGAGCTGTCCGTGGGACACAGCTTCGTGTTTGGCGGTGACATGCCGGGCGTGGATACCGTGCGTGTGGGTCTCCTGGGTGCAGACTTCGTTGCGGACGGCGGCCGCTGGCGTATCGAGCGCATCTACACGTTCGAGAGCTGGAATCCCGGGCTCTCGGCGCCGCTCGATCGTCCAGGCATCAACGTGGACGAGGGACACTACCTGGTGGGTGTGGACGGCGTGGAACTGACCGCCAACGACGATCCTTACCGACTGCTGGACGGCACGGCGGACCGACAGACGGTGCTCCACATCAACGACCAACCATCGATGGACGGCGCGTGGACCGAGACGGTGGAACCCATCAGGCGAGAAAACGCCCTGCGGCAACGCGCGTGGGTGGAAGACAATCGGCGCCGTGTCGACGAGCTGTCCGACGGAAGACTGGCGTACATCTGGGTGCCCAACACCGGTGGGGGAGGCGTCATTTCGTTCGACCGGTACTTCTTCGCGCAACAGGACAAGCTCGGAGCAGTGATCGACGAGCGCTTCAACGGCGGTGGCCTGCTGGACGACTACATGGTGGATCTCATGACCCGGGATCTCCGGGCCGCCATCACGAACGAAGTGCCGGGCGGCGCGCCGTTCCGGCTGCCCGCAGGCATTCTCGGTCCCAAGGTCTTGCTCATCAACCAGCTCGCGGGGTCGGGCGGCGACTTCTTCCCGTGGGTGTTCCGGCAACAGCAGGCGGGCCCACTGATCGGCAAGCGCACGTGGGGTGGCCTCGTAAAATCTTCCGTGCACTACGCGCTGGTGGACGGCGGCGGGTTGACGGCTCCCGACAACGCCGTGTTCGATCCCATCAACAACCAGTGGATTGCAGAGAACGTCGGCGTGCCGCCCGACATCGAGGTGGACGTCGACGCCAGGTCGGTCGCAGAGGGTCGGCACCCCCAGCTCGAGCGGGCGGTGCAGGAGGCGCTGCGGCTATTAGAACAAGAGGGGACCCGCACGGTGACGCCGCCGGGGTTCTCGAGACCGGCCAGGCGGCCGGGGGGGAACAGGAACTGACGCCGCGAAACTTACCGGGCCACGAAGGAGGCTCCTTTGCGCACCATGACTGATGTTTCCACGCTACATCGCCTGGCATTCGCTGCCGCGTTTCTGGCTGTGGGATGCGCCGCATCCGGTCAGGACGTTCCCTGGCCCACCGACGGCTGGGCCGTGTCTGCCCCCGAGGAGCAAGCGCTCCGGGCTGCGCCCCTCGCCGAGCTGGCGAGCGCCATCGAAGCGGGGACGTACGGTTACATCGACCACATGGTGGTCGTACGCAACGGCTACCTCGTCGTCAGCGTACGGTATGACAACGACTACCGAACGATCAGCCGGGGCTTCGAGGGGGCTCTGGGGTGCGGCGAGGGGACCTGCCGTGACGACACGGAGCTACACGAGTTCAACTACTACCACCCCGACTGGCACCCATATTATCAGGGCCGGGACGTCCACTCCCTCCAGTCCGTGACGAAGTCGGTCACGTCGGCGTTGATCGGGATCGCGATTGAGCGCGGCGCAATCGAGAACACCGACGTCCCGTTGTTGTCTTTCTTCGACAACTATGATCTGTCGAACGTGGACGAGCGGCTCCGCCGGGCCACGCTGGACGATCTCCTCACCATGCGCTCGGGGATCGAGTGGCACGAGGCTGACCGGCCGCTGGATGAGACGAACACGACGATGCAGCTCGAATACGCTGAAGACTGGATCCAGTTCACCCTCGACCAGCCATCGGATGCCGCCCCCGGCGAGAAATGGGTCTACAACAGCGGCGGCAGTCACCTGATGTCCGGCGTCATCAAGAATGCCACGGGGCAGTTTGTGAGCGAGTACGCCGAGGAGCATTTGTTCGGCCCGCTCGGCATCGACGACTACCACTGGAAGACCACGCCGAAGGGCTTTCCGGACACCGAGGGCGGATTGTACCTCCAAGCGGAGCAGCTCGCGAAGATCGGATACCTCTATCTCCACGATGGGGTATGGGACGGCCAACGTATTCTCGCCGAAGGCTGGGCGGAGACCTCCACGGCGCGTCACGTCGACCCGGTGAACAACGCGGGCTTTGGCTACGGTTATCAGTGGTGGCGCATCGACAGGGACGGGCATGACGTGTGGGCCGGTCTCGGGTTCGGCGGTCAGTACCTCGTCGTAATTCCGGAGTACCAGTTGATCGGCGTGGTCAACAGTTGGAACCTCTTCGGGAATGTGCAAGCCGGCATCCTCGGGTCGTTCATCGGCGCGCTCCTCGCATCGGCGGAGGCCTTATGAGCAAGTTGAAGATCATTCCCTGGGGTCGGTGCTTTGGCGACAACTGATCGACCCTGCTGCTTCCGTAATTGCGACAACGGTGAGCCGGCGACGTTGCGGCTGGAGATAAGCCCGCCGCCCGACGCCGAGCCCGTGATCGAGTGGGCCCACGAGACCTGTTTTGCCGATCGGTGCCACCACGCCGTGGAGTGTGACGATCCCAAGGATCACGGGCGCATTCCTCCAAAGGCGCGCTGTGCCTTTTGCGGCGACCCACTTCCCATCATCGGTCGCCACCCCTTTGTTTTCGATGTCGGAGACTTTACTCCACCCCATCGTTTCTGGGCTCACGCCCCGTGTCTGGTCGAACGTGTGGTGCCCAGATTGCATGAGCAGCTACACGGAGAGATATAAAATGGAGAACCAATCGACATTTGATTACATCGCCAAGGTCCTCTGGCTTTGCTTTCTGCTCACAATTGGCCTGCTGGTGCTGTGGTTCCTCGTATACCTCATAGGAGCCGACTTCGCGTTCCGCATCCACACTCTCTGGTTCGATATCGACAGGAGCGCGTTCGACGCCATGAACTACTACGGCATGGCACTGCTCAAGACCGTCGCCATCGTGTTCTTCCTGGTGCCTTTCGTTGCAATGAAGATGGTCGCCAAGAGAGCGGGTACTTGAGCGATCAGCGGGCGTTGCTGCGGCACTTCATGGCGGCCCTGGCATATCGAGCGCAAAAGGCTCTCCGGGACGCGCCACCGGAATTCGGTGACTTCCGCGCCGCAGCCGGCGTGCGCACGCCGCGGCAGATCGTGCGGCACATGTCGGACGTGTTGGGTTACGCCCGCACCCGGTTCACGGGTGGACAGTGGCGTGCTCACTCCAAGCCGACGCTGGCGGAAGAGGTGGTGCGGCTGCACGAGATCCTCGCCGATCTCAGCGACCTTGCCGCGACGACGGAACTCGACGCGACCACGGCGCAGCGACTGCTACAGGGGCCGCTGGCGGACGCGATGACTCACGTGGGACAACTGTCCATGCTCCGCCGCATGGCGGGCTCGCCGATTCCCCCTGAGAACTTTTTCGCAGCCGACATTGAGGCCGACAACGTGGGGGCCGACCAGACCCCGCCCCGTGAGGCCGATCGCGAGTGGTACGATGCCGAGGACGAACCGTACTGAGGGAAGCGCGACTACTGTAGTTTCTGCGCCAGCCAGGTTGCGACGCGCTCTGCCATGTCCGGTTGCGTTTCCAGAATGTCGGTGGCGTGTTCGCTGCCTGGGACGATGAGGAGTTCCACGGTCTGGCTCTCCGCTTGGACCGTGACGGTGATCTCAGCAAGAAACCGATCGTTGTTCGAGACGATGAACAACCACGGCACGTCGCTGGAATCGATCCCACGTATCGATTCGTCACTGAAGGACCCGGGCGACAGCGCGACATAGGCCTGGGCATATCCCTGCACCCTGCCCGCCTCGGCCATCTCCTCGCCGCTGTAACTGGCCCCGACGATCCCGATTCTCTCTGCTTCGATCTCCGGATGGGACATCAGGTATCGATGGGCAGCGAGAACATGGACCTCCGCATCCCAGATGATGGGGTCTCTCTCGCGTTCTCCGGAGACGAATCGGCCCCGATTGATGCTCTCGCCGTGCCCCGGCAAGTCCAGCCGCAACGACGCGATCCCCCGCTGCGCGAGCTGGCCGGCGAGCCCCTCGTACACGGTTCGGTCTCCCGCCGCCTTGTTGAGCAGCAGCACGCCGGGCACGGGGCCCTCGAACGCCGGTAGCGCGAGGTCTCCGATCAATTGCCAGCCGTCACTTTCCACCACGACGCGGGTTTCCTCAACGGAGCCTGCCTGAGCGAGGGCCCGTTGGCACGGAAGGCCGGCGCAGAGTAGGAGGACGGTGACGGTTGTGGCTTTCATAGATCCTCGGGCTGACATGCCAATCGACATGCCCATTATGGGCGTTCATGGAGAAACACGAGCAAGACCCGCCCTCGGTTCAGCATTTCTACGTTGATGAGGCAGGTGATACAACACTCTTTGACAAGAAGGGACGAGTTATCGTCGGTGAGCCTGGCGTATCCCATTGCTTCATGGTGGGACTCGCAATCATCCCGGATCCCAAAAGCGTCAGGAAGGCACTAGACGATCTCCGTTCCGAAATGCTCACCGATCCATTCCTGAACAGACAGCCGTCCATGCAGCCCGAAAGCAGCAAGACAGCGGTAGCATTCCACGCGAAGGACGACCTTCCGGAGGTTCGACACCAAGTCTTCAGATTGCTGCCTTCTTTCGGAGCAAAGGTCATCGTCGCCGTACGTCGTAAGAGTAATCTCGCTGATGACGCACGTTTGGCATATGAGCTCACAGGCGAGAAGCTCACGGCCAACGACATCTATGATGGGCTGGTGCGTCAGATTTTTCAGAATGTGCTCCACAAATCGCATGAGAACCGCATAGTCTTCGCTCGGCGAGGGAAATCAGACAGAACGGAAGCGCTCACCAAAGCGATCAATCAAGCCAAACTTGCTTTTGCCAAGAAGTGGGGAGAAAGGCCAGACCGACCGACACGGATAAATTCGGCCTCGCCGTCAGATTCGGGGGGGCTTCAAGTGATCGACTACTACCTTTGGGCACTCCAACGTTTGTTTGAGCGGCGAGAGGGTCGTTACTACAGACCCCTTGAACAACAGTACCGCCTGATAATGGACATCGACGACAAGCGTGGAAAACCAAACGGTGAGTGGTACAACGACCGTAACAGATTGGAGGAGGAAAGACTGAAGCCCATCACCGAAGGCTAGGTTCGGATATCTCCGAACACACGGCATGGAGCCGACGTTCGCCTGCGGCACGGGCTTCTAGTCATCCACAATATAGGTTGTGGGTCAAGGCCTCGGATCACATATCACGTCTAAGTTGCTCTAAGATATAAAGTTATGGCTTCTGCGGTTCTCAGTTGAGCCGGCTTTCTGACTAGTCTTGAGGGCACAAGGAATGATCTGTGCTCCATAGGGCACGCCACCCGCCCCCAATTGACTACCCCCTCCCCCGGGGATATCCTCGCAATCTGTAGTCCTGCCAAGAGCTCGATTGTCCCACTCCCCAGGAGTGTCTCATGAACATGAAGCGTCTTCCTTATATCCTACTGGCCCTGGCATTTGCGCTCCCGAACGCAGGCCAGGCCCAGCAGATCCCGTCCCCTGAAGAATTCTTTGGTTTTCAGATGGGGGCAGATCGCCAGCTCGCCCGCTGGGACAAGCTGGTGGAGTACTACGAGCTGCTCGGCGAGCAGAGCCCCCGGCTCGAGGTGGTGCACATGGGACCCACCACGTGGGGCAATCCCTTCCTGGCTCTGTTCATCTCCTCACCGGAAAACCTGTCACAGCTGGATGAGCTGCGGCAGCTGAACGCCACGTTGAGCGACCCACGGGGCGCCACGGAGGCGGAGATCGACCGGGCCGTGGCCAACGGACGGGCGGTGGTGGTCCAATCCATGGGACTCCACTCCACCGAAGTGGGCGCGAGCCAGATGGCGGCGGAGCTGACCTACGACATGGTGACCCGAGACGACGGTGAGATGCTGCGGATTCTGGACAACACCATCGCCATCATGATCCCCTCCTTCAATCCCGACGGGGAGATCATGGTCACCGACTGGTACAACCGCTGGGTGGGCACGGAGTACGAGGCCACGGGCATGCCGTGGCTCTATCACCCGTACATCGGTCACGACAACAACCGTGACGCGTTCATGACGAACACGGTGGAGTCTCAGTACGGCGCAAAAATCATGTTCCGGGACTGGATTCCCCAGGCCTACATCGACCACCACCAGATGGGGTCCTACGGCGCCCGCATCTACGTGCCCCCCTACGCCGAGCCGATCCGGCCAGAGGGCGATCCGCTGGTGTGGCGTGAGATGAGCTGGTACGGCGCGCACATCGCCTATAAAGAGGAAGAGGCGGGGAAGTCCGGCGTGGTAAACGCGGCCATCTACTCGGGCTGGGGCCACTTCGGCTTTCACTGGATCACGCCGTTCCACAACATCGCCGGCATGCTCACCGAGTCCGCCAGCGCGAGGCTCGCAACGCCGCTGTTTCTCCACCCGGATCAGCTGAGCGGCTCGAGGCGCGGTCTGCCGGAGTACGAGGAGCAAACCACGTTCCCGAACCCGTGGCCCGGCGGTTGGTGGCGGGTGCGGGACATCGTGGAGTTGCAGAAGATCTCGGCCATCGCGGCGCTGGACATCGCCGCCCGGAACCGGGAGACGGTCCTCCACAACGCGTATCTCAAGGCCTCGCGGCAGACGGAGCGCGGGTTCAGCGGCAAGCCGGCGGCGTTCGTCATCCCCGCCGACCAGCACGATCCCCTCACCATGACGAAGATGGTGAACAAGCTCCTGGGCCAGGGCATCGAGGTGCAACGGGCCACCCAGGACTTCACCCACGAGGGCCGGGTGTACAGCGCCGGCACCTACGTGGTGACCATGGCCCAACCCAAGCGCGGCGTGATCCGCTGGCTCCTGGGACAGACCTACTATCCCGACAACTCGTATACGCGGAACCGGGACGGGACGCCGATCCGCCCGTACGACATGTCCACGGACAACATGGCGGAGTTCATGGGGGTGCGCGTGGACCCGGTGGACGAGGCGGTGGAAACCAACCTCACCATCGTCGCGTCCCTGGTGGAGCCCAGGGGGCAAGTGACGCAGGGCGCGTTCGGCTATGTCCTCGACGGCCGCCTCAACGACAGCTTCAAGGCGGTGAACCGGTTGCTCGCCCGGAACGCGAACGTGCAGCGGGTCGATCGCGCTCAGGGCGACTATCGCCCCGGCGACTTCATCGTGGCCCGGAACGCGCCACAGGATCTCGTGAACGACGTGGCCCGTGAAACGGGTATGAACTTCAACGCCGCCAACAGCAACGCCAGCGGCGTGAGCCATCGCCTCAGGCAACAGCGTATTGGGCTGTTCCAACGGTACCGGGGCGGCAACATGGACGAGGGGTGGACGCGGTTGATGCTGGAGATGTTCGCCTTCCCCTACGACACGTTGATGGACGCCCGGATCAAGCAGGGCGATCTCAACGACGACTACGACGTGATCGTGCTTCCGGCAGACGGCGTGGCCAGCATGACCGGCGAGCAGCGTGAAGGCGGCGGTGGCGGCGGCTTCCGCGGCGGCGATCCGTCATCGATTCCCCCCGAGTATCGCAGTGGATTCGGACAAGAGGGGACAGACGCGCTCGAGGAGTTCGTGGAGAACGGCGGCACGCTCGTGACCTTCGCCCAGGCGGGGAGCTTCGCCATCGAGAAGTTCGGCTTGCCGGTGCGGAACGTGCTGGCCGGTCTCTCCTCCACCGAGTTCTGGTCGCCGGGCTCGACACTCCACGTAACGGTGGACAACACGAACCCGCTGGCGTACGGCATGCCCGAGGACGCGCTGGCGACGGTGCTGGCGCAAAACCAGGTGTATCAGATCAATCCCAGCGATCGGAACCACCGCATCGAGCGGATCGTGACGTTCGTAGATCGGAACATCCTCCAGAGCGGATGGCTCCTGGGTGAGGGCGTGATCGCCGAGAAAGCGGCTATGGTCTCGGTGGGACACGGGGAGGGCAAGGTGGTGCTCATTGGGTTCCGGGCACAGCACCGGGCCCAGACCCACGGTACGTTCAAGCTGGTGTTCAATGCGCTGGTGAACGGACCCGAGCTGTCGGAGGACGTGGCGACGGGCGGACAGGAGCGCTGAGCCGCAGCTTCAGCCGTGGTCAACCAGCACGTCTGAGCTACCCTCGCCTAGCGAATCATCAATCGGTAATTTGGAGGTCGATGACCGACCAGCTTCGCCGTCTCGAAACCGCTCTCTCCGACCGATATTCCCTCGAGGGTGAACTCGGCGCGGGTGGCATGGCCACGGTCTACGCCGCACAGGACCTCAAGCACAATCGTAAGGTTGCAGTCAAGGTTCTCCATCCCGAGCTGGCGGCGATCATCGGTGCCGAGCGGTTTCTCAAGGAAATCGAGGTCACCGCGAACCTCCAGCACCCTCACATTCTCCCGTTGTTCGACTCCGGCGCGGCCGACTCTTTCCTTTATTATGTCATGCCCCGCGTCGAGGGTGAATCGCTGCGAGACAAGCTCGACCGCGAGAAACAACTCTCCATAGAGGAAAGCGTCGAGATCACCGGAGCGGTGGCGAGCGCGCTCGACTACGCGCATCGACACGGAGTCATCCACCGAGACATCAAGCCAGCCAACATTCTGCTGCATGACGGACAACCGGTCGTGGCGGATTTTGGCATTGCGTTGGCCCTAAGTGCTGCCGGTGGTCGTCGATTGACGGAAACCGGGCTCTCGGTAGGGACGCCCGAATACATGAGTCCGGAACAGGCCGCCGGTGATCGCTCGCTCGATGCACGTTGCGACGTGTACTCACTTGGCTGCGTTGCATATGAGATGCTGATCGGGCAGCCGCCGCACACCGCGGCGACGGCACAGGCGGTGATCGCCAAGGTCATCACCGACGAACCGCGACGCATCACAGCCGAGCGAAGGACGGTGCCCCCGCACGTCGAGTACGCCGTGCACCGGGCGTTGGCAAAGCTCCCCGCGGATCGATTCGCGAGCGCATCGGAATTTCGTGACACCCTTTCCGATCCAAAAGCCGCCGTCGCGTGGCCGGCGTCGGTTCCGTCGCTGGCCGACGGCGACACGTGGACCCGCTTCGTCGTGAAAAACCGCTGGTTGCGGTGGGCGATGCCGTTGGGTCTCATGCTGCTCGGCGGATTCACAGCCTGGGGGTGGTTCCGCCCCGGGGTCGCACCCCAACCGCCGCTGGCACGATTCGAGTTGCGCTTTGCGGGCCCCGGTGGAATGGCCTGGGCTGGATCGCGGCACGCGCTGGCAATCTCCGACGACGGTTCGCTGATCGCGTACACTGGAGCCGACGAGACGAGCCGGCACCTCTCCATCCGCCCAATCGATCAACTGCAACCCAACCGTGTCGATGGCACCGAGGGTGCCCTCGATCCGTTCTTCTCGCCTGACGGCCAGTGGGTCGGTTACGCGACGGTCACTGGCCTAGACAAGGTGTCACTTGCAGGAGGCGCACCGGTTCCCATTCTCGAATTCTCGGAGCCGCGCGGGGCAGTCTGGGAACCAGATGGCGCAATCGTATTCGGGTCGGCGTCGGGGCTGTGGCATTTGCCACCCGATGGAGGGGCTCCCGAGCGACTCACGACACCGAATGCAGGCGAAGGAGAGCTATTGCACAGCCGACCGAGCATCTTGCCGGACGGTCGGGGCGTACTCTTTACGATCATATCTGGAAATCTCGACGACACACAGGTCGCTGTTTTCTCCTCTGCCGACGGTGAGATCACGCCGCTGTTCCGGGGGCTCAATCCACGTTACGTCGAGACCGGCCATATCGTGTACGGGCGAACGGACAACGTGCTCATTGCCGTACCATTCGATCCGGTGAACCTGCAGGTAGAGGGGCCGGCGGTTCCGCTCCTCGACAGCGTTACGGTCAAGGCAAGCGGCACGATGGACTTCGCGATCTCTCGCACTGGCACGCTCGTGTACCTCACAGGGGAAGTGGAGGGTGGCTCGGTGGTCATGGTCGATCGCAACGGACGTGAGCAACCTATTATCGAAGATCGGGCTACTTTCGTCAGCCCTCGGTTGTCTCCCGACGGAAGCCGTCTGGCGATCGGTATTGGAGCCGCTCCGATACGCCAGGTTTGGATACATGAAATGGCGTCGGGCACGCGGACACCGCTGACCTTCGTCGGGAACAACTACTATCCCGTGTGGAGTCTGAACGGCAACCGGGTTGCGTATTCGTCGGAAAACACCACGTCGGTCGATATCATGTCCATGTCCTCTGATGGGATCGGGACCGCCCAACTGATGGTAAGAAGCGGGATGTGGAACTTCCCCGAGTCTTGGTCACCCGACGGAAGGCATCTGGTTTTCAGAGAACAGGATTCCACCACTCAGCGAGACATCTGGATTCTTTCAACCGAGGGAGAACTCGAAGCGAGGCCGTTCTTTCAAATTCCGTCCAGTGAAGATGCTCCCGGGCTGTCTCCCGATGGGCGGTGGTTAGCCTATGCATCTGACATGTCGGGGCGTTACGAGATTTATGTGAATAGTTTTCCGGATCCCGGTCGCCGCATTCCAGTTTCGCTCGACGGAGGAACCGAACCGGTTTGGTCGCGTGACGGGAGTGAGCTGTTTTATCGAAACGGGCCGGAACTGATTGCAGTGGATGTGGAAACGATGCCGAGTTTCAGAGTGCGAAGCCGAGAGGTCTTATTCGAGGGCTCCTATGCGCTGTGGCCGTATCACAGCAATTACGACGTGCACCCCGACGGTCGGCGTTTTGTCATGATCAAACCGTTTGAAAGCATTGAGGCGCGTATGGTCGTCGTGTTGAGCTGGTTTGATGAGCTGCTGAGATTGATGGAGGACGAACGGTGAGTGGAGTCTGGTTCAATGTGGAACAAGAACTGATTGACCAGTGTACTCCACGAGAGGCAAATGAACAAAAAATGCCGTTGGTGCGGACTCCCCTCTAGCAATACGGCGGCAACCGGACATTCTTCTTCGATTCCGCACCATCAACCTCAGTTGAGGAAGAACCGGTGGTACATGGCGGCCACAGGTAGTGATGACCAGACATAGAATCTTCTCGATCCGAGGTGCCCTCGTCGCGGCAGGCAGCGTGGCGTTAGGGAGCTGCAGCGGTGGGTTGGGGCCGGAGGATCTTGCCCGCCTCGAGGTCGCGCAGGGGCACAACCAGGAAGCGCCCGTCGGCGCCGCGGTTCCCACACCTCCAGCCGTGCGGGCGCTCTCGGACGACGGAAGACCGGTCCCCGGGGTCGTCGTCACCTTCGTCGTTACCGACGGCGGCGGCACGCTGGCCGGTGCCGAGGCAACCAGCAACGCCGAAGGGATCGCGGCGGTCACGAGCTGGACCCTGGGGCAGGAGTTGGGACAGAACGTGCTGAACGCGACGGCACCGGGGGCGATTGACCGGGTGGTGTTCATTGCACTGAGTGTGGTGGGACCTGCGGACGTCGTGGAGAAGCTGCAGGGCGACGGCCAGTCTGTCACGGCGGGCCTCCCGGTTCCAGACGTGCCCACCGTGCGCGTCACCGACCAGTTCGGCAACGCGGTGGCAGATCTCGCAGTCACCTTCACGGTGGCAACCGGCGGCGGGGCGGTGGGCGCGGAGACGGCTACGACCGCCGCCAACGGCGAAGCCGATGCGGAAAGCTGGACGCTGGGAGGCGCACCCGGCACCAATACCCTCACCGTGACGGCGGGCGAAGCGAGCGCGACCTTCGAGGCCACCGGGCTCCCGGGGCCCGTTGCGCTGGCGGTCGCAGCGGGCGACGGCCAGACCGCCACGGTGGGCACGGCGGTATCCGCGCAACCCCAGGTCCTAATCACCGACGGCCTCGGCCTGCCGGTGGCGGACGTGCCGGTCGCGTTCGCCGTCACCGGCGGAGGCGGCACCATCGGCGCCGAATTGGTGAACACTGACGCCGACGGGCTCGCTGGCGTCGAGTGGACGGTGGGAACCCGCACCGGCACCAACACTATGACGGCGTCGTCGGAGGGACTGGGAATGGTCTCGTTCACGGCGGAGGGGACGCCGGATGTTCCGGCCTCGCTGCAGGTTGCCAGCGGCGACGACCAGTTTGGCGCGGTCGGTGAGCCACTCTTCCTGGCGCCCGCCGTCCTCGTGCAGGATCAATTCGACAATCCCCTGCCGGGGGTGTCCGTGGCGTTCGGCGTCACCGGCGGCGGCGGCGTGATTACCGGATCGCCGGCGGTCTCCGATGACGCGGGGATCGCGACGGCCGGAACGTGGACACTGGGTCCGGCGGAAGGGACGAACAGCGTGGAGTCGGTCGTGTCCGGCCTCACTCCACTGGTGTTCACTGCGACCGGGCTCGCGGCGGTATACGACATCGAGATCGTCCGAATCGGTGGCGAAGGCCCCTCCATCGCGAAGCAGCTCGACGACGCTGCCCGCCGCTGGGAGCAGCTAGTTATCGGCGATTTGCCAGATGTCTCGTTCGCGGCAAGTCCAGTGGACTCGGCGGCGTGCGGCCTGCGGCACCCGGGTTTCAACGACGTCGTCGACGACGTGCGCATCTTCGTCCAGGTCGAAGAGATCGATGGACCGGGCAACACCTTGGGATCTGCCGGGGCCTGTTTGGGTCGCGATCCGGAGCTGCTGACCGTCGTCGGGGTCATGCGATTCGATACCGACGATCTCCAGCGACTCAAGGACGATGGCCGACTCACGGACCTCTTCATTCACGAAATCGGTCACGTCCTCGGCTTCGGAACCCTGTGGGATGATTTCGGCTACTTGGTCAACCCGTCGCTGCCGAGTAGCAAGGGCGCCGACACCCATTTCAACGGGCCCCGCGCCATTGCTGCCTTCGACGCAGTCGGCGGGTCCAGCTTTTCGGCGGGGTCCAAGGTGCCGGTGGAAAACTC
>JBDHAF010000098.1:0-13838 GCA_039588255.1 Gemmatimonadota bacterium | reverse complement strand
GCCAGTTCGGTATCGACTTGCAGCCGGGAGACGAAGTCCTCACCACCGACCAGGACTACGGCCGCATGCTCACCACGTTCGACCAGCGGGTGCGGCGTGATGGCATCGTGTTGAGGAAGGTCTCCTTCCCGAACCCTCCGCCGAGCAGCCAGTACCTGATCGACATCTTCGAAGAGGCGATTACGCCGCGGACGAAGATCATTCACTTCTGCCACATCACCAACCTCACCGGGCTGATCTTCCCGGTGAAGGAGATCTGCCAGCTTGCACGGGCTCGGGGTATCGAGACGATCGTGGATGGGGCCCACGCGTATGCCCACTTCCCGTTCACCGCGGCCGATCTCGACTGCGATCGTTACGGGACGTCGCTCCACAAGTGGCTCCTCGCACCGCACGGGACCGGTTTCCTCTACGTGCGGAGGGACAAGATCAAGGAAACGTGGCCGTTGATGGCGGCGAACGAGAGGCAGGACGAGGACATCCGCAAGTTCGAGGAGATCGGAACGCACCCGGCGGGGAACCACAACGCCATCGCCGAGGCGCTGACGTTTCATCAGGGGATCGGCATCGAGCGAAAAGCTGCCCGGTTACGCTTTTTGCGGGACCGCTTCATGCGCCACTTCGAGGGCATGTCCGGCGTGACCATCAACACGAGCTTCGATCCGGCACTGTCGTGTGGCATCGCGAATATTGGGGTCGATGGCGTGGAGCCGGGAAAGATCGTGAATCACCTCTGGGACACGAAACGGATCATTGTGGTGGGGATCGGGCACAAGGACTGCACCGGATTGCGCATCACACCGAACGTGTACACCACATTGAACGAGATCGACACGTTCATCGAATCGTTCGAAGAGGTTGTGAAGAAGGGATTGCCGACCACGTGATGGGACGCGGGAGGGGGCATAAGCCCCCTCCCGCGCATTACTCAGTTCGCCGGGTCGGCGGCCAGCTCCTGTAGCTCCTCTCGACTAACCGCTCCCACAGCCTGCTTGACCAGCTCACCGTTCTCGAACCGGGCAAAGAACGGGATCCCCTTGATGTTGTAGCGCTGGCTCACCTTGGGTGAGGCGTCGGTGTCCACTTTGGCCACGAGCACCTTGCCGGCCTGCTCATTGGCGATCTCGTCTACCAGCGGAGCCATCATCTTGCACGGCCCGCACCAGTCCGCATAGAAGTCCACCACCACAGGGACCTCGGCCTTGAGCACGGTCTGGTCGAAGTGTTCCTCGAGGACCTTGACCGGGCGGTCGAGGAGAAAGGGCCGGCCGCACTCAGCGCACTTGGGCCGGTCGGCGTGGCGGGCCGGGTCGATCTTGTTCAGGGTTTGGCAGAATTGGCAGGCAAGTGTGACGTTGGCCATCGTGTCATGCGGACTGGGTTGGTGATTAGCTCATCGAGAGAAAGGTAACACTACACATTCGTAGTTGGGGTTGCCGGTCAACCTTGCATAATCCAGGTGGCCAATTGATCGGCTCCATTGCGTGTCATCGAATAGTTGTCGCACTCTCGGAGGCGCCACGCTTGATCGTCGACGCGTCGCTCAAAAGCTGTAAAGCGGCATCGGTCGTAATAACCGAGCCATTTGGCTTCCCAAAACATGTTGTACCCAGCGCCCCCGTAAATCAGATCGGCCCCCGGTAGCCACTCGGCCAACGGGAAGAAGGCTTCGCGATCGATCAAGCTGGAGTGAAGAACGAAATCGTTCGAAGACGCTTCGTGATCCAGCTCGTCGACCTCTCCCGGCATGCCAGCTTGGGCCACCACGACGAGCCGACGGCCGTCAGGCACCTCCAGCTCGTTCCGCAAAGCGACAGGTGGCCGGCATTCGTCCGGATTGCAGACGACGATCGGGTCGATGGTGTCTGTGAGCGCGGAGAAGGTGAGTGGCTCGGTTCCTATGATACGGGTGTAGGGTTTCGGATCGAAAGGTGACGAGAACGTTCCCTCCAGCCACCTGTCTGGCACCTTCCGGATGAGGAGCCAGCACTCGCAGCCAGGGACAGGCAAAATGTACAAGAGAGGTGCCCAGAAGATGTCCACAAGCAGGAGGTCGGGCCGGTACTCATGCAAGGCCTTGTTGAGGGCGCTGTTTGCTGCCGTGAACGGGTTTTCGAGTTCGTCCTGGTTGATGCGCACTATCTGACGGGAAGGGCCCTGAGTGGTGGGGAACGCCTCCTCGGGGCCAAACATTCGAAACTCACCGCTGAACCCGGCTCTTCGTAGGCCTCGCTCCACGGCCATACCCAAAACAACATGGCCGGCACCAACGGTGCCGGCCGTGAAAAAGGCGATGCGCATTTTTCTAGACTATGAGCAGCCGAAGAGACTGAGATCGGCACCGCCGTCAAAACCCAGGGTTTGAAAGTCACCGACGCAGGAGAGGTCCGGGACAAACATGAATCCACTGATGACCAGCTGGTTCAGGTCAGCTACGACATCCTCTGCCTTGATGTAGGCGCCGCCGCCGGAGGGGTCCCAATTGGCGTTCCAGATTCCACCAAACGCGATTGTCGCCGAGCTCAACTGTCCTGGGTGATTGATCGTCAAGGCGATATCGGTGACGTTGTAGCTGTTCAACGTAATGTTGCTGAACTGCGTGAATCCTCCGGTTGTCGTGCGACTCCAGACCAACAGCACACGGTTGAACGTTATGTTGGTTGCGTCAAGCGCGGCGACGGTCAAAGTCCTTCCAAGGCTGCTCACCGTTGCGGTGCCTGCGGACGTGTTCCGGATGTACCCGTTCGCAAAGGCGTCAGTGGACAGCGTGGTGGCGGCAGACGTGTTCCAGAAGTCCACGTGCATGAAGTGGGAGGAGCCGGCGCCGCTTCCGGGGTTGGCGAACGTGATCGTCTGTGCGCCTAGTCCGTTCAGCTCGACGGTGTGTCCGCTCGTGGCGTCGAAAGACGTTGCCGCGCCCGATTGCGTGAAATTACCCCCAACACCGATCCTGCCGTCTGTCAGCAAACCCGTTGCACTTCCACCGCCAAACGTAGCGTTGCCCTGCACGACCAGCATGTCGGACGTATTGCCCATCTTCAACACTCCGGTGCCTTGCGTGCTGAAGTTGTTGTCGACGGACATGAAGTTATTGCCGAGATCAAGGCTGCCGCTACCGTCTACGGTGACGTTGCCGGTTACCGTCGTGTAGGAGCTTAGCGTTGCGCTGCCGGTGATCGTGAGGTTGGTGGTCATGGGACCGGATACGCCCGCCGCGGCCCCCGTAAGGATCGTGTTGGTCGGATTCCACCCACTGCTGCACTCGCCGCAGGAATCGATCAAGTCTCCATCCACGGTCACGGTGACACCGGCAGTGCTCGTGAACTTGGCGGAGCCGAACGTCGCCGAGCCGTTGATCTGGGCGTTAGAGATGAACTGCACGTTCGTGGTGAAGTTGTTGGTCTCTACGTGTTGGAACCGGGAGCTGGAGGGCCCCGGGTTTCCAAAGCTGATGGTCTGCGCGGTGCTGCCGTCGAACAACACCGTGTGATTACCTGAGGCGGCGAAGCGCAAGGATGCCCCACCCGTCTGTGAGAAGTTGCTCTCCAACTGCAGTGTCCCATCCGTCAGTGTGCCGTTGGTGTTGCCGCCACCGAAGGTCGCGTCACCCGCCACGTCGAGCACGTCCAGCGCCTTGTCCATTGTGAGCACGCCGCTGGATGCCGTGCTGAACGTGCCGGCAACCGCTACCGTCTGCCCGCCCACCGCGAGATTGCCGCTGCTGCCGCTCACACTGAGGTTTCCACCGATCGTCGTAGCTGCGGCGAAGGCCGCGGTGCCGGTCACGTCCAGGTTCGTATATGCCAGCGGCGGTATCGACTGGGGCCCCGTCCCGGTAAAGGTTGTGTTGGTCACGCCGTACGTGCCGGTGACGCTCAAGGTCCCGCCGACGCTAAGTCCGGTCATGGAGAGTGTGGAAGAAACCGTTACGTTGCCGACGACGGTCAGCGTGCCGGTACCACTCAGCGTTCCTCCTGTGACCGTCAGGTCGCCATTTGCCTGCGTGTTTGTGCTGAGGCTCACTGCCGCCACTGTGTTGGTGATATCGAGGTCCTGGAACCGCGAGCTGGTAGCCCCCGGATTGCCGAAGCTGATCGTCTGTAGGGCGGTACCGTTGAACTGCACTTTGTGGGTCCCCGAGGCGGCAAAGCGCAGTGACGACCCGCCGATTTGTGTGAAGTTCCCCTGGAGGCGGAGCAGGCCGCTCGTCAGCTTGGTGCTGGTGTTGCCGCCGTCGAACGTGACGTTCCCCGCAACGTCCAGCACATCTGCCGCATTGGTCATCGTGAGAATGCCGCTCGAGACCGTGCTGAAGTTCCCACTTACCGTCACCGTCTTGCCGTTCAGTATGAGGTCTGCGCCACTACCCGACACCGTCAGGTTGCCAGTGAGATTGACACCACCAGGCAGGGTGGCTGCCCCGGTGAACGTGATGTTGGTGGTCATTGACGCCGGCAAGGTGCTCGGTGATCCGCTGAACGTCGTGTTCGTCACCTGCCAACTCGAGCCGGGGGTATCGACCAAATCGCCGGCGATGGTCACCGTCGTGCCCGTCACGGCACCGGAGGTCCCGGTCAGCGTCACCCGTCCCAGCACGTTGGCGGTGCTGGCTAAGCTCACCCCGGCGGCATTGCTGATATCGAGTTCTTGGAAACGAGAGCTCCCAGCTCCCGGATTGCCAAAAGTGATGGTCTGTGCGACGCTGCCGTTGAACAGCACTTTGTGAGTACCTGAGGCGGCAAAGCGCAGTGACGACCCACCGGTTTGCGTGAAGTCCCCCTGGAGGCGGAGCAGGCCGCTCGTCAGCTTGGTGCTGGTGTTGCCACCGTTGAACGTCACGTTCCCCGCGACGTCCAGCACATCCGCCGCATTGGTCATCGTGAGAATGCCGCCCGAGACCGTGCTGAAGTTTCCACTGACCGCCACCGTCTGACCGTTCAGCGTCAGGTCGGCGCCACTGCCCGACACCGTCAAGTTGTTGGTGAGGGTAAGGGGTGCCACCAGCGTGGCCGCCCCGGCAAACGTGACGTTGGTGGTCATGGACGCCGGCAAGGTGCTCGGGGATCCGCTGAACGTCGTGTTAGTCACCTGCCAACTCGAGCCGGGGGTATCGACCAAGTCGCCGGCGATGGTCACCGTCGTGCCCGTCACGGCACCGGAGGTCCCGGTCAGCGTCACCCGCCCCAGCACGTCGAGGGTGCTGGCGAAGCTCACCCCGGCGGCATTGCTGATATCGAGTTCTTGGAAACGAGAACTCCCGGCTCCCGGATTGCCAAAAGTGATGGTCTGCGCGACGCTGCCTTTGAACAGCACTTTGTGAGTTCCCGAGGCGGCAAAGCGCAGTGACGACCCGCCGGTCTGCGTGAAGTCTCCCTGGAGTTGGAGCAGGCCGCTCGTAAGCTTGCCGCTAGTGTTTCCACCGTTGAACGTCACGTTCCCCGCGACGTCCAGCACATCCGCCGCATTGGTCATCGTGAGAATGCCGCCCGAGACCGTGCTGAAGTTCCCACTGACCGTCACCGTCTGGGCATTCAGTATGAGGTCGGCGCCACTACCCGACACGATAAGGTCACCAGCAATTGTTGTGCTGCCGGCGACCGTGATGTCTGATGAAACAGTCGTGTTCGGGAGGGCGCCGGTCACCGTCTTGCCTGAACCGGTGAGTAAAACGCTACCAGTGCCTATGATCGTTGTTCCGGCATTGACGTCTCCGGACGCGGTCATCGTGAATGTGCTCACGTCTAGTGTTGCACCAGACTCCAGCAGCAAGTCATTGACCGATTGATTGGCGGTCAGAACTGGTTGGGCAGCAGCGCCAGCATGGAGGAAAATATTGTCTGTTGCGGTTGGGGCTCCCGTAGGGCTCCAATTCGATGCTGCTGTCCAGTCCGTGGTTAGGCCTTCCCACAACTTCGTCATCCCGACCGGTGTTCCGAGCGCAGAGAAGGCCACTGGTGATCCAGACAATCCGGTTACCGATGCTTGAACCTCGTTCGCTCCAAATGCTGGATCGACCTGCAACTGATTACTCGCAATCCCCAGAGCGTCGCTCACGGTGGTGGGCTGGGCAACGTTCCCGGCTCCGCCGGTAACGGCCCACGTCACCGTCACGCCACTTACCGGATTACCCCCGCTGTCGGTCACCTTAACGGTGAGGGACTGAGCCAGTGTTGTCGCGACGGTGCCTCGTTGTGCATCGCCGCCATCGAGCACCAAGTTTGCTGCAGGCCCGCTGTTGACGTTGAAGGGTGCGCTCGTGACGTCGACAAGACCCGTCGCAGAAGCTGTGAGGGTATAACCAGTGCCAGCCTTGTCCAGACTCACATCAGCGAACGTAGCCACGCCGCCGATGGCCGCGACGGTCAAGGTCCCGCTCGCCCTCGCACCACCTGGGTTGGTGCCGATGGCTATCGTCACGCCGTCAGTTGCATTGGTCACGAGGTTGCCAAGGCGATCTTGAATCTCAACCTCAAACGCGGGACTGAGTAGCTCCGTTGCGACGACGTCAGTAGGCTCCACGCGGAACGCGAGTTGATCGGCAGTTCCGTGCGTTGCCGTCGCCGAGAAGATCACCGGCTGCAGAGCGCCGCTGGTAGCCGTGACCTCCTGCGCACCAGCAGTGGTCCCTAAGCTCCAGACCGTTTGGGCGAGTCCCGCCGCGTCGGTTGGTACGGTCGCAACACTCACACTTCCACCGCCGCCAGTCACGGCAAAGTCGACGTTCACGCCCTGCACTGGATTCCCGAACGAGTCGACGACCTTGGCCACGATGGGTAGCGGCAGAACGGCGCCGGCCGTATCTGCTTGAGCGTCGCCGCTCTCGACGGTGAGCAGCACCGGCCCGCTGGAAGTTCCGGTGGCAGTGAACGTCACAGCCAGCGCCGCAGGTGCTTCGGCGCCGGCCGCAGCGCTGTCGCCTGGTGCGGCAGCCGCCGACGCCGAATCGGGGGAAGCCATCGGCTGCGGCAGGGATGCATTCACCGAGTTGGCTCCCACCGTGGTTCCCAAGGTCCACGCCGTCGCGGTGAGTCCGGCGGCATCTGTCACGCTCTGCACCGGATTGGCCGAACCGTTGTTCACCGTGACGACCCAGTCGACGGTCGTGCCGCCCACCGGGTTACCGAGGGCGTCGGTCGCCAACACCACCAGGGAGTCGGTGAGCTCCAGCCCCACCGTGCCGGTCTGCCGGTCTCCGCTCACGATCGCAAGGTCGGTGGCAACCTTCTGGATGGCATCCGCCGTAATCGTCGCCTCGACGCCCGCCGTTCCCACCACCGCTGCCGTGGCGGTCTGGGTTCCGGGAGCCGCTCCCAGCGTCCACGACGTGGACGCCTGACCCTGGGCGTCGGTCACCACCGAGTCGGGCGTGAAGCTCCCGCCGTCGGTAGTGGTGAACTTCACGGCCACGCCCTGTACTCCCTGGTCGTTCGCGTCGTTGACCTGCACGACGATGGGATTCGTCAGCGCCACCGCCACGTCACCGGACTGCGCGTCACCCGACACGATGACAACGCTGCTCGGAACCGGCTGCACGAGCACGGTCGCCGTGTCGGCCTGTCCGGTGAGCAACTCGGCCACCACGTTCACCGGTCCCCGCACGGTACCACCCACCAGCGCGCCGACGTCGCTCTGGGGGAAGGTGCCCCTGGTCGTGTCGGTGGAGATCCAGAGGATGGGCGTGTCGGCGATGATCTCGTTGAGGCTATCGACGGCCTCGGCGCTCAGAGTGAGTGTCTGCCCGAAGAGAACGACGAGGTCGGTGCTGGTGATCCGGACGCCGGCTGCGTCGGAGCCGACGCCCACGTAATCGAGGACCACCTCGGTGCCCTCGCCAGGGGTCGACGACCCGGCTGTGGCCGTGATGACGTCCGGTCCGCTGTGGAACACGATCTCGCCCACCGGGTCGAGGAGCCACATCTCCACGAAGAACGTCTCGGTCTGGGCGAGGAGGATGACGGTGAAGTCGAGAACGACGGTGTTGGAATCCGGATCGATGGCGACGACGGTGTCCAACGCGACGGTCGCCGAGTCGGATCGGAGAAGCAGTACCTGCACCGAGTCGACTTGGATGATTTGCGCGGCGCGGCTGGCAAACGTGGGGATCAGGGACAGGTGTCCGTACTGCTGCTCGGGTCCCGTCTGGTCGCTGCAGTTGACAAGGAAAAGCCCGACTCCGACGAGGGGAGTCCACCTGAGCATCCGGCGAAAGACGGCTTTTCCCTGCATACTCTAAAGAACCTCTAACGAAACACCTTTACTGAGGCGACAAAACCCGGGACGGACCACATCCCGGGTTGCGCGCCGCAGAGCGGCAGTTCTGTCGAGGGGCCGTATCGCTAGTCGATGAGCCCCTCCTCTAGCCATACAAACTCGTTCGACAGCACCCGCTGGGCCGTCTTGTAGACGGCAACGTCGTCGTTCCGGAAGAGCTTCCGGAAACGGTCCCGGATTCGGCGTCGGGCTAGGCGGCAAAACATATCAGCCAGATCCTGGGCTTGCGAGCCCTGAGACCTGTCCTCCGCGGATTTGCTGGTCTGTAGGGCCTGGGCCCGGGAGCATACGGCGCTCATGGCGAACAGCTCCGCCCCGATTTCCACCAGGCGCGCGAGGACCGCCTGGCGCTTCTCGAGGCCCGGTCCGAAGCGCATGATGGAGTGGAACACGCTACGGGAGAGGCGCCGCGACGTCCGGTCGACGTAGCGGACGTGCTTGGCGAGCTTGCCGAACTCGCCGTACCGGGGCCACCGACCCCACCCAACCCAGCGGGCGGGGTACCAGACTGCGTAGTGGGCGGCCGCCTTGAAAAGGGCGGCCACCTTGGCACCCATGGGTGCCTTGGGATTGACGATGGCGCCGGCCACCTTCAAGTGGGAGTCCACCGCCTCCCGGGCGATGAACAGCCGCATGATCTCGCTCGATCCCTCGAAAATCAGATTGATGCGGAAGTCCCGCATGATGCGTTCTAGGGGTACGGGCTTTTCGCCACGAGCCTTGAGGCTCGCGGCCGTCTCGTACCCCCGGCCCCCGCGAATCTGGAGGGTCTCGTCGATGACGCGCCAGGCAAGCTCGGTATTCCACATCTTCGCCATGGCGGCCTCGAGGCGGATGTCCGTCTTGCCCCGGTCGGCCAGCAGGGCCGCGAGCTCCGCCACGGCCTCCAGGGCGAACGCGTACGCCGCGATGCGACCGAGCTTCTGTGCGACGGCATCGTGCTTGCCTACCGGCTTGCCCCACTGGACCCGCTCCTGGGCGAACTCCCGGGCGATGGCGAGGCACTGCTTCCCCGCAATGCACGACGTCGCCGGGAGGGTGAGCCGACCCGTGTTCAGCGTGATGAGGGCGAGCTTGAGGCCTTTGCCTTCGCCCCACAGGAGATTCTCCTTCGGGACTCGGACATTGTCGAACGTCATGACGCCGTTCTCGATGCCCTTCAGACCCATGAAGTGACTGCGGAAGGGCACGGCCACGCCCGGCCAATCACACTCCACGATGAAGGCCGAAATGCTCCGCTCGCCGGTCTTGGCCATGACCACCACGACGTCGGCGACCGTGGCGTTGGTGCACCAGAGCTTCTCGCCGTTCAGGATATAGGCCGAGCCATCCTCGGTCAGCTCGGCGGTCGTGGCCATGCGCGCCGGGTCACTGCCCACGTCCACCTCGGTGAGGGCGAAAGCGCTGATCTCACCCTTGGCGAGACGGGGGAGGTACTTCTTCTTCTGCTCCGGCGTGCCGAACAGCTTGAGTGGCTGGGGCAACCCGATGGATTGATGCGCCGACAGCAGCACCCCGACGCTGCTCTCCCAACTGGAGGCGATGGAGACGGCCCGGTTGTAGCTCGTTTGGGAGAGGCCGAGTCCGCCGTATTCGGTCGGGATCTTGATGCCAAAGGCGCCGAGCTCGGCGAGTCCCTTGACCACGTGCTCGGGGATCTTGGAGTTCCGCTCGACCTCTTCCGGATCCACGTTCTCCCGCACGTAAGCCGCGAGCTTCTCGAGGAACGGCTTGGCCCGTTCGAGCTCCTCGGCCGGCACGGTGGGAAACGGATGGATGAGATCGAGGTAGAGCCTGCCGTCGAACAGTCCCCCCACGAAGCTCGGAGCAGTCCACTCCTTTTCCCGGGCGGCTTCGGCGACCTCCCGGGCTTCGAGTTCGGAAACGGTTCTGTCGGCGGGATTTTTGTGCCCAGAGGTGGGCTCGGTAGTTGCGCCGGTCATGACGAAAGGTAACCCCCGCCGCTTGGCGGCCGCTACGGAAATCACGGATAACTTGTGGCTATTTGGTAAGTTACGGTTGCGCGGTGACGCAGAGGAAGCCAGAATTCATGGGCTTCCGGATGGTCCGAGTAAACCCCGGCACCCGACCCCAGCGTGACGAGCTTTTTCGCGAATTCAGAGCTAAGCGACGGATGACGACACCGGTTGGCCAAGATGCGCTCTACCCATCCCGTTCTGGGGCTGGATCCACGTTGGGTCGGCAGCTGTATCAGCGCGTTAGGACTCCGGTGGTGGTGTGGGCCGTGACCCCCAGTGGGGTGGAGCTCGCCGCCACGGCGGCGGAGGCCATGAAGTGCAGTTTCGACGTGGTGATCAGCGCCCATGTGCGGCTCGACGATGCGCAGATCGTCGGCGCCATGGCCGAAGACACAGAGGCGGTCCTTGATCCCGAGTTCGCACCCAAGTTCAGCTCCCTGGAGATGCTGGAGCAGTCCATCGACCGTGCTCGGCGCGCCATCAAGCAGGAACGCCTCCTCTTTCGCGGCCAGCGAAACTTGCGAGAAGTGAGCGGCAGCGCCGTGATCATCATGGATGGCCAGGTGACGAGTCCGTGGAAGGTGCTGGCGGCGGCGAAGTGCGCCGAAACGATGGCGCCCGCCCAGGTGGTGATTGCCGCCGCGGTGTCGACGCAGCAGGTACAGGAGTTGGTTCGGTCCCGGAGGTTGGAGTTCGTGTGTCCATCGGTCGTGATGGACCCGGCCGGCCATCCGATGCCGTTTGGAGATCCCCAAGACCCTAGCGCGGAAAGACTCAGAAGCATTGTTGTCGCACGTCAGGCGGCGTAGCAGCGTCCTTGCACTGGCGTTGGCGTTGGCGAGTACGACCTCGCTTACCGGCCAACTTGCGCCCCCCTCCAACGGGGGAATCGTGGCGTTGGATCGCCTCCTCCAACAGCTCGCCGAAGACCGCCGGGTCCTCGTCATTGCGGCCCATCCGGATGATGAAGACACCTCGCTGCTGTCGCTCCTGAGCCGGGGGTACGGCGTCCGGGCAGCGTATCTCGCCCTGTCGCGGGGAGATGGGGGACAGAACCTGATCGGCCCGGAGCTGGGAACGGCGCTGGGTGTGATCCGCTCGCGAGAACTCCTGGCCGCCCGGGAACTCGACGGCGCCGAGCAGTTCTTCACCCGTGCGTACGACTTCGGATACACCAGGTCCCTCGACGAGACTTCGGGCCTCTGGCTTCCCGACTCCATTCTCAAAGACGTCGTGCGGGTCGTTCGCCGATTCCGCCCGCACGTGATCGTCTCGGTGTTCTCGGGCACGACTCGAGACGGTCACGGACAACATCAGGCTGCCGGCGTTGCGGCCGCAGCCGCGTTTGACGCCGCCGGCGACCCGTCGTGGTTTCCCGAGCTCGAAACCGAAGAGCACCTCGCGCCCTGGACTCCGTTGAAGCTCTACCGGTCGACGCGGTTCGACCGGTCGGCGACGACGTTGGCGATCCCCACCGGCATGCTCGATCCCCGGATCGGGCAATCGTACCATCAGATAGCCATGGCGAGCCGAAGCCGTCATCGCAGCCAGGACATGGGAGTGTTGCAGCAGATCGGCCCCCAGGAGACCAGACTCCGGCTGATAACCGATCGGGCGGGCAACGATTCGGGAGACGGATCCGAAGATCTGTTCGCCGGCATCGTTTCCGAGCCGACACCCCTGATGCGGTTTGCCGCGTTGGCACGGGGTGCGGTCGACCCGACCAACCTGGCCGCCCTGGCGCCGGAATTAATGGCACAACTTCCCGCTGCGTCGGGACGGGCCCGAGACCTCCTCGAACGGGTCATCGGCATCAGCGCCGGCCTCGTGATGGATGCCGTGGTGGACGACGAGGAGATCACTCCGGGACAGACCGTCACCGTCACGGCAAGCGTCTTCAACGGCGGACCGTTCGACGTCCACGTGGAGGGGGTGTTGCTCTCGGCTCCGGAGGATTGGAGCGTGGAGCGGACGGATCTCCCGGACGAGCCGGCGCGATCCGGCACGATGGCGACGGTGGAGTTTCGCATCACGGTTCCAGAAGACGCGTCTCCCACCCAGCCTTACTTCCTCGAGCGGCCGTTGATCGGGGGGATGTACGATTGGAGCCAGGCGCCGCCGGATGTCCGGGGCAGGCCCTTCCAGTCGCCGATCCTCCACGCACGATTTCGGTTGGCGGTGTTGGGAGGGTCAGTGGAGTTGCGCCGGGAAGCGACGTTCAGGGCGAGAAACCAGGCGGCGGGGGAAATCCGTCGTGAGGTGCGGGTCGTGCCCCTCGTTGACGTGCGGTTGGATCCCGCCAACGTCGTCTGGCCGGTCGATGGGGATCGCGAGCGGGAGTTTTCCGTTTCCTTGATATACAGCGGCTCCGCCAGGTACGCGGGGGAAGTCGGCCTGGAGATCGCGGGCTGGCCGGCCCCGTCTCCCCAGAGGTTCTCCTTCGACCGACCCGGTGCATCGCAACGGTTCGTGTTCTCACTCTCCCGGCCGTCGAATGTGGTCGATGCACGAGTGGAGGTCAGCGCGGTTGTGGTGGGTGAGGACGGGCGGACGTTCGACCGTGGGGTGCGAATGATCGAGTACTCCCACATCCGGGCCACGCCCATGGTGCACGCGGCGCGAAGTGCTGTCCGGGTGGCGCCGATGACCCTGCCGCCGTTGGGGCGCGTGGGATACGTGCGGGGGGCTTCGGATCGGATGCCCGAAGCCTTGCGGCAAATAGAGGTTCCGGTGGAGGTGCTCGACGGCGACCAGTTGGCCGGCGACGACTTGAGTGTGTACGATGCCATCGTGGTCGGCAGCCGAGCCTACGAAGCCGACTCGGCGTTGACGGAGTACAACGAGCGGCTGATGGAGTACACGCGGTCCGGCGGCCTGCTCATCGTGCAGTATCAGCAGTACCAGTTCGTACGCGGAGGGTACGCTCCGTACGCGCTCGAGATCAGCCGGCCCCACGACCGCGTGACCGACGAAACGGCCCCGGTGCGGATTCTCCGTCCTGACAACCCGGTGTTCAACACCCCGAATCGCATCGCACCGGAGGATTGGATCGGGTGGCCCCAGGAACGGGGGCTGTATTTTGCGGGGGAGTGGGACGAGGCCTATCTCCCATTGGTAGAAACCAACGACGCAGGGCGTTCACCGTTGCAGGGTGGTCTCCTGGTCGCGCGCTACGGCGCCGGAACGTATGTCTACACGGGGTTGAGTTTTTTCCGAGCGCTTCCGGCCGGAACTCCTGGCGCCTTTCGACTATTCTTGAATCTCCTTGGCTTGAAACCCGAACATGTGCAATGATCTGTTGGCCCGTCTCTTGAGACGCATCGCTCTCCTGCATCCCAATAAGCTTCCGGTAACGTCGTTTCTCCTCCTACTCGGTGTTTCGGTCGCCGGGTGTGCCGGCGACGGCCGCACGCCGTTGGTCGTGTATTCGCCCCACGGACGCGATCTTCTGCGCCTCTCGGAAAGGATGTTCGAGGCGGCGAACCCCGGAATCGACGTGCGTACCTTGGACATGGGATCGCAGGAGGTGCTCGACCGCATCCGCTCGGAGCGGGTGAATCCGCAGGCGGACGTGTGGTTCGGAGCCCC
>JBDHAF010000097.1:0-13889 GCA_039588255.1 Gemmatimonadota bacterium | reverse complement strand
CAGCACCTTTTCCTCTTGACGCTTGGGTGCAACGAGCTCCCACGCTCCCGTGGCCCACAACACTTTCTTCGGGCCGGTGCGCCGCGCGTACCAGGTGATACCGAGGCCGAGCAGAGTGGCCACGATGCCGATCCAGGGAATGGTGTGGTGATATTCCTGTGGGTCGGCTTCGGCGGTCAACAGGTTGAACGCCAGGTCTCCGCCGAAACCCACCCACGCAAAGAAGAGCAGGAATACGGTGACGACGATTGCCGACCTGCGACGGTTGACCCGCTGTTGCTCGAAGAGGTTGGCGTCACTCACGGCTCTATTTCATCGACAAGTCCACGTTGGGAACCTCTCGGTCGGTGTCATCCACGATCTCCCACAGCTCGACCGGAATCGCCTTGGCAAATCCGGTGAGGAGGCTCCACGGGAACTGCTGTTGAAGGACGTTGTACGAGGTGGCAGTGTCATTGTAATGCTGCCGCGAGAACGCCACGCGGTTTTCCGTCGAAGTAAGCTCTTCTTGGAGTTGTGCGACGTTGCCGGTGGCCTTCAGGTCGGGGTACCGTTCAACGACGACGTTCAGTCCCGACAGGGCGCTGGTCAGCTTTGCTTCGGCCTGCGCCAGCGCGGCCACACCACCTGTCGGAAGGGCGTCCGCCTGAATCTTGACGGCTTGGTTCCTGGCTGAAATCACGGCGTCGAGAGTCTCTTTCTCGAACTCCATCGCGCCCTTGACCGCGTTCACCAAATTCGGAATGAGATCGTGTCTGCGCTTGAGCTGCACGTCGATCTGCTTCCAGCCGTTTAGCGTCTGCCCCTTCAAAGCGATGAGGCGGTTGAACGCGATGACGGCCCACACGACTATGGCGACGAGGACGACGACGTAGACGAAGGTCATCTCAAGCTCCAGTTGCGGTTAACGAAATTCTCCGGGTAGACATCAACCGAGCCGCAGCTGGGCTGCGGTTCCGGTAATAATGACTACAGCCGACATCTTTCCGATGTGACCTAAATACCCGTGGGAAGGGATTTTATTCATCCCGCATCAGCACCCGATTCACCGCCAGGCGGACTGCATCCGCAATGTCTTGGGCTTCCCCGATGTGCTTGGCCAGCGGGTGGCCTTCATGAACGTGGAGCTCGAGCCCCCGGACGACGGGTACACGGTGCCACTTGGTGGTGGCGAATCTCTTCCCGTTCTCGGGCGCAGCGTGCTCCTGTCCCTCCCCCAGCACGGCCCACGAGTGGATGGCTCTGCCGGCTCTGCCTCGAGCCGCCTCCGGATTGGCGATGGACAACCGAGTTGGCGAGGCGATGGTCGGCCCCAGCGCGGACGCCACCCGGCGTTCGATGACGTCGCCGGTTTGCTCGTCGAGTTCCTGCGCGATCTTCGAGAGCGCCGCGCCTTCCATCTGCCGGAGCTTGATCAAGAGGATCTGGAGCAGGTGTCGATAGGAGTAGGTGGCGGCCGTGCCCCGGCCATCCGGTGGGGCCATGAGGCCGCGAGCCACATAGTACCGCACGGTGCGGTCGGAGGGACGGGCGCTGGCCGCCGCATTCGTCGGGCGGATTCCCGAGGCTTCGAGGAGGGCCCCAGATAAGGCGGCAAGGTCGCGGAGGTTCCATGGGGCGAACTGGCCGTATTGGCGGAGAGTGAGGAGCGGATCCTTGGGGGTGTTGTCGGGCATAGAGGCAGTATATGCGCCGTGGCCCCCGTCCGCGACGGCGGGCCACATGGCGCATCCCCGTGGTACCCGGCCTCCGGGGTGGCAAGCACACCTTACGGCATGGCTCGAGGCTTTACGCTGATCGAGGTCCTCACGGTGGTTCTGATCGTCGGGATCGTGGCGACTGTTGGAACTCCCACGGTGATCCATGCGTTTGACAGATTGGCGGTCGCTCGGGCGGTGAACGAGACCACCTCGTTCTATCGCACCGCACGGCTTGCAGCTGTTCTGTACGGAAGACCGGTCCGGGTGGAGTTCTCGGCGGACGATCTCCGCGCTGTCTTTGAAGGACCTCCAGATTCGACGTTCCTCGTCGCGTCTGGGCCAGCCGCTCACGGGGTCTCGCTACGAGCATCACGCTCGAGCGTAGCGTTTCAGCCGACGGGGTTGGGGAGGGGTGGTGCCAACACGAAGCTGGTGTTGCGGCGGGGTACCGCCGCGGATTCGCTGGCCACATCGAGGCTCGGAAGGATTCGATTGATGCGGTGATCGCCCGGCACTGCAACCCTATGCTGAGCGGGCGCATCTAACCCAGTAGGGACGCAGCGAAGATTCGGTTGGGCAGGAGAGGATCAAATGACGGTGATCGCGGGTATTCGGATGAGGAAGACACAACGAGAAGTGTCAACCAGAATGGAGACGGCACCGAGGTTGATTGCCATGATGGCCCGCGGGAAGCGTGGGAGTCGCAATTTGAAACCCACGATTTATTTGCCGAGCGGGGTGGCTCCGAAAAACTGACGCTCGTTTGAAATAGATTGTGGCCGTGCGCGGCGTTTGACGGCGGCGTCGTCCGGCCACTCGAGCCCGGGGTGCTTCGGCCCCCGGGTTTCTCTTTTTTGGGGTGTTTTTCGGGATGCGAAAACGCGCGGCCGCCTACGCATCGTGAAACACGCCATTTGTCACTTCCGCGCGCTGCGGTTCTCCTTCAGTGCGAGGCCTCAACATGGCCCACCATGCGAACCAACGCGCGCTGCAGTGACGAACGGCGTGCTCCGCCTCCCCAAAAACGACGCGCGCTGCAGTGACAAACGCCGGCCTTCAGTGGCGTGGGAGGGAAGCGCTCCCGGCTACTCGTCTCCCACGAAGTCCAGGGAAACCGGGGCCGGAATCAATCCCGCACTGGCCGCCCGGGTCAACAGTTCCTTCACCGCCCTCCGACCCCGCTCACCGTAGTCCACCGTTAAATCGTTGACGTACATGCCGACGAACTCGTCGGCCTTGGCGTCGTCCAACCCCCGGGAGAACTGCATGGCATACGCCAGCGCCTCCGCGCGGTGCTCTAGTCCCGTGGTGATGCTCGTCCGTAAATCTCGCGACACGGCACGAATCAAGTCGGTGCCCAGGTCACGTCGGACCACATTGCAGCCCAGCGGCAGCGGGAGTCCACCCGTCTCCTCGTACCACCACGAGCCCTCGTCGAGCCAGAGTTGCAGGCCGTGGTCCTGGTACGTGAGTTGGCCTTCATGAATCAAGATCCCCGCATCCACGTCCCCTCGCTCCACGGCGGTCTCGATCTCGTCGAAGGCCATGACCACGGCGTGGAAATCTGGTTGAAAGAGACGCAATACCAAGTACGCCGTGGTGAGCTCGCCTGGCACGGCGATCTGCTTCCCGGCCATGGCGGCCCGAACGTCGTCGGGCTTCGGCGCGCGTGCGACGAGTCGCGGGCCGTATTCCCGATCGCCCATCGATGCGCCATGGGGAAGAATCGCGTAGGTGTCCGCCAGGTGCGCGTAAGCGTGTACCGAAACGGCGGTCACTCCCAACTCGGCCTTCAGAGCTCGCTGGTTGAGCGTTTCGATGTCTGCGAGCTCGTGTACGTACGTGCGGTCGCCAGTGTCGATCTTGTTGGACGCAAGGGCCCAAAACATGAACGCGTCGTCGGAATCGGGGCTGTGCGCTACATGAATCGTCGGCATTCAGTTGTTCGCTCCCAACTCGCGCCGGGCGGCTGCGAGGAAAGCCTCGATGGCTTGCTGGTGCGCCGCGTACTCCGGCTTCTGCGTGGCGATCTCCGCCTCATACGCGTCCACAAACGCGCGGTATGCCCGCTGCCGGCCCTGCTCGTCCTCGGCGAGTTGGGCGAGCGTGAAGTCGAGCATGGCCGCCAGGAGGTGATTGGGGTTGGCGGCGCGAAGAGAATCCAACTGGGCCCGAGCGCCCGCAACGTTACCGGCAAGCGAGTGAATCAGTCCGACGTGATAGCGAGTATCGCTGTCCTGCTCCGCCAACATGCCGTATGCAGTCAGCGCCATCGGCTGGAACTGCATCACCTGAGCCGTATCTCCTGCCTCGGCGGCCCTGACGATTCGATCGAAGAGTCGGTCGGCGGCTTCTCTCGGCGACATCTGGCTGATGTCCGCGATGGGGGCTCCTGCCGTGCTCGAGGGGGGAGGCGGCGTCGCGGTCGGTGCACCGCTCCCGGCACGGATGGCCACGAACACCGCGACCGCAGCGCTGACGGTGATCGCTGCCACCCACATGGCCAGGCTGGATTTTGCAGCGGGCGCTTGACGGCCGCCCAACGGCGCACCGCAGATGTGGCAAAACCGGACGCCTGGCCGTAACGCTGTGCGACAAGTGGGGCACGTCGTCTGAGACAGCGGTGCACCACAGCTCCCGCAGAACTTCCCACGAGCCTGTTTCCCGCACTTGGGGCATGGTACAGTGTATTCTGACATATCGATATCTCACCTAGGCGGACCGCAATCTACACTGGTCGACACGTTGGATACATTGGGAGTCTTCCTTTGACCGCACGGTGGCCATGACCGCTGCTCCGGTACGGTTGGCGTGTACCTGCCTCCTGCTGGCGCTTTCTGTGATCGACGCACGGGGGCAGGAGCGTCGTGCGGTATCGGGACGGGCAGTCTCTGTCCGTGACAGCACGCCGTTGGTCGGGGTGACGGCTCGCGTCGTCGAGTACGGGATTGGGACCCGCACGGACTCGAGCGGGGGCTTCGTCCTGCGGGACGTGCCCCGGGTGGCGGTCCGCGTCGCATTCGAGCGATTCGGACTGGAGCCGGATACTCTGGCTTTGCCGCCGGACCAGGACACCCTGATGGTCTACCTGCAGCCCACGGCCTTCGAGTTGGCTCCGATCACGGCGGAAGCACAGAGTCGTGCCCGCGAACGTTTCGATCAGACGGCGCAGACGAGCACGGTGACGTTGGCGGCGGAGGAAATCACCAGTGCCCCCGCACTGCTCGAAGCCGACGTCATTCGCACCGTGCAACTCCTGCCGGGAATCGTGGCGAAAAATGACTTCACCACGGGATTCAACGTACGTGGCGGGGAGTCTGACCAGAACCTGATACAGCTGGACGGGGCAACGGTGTTCAACCCCACGCACCTGGGTGGCCTGTTCAGCACGTTCGACGCGTTTGCCGTTCGCGAGGTGGACTTCGTGACCGGCGGGTTTCCCGCGGAGTACGGCGGACGCCTGAGCAGCGTGTTGGACATCGAGCTCCACTCGGGAAACACCGAGAGCCTCGGCGTGCGAGGCCAGCTTTCACTCCTTTCTGCCAAGGTCTTGGTGGACGGGCCGGTGGGTTCGAGCGGCGCCAGCTACATGGTTGGTGTACGGCGAACCTACGCAGATGCCCTCGTGGGAGCCCTCAGCAAGGAAGTGCTGCCCTACTACTTCGCGGATGTGATCGGACGCTTTGCGGTTCCTATCGGCGACGCCAGACTGTCCGCCACCGGGTATTTGGGTGGGGACGTCTTGGATCTTCCCTTTGTCGATGAGGAGCCGGGACGGAGCGGAGTGGACCTCGAGTTCGACTGGGGCAACCGCCTGGTCGCGTTGAATCTCGAGAAGCCGCTCGGCAAAATGAGAGTTCAGCTGCACGCCGGCGCATCTGGCTTCACCACGAGATTCGCCCTCGTTCCCGATCTCGTCGACATCCACAATGACGTCAGAATGCTCACGGCTCGGTGGTCGCTCGACCTCTCACCCTTTGCCAAGCATGACGTTCGGATTGGCGCGGGCGTCGAGGACTACCGCATGACCTACGACTTCGGAAGCGTCGCCCTCGGGGCGGACGTCTTCGAAGCCGCGTATCGACCGCGCATCTGGTCGGCGTTCATCGACGATCAGTGGCACCCGCTCGGCTGGCTCCTGATTCGGCCGGGCGTGCGCGTCGAATCCGTCGAGGGTGGCGGGTTCACTGGGATCGCCCCACGGATGTCCGTCAAGGCGTTCCTGAGTAGTGATTTCGCGGTGACCGGGTCTGCCGGACGGTACCACCAGGCCATCCACTCGATCCGTGATCAAGAGATTCCGGTTGCCATCTTCGACTTCTGGATCGGCGCGGACGACTTCATTCCGGTGGCCCGCTCGGACCACTTGGTGCTCGGCTTCGAGAAGTGGTTCGCGTCAGACTACTCGCTCTCCGTCGAAGGCTATCGCAAGACATTCGATCGGCTGGTGACGGCGAACCGGGAACAGGACCTCAAGGTCGAAGGGGACGAATTCATTCCGGCGGACGGCGACGCGTGGGGGGCCGACCTCTTGCTGCGCAAGTATCGCGGTAACCTCCGCGGATGGATCGCATACAGCTACACCCGCGCCACCCGTCGTGTGGAAGGTGAGGAATTTCCTCCGGCACACGACCGTCGCCACACGATCAACGTGGTGTTCCAGACAGACGGGCCGTTCGGCAGCGACATGAGCGTCCGATGGGGATTCGGCTCGCCGCTGCCGTACACCGGGTTCGTCGGCGAATGGAGGCACCGAGAGTACCAACCGGTGAACCATTCCTTTCTGGAATTCCGGGAGGAACCGGTGGCCGCTGCCCAGCGCAACACGGAGCGGTTCCCGAGCTACAACCGCCTGGATCTGAGCTTCCGATGGCGCACGGAGAAGTGGGGTGGGGTGCTCTACCCGTACCTGCAACTGGTGAACGCGTATAACCGACAGAACGTCTTCGTGTACCTGTTCGACTACGACGACAGTCCGGCGACTCGTACCGGTTTTTCCCAGCTTCCCTTGCTGCCGAGCTTCGGTGTGGAGTTCCAGTTTTGAGAGCGCTGCAGCGGTGGTGCCTGCTGATTGCGCTGCTGTCGCTCGGCGGGTGCGAGCTGTCGGAGGTCACAATAGCCTCCGGGGATCCGGTGATCATCGTGGAGGCGATAATGCGTCCGGATCTCCAGCAACAGTGGGTGTTGGTGGAACGGTCCCTCACGGGCGAGCAGACGGTCACCGAAGAAGAAAACGCTATTCCGGACGTGTCCCCCGACTTGCCGGTCCTCAACGCCCTGGTCACCATCGCCAACCGTGATCTGCCGAGTGATCCATGCGGATCCCCGGTCGTGTTCACAGGGTCACCGCCGGATCCGAACATCGAGACGGTTGCCGGCGCGTATTGGGCCCCTGTTGGGTGCCCATGGATGCGCCCCGGAGACACGCTGTATCTCAGGGTGGAAACTTCGGAAGGCGCGATCGTAACGGGCGAGACGGTGGTCGCGGGTGTAAACGGCATGTACCTGGGTGTCGGCGGAGATTCCGTCCTGCTCCCGGCGGGCGAGTTGGCTTTCAACCGCGACAGGGACACGCTGCGAGCCGTTGTAGACCCCGTCAGCGGGCGGGCCCTGCAGATCGATGTGCGACGGCTGAACATACGCCTCGGAAGCGACCGGGTGACCACGCTGTTCGTGGACACCAACGCCGTGACGCTGCCCGGCGACCTCGTCAACTTCTTCGAGGAAGATGACGTGGGGGACGATGTGTTCGTCCCTGGAAGAGATTATCTCCTCTCGGTCATCTACGGCGACAAGAACTATTGGGACTTCATCATCTCGGCGAACGACCCGTTCTCGGGTCGCGGGTTCAGAAATCGTCTCGAGGGAGGAATGGGCGTGTTCGGCAGCCTGGTTGCGAGCACGACCCCGGTCCGAATCCTTGGCGATCTCGAGGATCCTCGGGAGGGCGTGTACCACATGCGTGGAACGGTGAGTGGCGTTGCCGTGGACGTCGACTGGGAACTGTACCTCACGAGGCCCAGCGATCCAGCCGACTTCTCCGCGTTCGTTGAGGGGGGGTGGGTGTTCGGCGGCCTCGACGGCAGCTTCGACGGTGCGTTCAGTGTCGACACACTGCGAGCTGTGTTGAGCCAACTGGAGCCGCGTCCGGGAATGCAATCCGTAGTGCACAACTTCGATCTCGAAGGTGTCGGGGCTCTCGACCAGTCGTTTTCGGTATCGGTTCGGGACTCCGTTGGCACCGTGGTGGGCACGCTGAACGCAAACCGCTAGCGTCGCCATTGGCCCGGCATTACTGTAGCGAATATGACGTTACGCTCGTCGGACAGATCCGGAACGCCACCGCCGAGACGATTCGACCCGCCGCTGTCCTCCATCAAGGCTCGTCAGATGGGAGAGCTTGTACGGGGGGAGGACCGGTGGGACGTGCTGCTCGAATCGGTGCGGGACGATGAGGTTGAGTGCCTCCGGGGCCGGATTCACTTCGTCTCGGGCAATACCCACCGCCTTTCGGGCTGGATCTTCCTCGAGTGGTCCGAGCGGGAGATCGAATCCCGCTTCGGCGAGTTCTCCGCCCAGGAGCTCTGGAGTCTCCTGGACTCCCTGGCGTGAACCCCGGCGGGCGTGACCCGCCTGCCGACACCAAGCCCCCCCCGCGTCGATCCCGTTTATCCCAGTGATGGAGAGCCATCGTTTTTCCACGATTGCGGTAGAAACTGCAGATTTCGCAAAGAAATGGACTCAGGAATGCAGTGTTTCGCCCGAAATGGACCTAAATTGGTCAAATTAATGCGAAAAATGCGAGAAACCGTTGACAGTTGGTCAGATTACTGGTAAGATCTCTTCGGCGGATCGGGGCGGTGCCCCTGGCCCTCGACCATTACTCAAGGAGACGCCCGTGCCCTTCAAGCCCCTCACGTTCGATTCAGTGGAGAAGCCGAAGTTGTCGCCCGAGGCCCTCAACACCAGTGGCGCCACGGCCGAGGAAATCCAGCAACTCACCGATCGATTCGAGGTGGATTCGCTGCGGCTCCAGTTCACCGATGTCACCGGCATCAACAAGAACGTCGAGGTGCCCAGGAGCCAGTTCGCCAAGGCCCTCGCCGGCGATATCCTGTTCGACGGTTCCTCCATCGAGGGCTTCGTACGGATCGAAGAGAGCGATATGCTCCTGAAGCCGGACCTGGAGACGTTTCGGATTCTCCCGTACGACGACGAGGGTGGTCGGGTCGCTCGCTTGATCTGCGACATCTACAACGCCGACAACACGCCATTCGCCGGCTGCCCGCGTCTGGCACTGAAACGCCAGGTCGAACAGGCCGCGGAGCTCGGCTATGCGATGATGGCAGGGTGCGAGGCAGAGTTCTTCCTCTTTCAGGTGAGCGAGAGCGGCGCACCGTCCCTCGATACCCATGACGAAGGCGGGTATTTCGACTTGGCGCCGGTCGACAAGGCCGAACCGCTGCGTCGCCTGATCGTCAAAGACCTGGAGATGCTCGGTTTCGAGGTCGAGGCGGGTCACCACGAGGTGGCCCAGGGGCAGCACGAGATCGACTTCAAGTATGCCGATGCCGTCGACACCGCCGACAACTTGGCCACGTTCAAGTTCGTCGTGCGCAACGTGGCGTATCGCCACGGCTTTCTCGCCACCTTCATGCCGAAGCCCATCCAAGGTGCCAATGGCTCTGGCATGCACACGCACCAGTCGTTGTTCCGCGGCGACACCAATGCGTTCTTTGCCCCGAACACCGAGTGGCAGCTTTCCACCGTCGGGTTGAGCTACATCGCCGGATTGCTGAAGCATGCCTGCGGTTTCGTGGCCGTCACCAATCCTCTGGTCAACAGCTATAAGCGTCTGGTACCTGGGTACGAGGCCCCGACCAACGTGGCGTGGAGCATGCGCAACCGGTCGCCGCTGATCCGCATCCCGGAGAAGCGGGGACAGAGCACCCGATGCGAGCTCCGCATGCCGGATCCCTCGGCCAACCCGTACCTCGGGCTAGCCGTGCAGCTAGCAGCGGGCCTCGACGGGATCAAGCAGGAGCTGACGCCGCCCGACCCGGTCAACAAGAACATGTTCACGATGAGCCACCGGGAGCGCCGCAAACACCGCATCGACGAGTTGCCGCGGGACTTGCACGAGGCCCTCAACGCTCTCGAGAAGGACGAAGTCATTCGGGACGCGTTGGGTGAGCACATCTTCGAGCGCTTCATGGAGGCCAAGCGCCAGGAGTGGTTGGAGTACTCCGCCAGCGTGAGCGAGTGGGAGGTCAACCGGTTCCTCGGTCAGTACTAGTCCCAAAGTCTCTGTAGTCTGGGGCGGGGGAGGAAGGATCGCGGCCCCCTTCCTCCCCCCTGTTGTAACCCCGACCCCGCCTCTGTAAGATTCCCACCGCCATGTCACCTGAACCCCCTGCGTTCCTGTTCGACCTGGACGGCACGTTGTACACGGACGACGGACCCATTGCCGGCGCGGTCAAAACCATCGCAGAGCTGCGCCGTCGCCAGATTCCCGTTCGGTTCGTCACGAACACCACTCGCACCAGCCGGCGGGCGGTCGTCACCCGATTGCAGTCGTATGGATTCGCGGTGCACGCCGACGAGCTGTTCACTCCGGCCGTCGCCGCGCTGGACCTGCTGCGTGAGAGGGACATTCACACCGTGGCGCCGTTCGTAGCGCCGGCGCTCCTCGAGGATCTGGAGGGGGTGGAACTGTGCGGCGGAGTCGTGCAGGAAAGATGTGGCGGCAATCCCGGTGGCGTGTTGATCGGCGACCTGGGCGAAGACTGGACCAACAGATTGCTCAATGAGGCGTTTCGTTACGTCATGGATGGAGCGTCGCTAGTCGCGCTGCAGAAGGGCCGGTACTTCATGGGGACGACTGGTTTGGAGGTGGATGCCGGAGCGTACGTGGCGGCCCTCGAGTACGCGGCGGGCGTGCCAGCGTTGGTGTGCGGCAAACCTCGCGCGGCGTTTTTTGACGCCGTCGTACGGAGTCTCGGCCTCGACCCTCCCCTATCCGACGCCGAGCGGCCAGCGATGGTGGGTGATGACCTTTGGAACGATGTGGAGGGCGCGCAACAGGCCGGATTGCTGGGATGGCTGGTGCGGACCGGCAAGTTCCGGGAAGACGTTCTTGCGGGGAGCAACGTATCGCCTGATCGGGTCATCGATTCGGCCGAAGAGGTGATGTAGGTCCTTCCGTTTTTACCCATGTCTCCCCTTTTTACATCGATGCTCCGACGAACCTTTCTCTTGGTGTTCATGATAACGGCTACAGTCGCCGGGTCGCTCCGCTCTCAGGAGCGGAACGCGGCGCCTGCGCAGGTGATCGACACCGTAATCGTCATCACGGAAAACGTGTTCGGGGTTGAGGAGGCTAGGCGCAACACACTCTTCCGTATCGCCAATGCCGTGCGGTTCACGACCAACGCGCGAGTGGTACGTCGAGAACTGCTGTTCCGTGCCGGTGAGCCGTACGACTCGGCCACGGTGGCCGAGTCGGAACGCAATCTCCGGGCCTTGGGGATCTTCCGCGACGTCGTTATCGACTCCTCGACCACAGATGGACGACTGGCGGTCACGGTTCGGACGGGCGACGGGTGGAGTACACAGTTCAATCTCAATGGCCGCTTCACCGGCGGCACCTTCACCTGGGCGGTCGCGCTGGCAGAGCGGAATTTCCTCGGCACGGCCACCGTGGTGGACTTGAGCTATCGGCAAGAGGTCGACCGAACGGCCACACGATTGGGAACGCGCTTCCGTCGTGTGTTTGGCTCGCGGATTGCGGCAACTGGATTCTATGAGAACCTGTCCGACGGACGCCGTGGCGGGTGGGCGATCGGCTCTCCGTTTCGCGCATTCGGTGACCGCCGCTCCCTGCAGGTCATCGGTGAGCGCGCCGACCAGCGGATTCTTCAGTTCAGGACACGAAGCGCGGTGGATCAAGACACCATTGCATACCAGCGCCGAGCGTTCGTCAATCGGGTTGACGGCGCCGTGGCGCCGGTCGCGATGACGAGCCACTACGTGAGGGTCGGGCTATCAGCGCTGATCAAGCGGGAAGAATTCCTCCTCCAGCGCGACACGGGACTGGCGATACCCGACACGGTGACGGCCACGGTCGGCGTCTTTGCCGAGTACCGACAGGCCAACTTCAAAGTGGTGACTCATTACAACGGGTTTGCCCAGGAGGAGGACCTCGACCTCAGCACGTTAGTAAGAGTCACGGGGTGGATTGCACCATCGGCGTTCGGATACGAGCGGAGCGGTGTGGGACCGCGTGTGACCGCAACGGCGGGTACTTCGCTCCCCTTCGGGTTTCTCCGGGCGAGCCTGCTCGCGGGTGGGCTCTTCACCTCCGCCGGGCTCGACTCCGGTCGGGTTGCAGTGTCGATGACCCTGGGTTCTCAGTTCTTCAACCGCCAAGCCACGTTTGTGAACATCCAGGGCGGCATGCTAGAGAACCCGACGCCCGGTGGCGAGTTCGACTTGGGACATGGGATTGGCCCTCGGTCGTTCGGACCGCACTCGATGACGGGCGATCGCGCGGTGTGGGGGACCTTTGAGCATCGCGTCTTTCTGGTGGATGAGTTCCTCGGACTGCTCGGCTTGGGCGCCGCGGCGTTCATTGACTACGGGGGAGCGTGGTTCGATGGGATCGACCCGCAGTTCGGCGGCAATGCCGGGTTTGGGCTACGGATCGGCGCCACTCGCGCCACGGGCATCAACGTCGGCCGCTTCGATTTCGGGTATCGCTTCGGAGACGGGTGGAGCGGAAAGCGCTGGGCCCTCAGCATCGGGAGAGGGTTTCTGTTCTAGCGGGGGCAGTGAGCGGGAGAAGGCCACCCCGCCCACTGCATACTGCTCCTCTAGTTCACCACGGTTACGCTGCCGCCAGGCAGCGGATTCAGGGCCACGATCGTCCGAGCATCTGTTGGGCCTCCGTCTCCGAAGGGATTGCCGAACGGCTTCAACTGAAACGGCACGGCGTTGAGAGATCCCTCCGCCTCATCGAATGCCGGCTCAATCGAGATCACGTGCATCCACATGCTGTCACCCGTCACGTCGTCTTCCCCGTTGAAGTCGAAGGGCAGGTCGGTGCCGGGCGCCGTATTGCCGTTCAGCTGGACGAAGTCGCTTCCCGGAAACGGGGGTCCCGCCTGAAGGTCGCCCGGTGCTCCGGAAAAGGGTCCTGCTGCATCGCTGTCTCGTCCTGACAGCGTGCCATCGGACTCCGGCGTGTACTTGCCGTATGAGAACGCCATTTGATTTGCAGTGCCTGGGCCGTACACGACCCAGCCCTCGTACACCCAGCCGGCGCTCAGCACCGGCAACGTCACGGATGCAGTCGGAGCGCCGCCTGGCTGTGGCGGATTCAGGAGCCAGATTCCACCGTCGTTATCCGCATCGGTCGTTGTCGTGGGTGTGAGGAGCACGTGGGTGCCGGGGCTGGTTTGAAAGTCGGCACTCGCATCCGGCGTCACAAACCCTAGGGATGACAGCATGGCGGCTCCATCGACGATCATTCCGCCGAGCAACTTCTGATCGGATGGCAGGGGGTCGCCGTCGCTCGGCGGCTCCACTGTCAAGACGAACATCTGGGGGTCGTCAATCGGACTCGCGAACGTGTGCTGGCCGTCAGCCGCCAGGGTGAACGTTCCCGTTGAATGCGGAACGCCCGCGTTGTCGATCACCCAGCCTTCGTAGCTACCTTCCGCCAGCTGCTCGAGATTCGTGAAGGCGACATCGAGCATGACGTCCGGTTGGGTCGGGTCATCGCTGCAGGCGGTGGCCACCAGCAGAGACATCGTGAGTAGTGTTGCAGGTCGTAGCATGATTCTCTCCATTTGTGAACGCTGTGGAGAGAATGTTGTGAAGGTGACCTGCACGAAGAAGGGGTGCGGTGTCTTTCTTAGAGGTTTCTCATCATCCTCTAAGGTTCGACCGGGGCAACCACAGCGTGAACTGGCTTCCTTGATTGGATCGGCTTGTTACCTCGATACTGCCGCCCTGCAACTCCGCGAGCACCTTGGCAATCGTGAGACCGAGGCCAGCGCCACCTAACTCACGTGACCGCGACGAATCGCCGCGATAGAATCGATCGAATATGCGGTCCATCTGTTCGGGCGGAATGCCCAAGCCCGTATCATGCACGGAGGCGGCCACCCTGTCATGGCTTTGGGCCGC
>JBDHAF010000096.1:0-13928 GCA_039588255.1 Gemmatimonadota bacterium | reverse complement strand
GGTGATGCGCAGATCTATCTTGTGTGTTGGCCTGACGATCTGCTTGATAACGAGCCAGGCCGCCTTAGGACAAACCACCGCCATTCGCGCTGGGAGACTCATCGATCCGGCGACCGGCGCCGTGGCCCAGAATCATATCATCCTCATCAGCGCCGGCCGGATCATCGGCGTCGGCGGGAACATCGACGCCAGCGGTGCCGACCGGATCATCGATCTCTCGACGTCTTGGGTCGTGCCTGGGCTGATGGACGCTCACGTGCACCTCACGCTCAATCAGGCGCCGCAGATGATGTTAGAAGCGGCGTACCTGACCGAGAGCACCGCCCTCCGCGCGTTGCGTGGCCTCCGGAATGCACAGTTCGTCCTCGAAGCCGGCTTCACCACGGTGAAGGACATCGGCAACAGTGCGGAGTATGCCGCGCGGGACCTTCGCCGGGCGATCGAAATGGAGTGGTATGCCGGTCCCACGATTTTGGATGCCGGGAAGATCATTGCCCCGTTTGGCGGGCAGTCCCACGGAATCCCGCCGGAACAGCTCGAGTTCTGGCAGTACGAGTACATCGACGCCGATACCCCGGATGAAATCCGAAAAGCGGTGCGCCGGAACATCTACTACGGCGCCAACACGATCAAGTTGGTGTCTGACAACAGCGTGTACTACTACACGGAAGAGGAGATTCGGGCGGCCGTCACCGAGGCCCACAACGCGGGGCTCTCCATGGCGGTGCACGTCATGGGCGGCGACGCAGCGCGGAACGTCATCCTGGGCGGCGCCGATGCCATCGAACACGGCTTTGGCCTATCCGACGAGTTGCTGACCCTGATGAAGGAGCATGGGACCGTGCTGGTGGGGACGGACTTTCCCGGCAATCATCTCGCGGCGATGGGCTTCCCCGGGGCGGTCGAAACGGGCGATCTGATCGTGGATCGGTTAGCCCGAGCGCATCGCCTCGGCGTCAAGATGGCGTTCGGCACCGACGTGGTAATGAATCTTCCCGGGATGAATCGGGGGGAGATGGGGTTGGACTATCTCCGGGTGTGGGAGCGGGCGGGGATCCCAGCGGCGGACATTCTCAAGGCCATGACCACGAATGCTGCCGAGCTGTTTCAGATCCAGCACGAGCGCGGTGCGATTGCCGTGGGGCAGTGGGCTGACCTCGTTGCGACGCCGGAGAATCCTCTCGAAGACATTCAGGCGTTGCAGAACGTACACTTTGTGATGAAGAACGGCCAGGTGGTGAAGCACCAGTAGGACGTTTGAAGATTCGCTGGGGTGAAGCCCGGGGTTATATCTCTTCGTATTATATCATGTGATATAACATGAGGGAGCCGGCCCGATGGTCCACCGGGTGGTTCGGGCGGCGCGTTGCTCCTTGTCGTGGTGCTCGCCAGCCTGGTTCCGGCTCGCAGGGCCTCGAGGATCGATCCGATGGATGCGCTCCGCTTCGAGTGAACCATGGGATGGTGTGTGCTTCTATATAAGGAAGACGCGACGCCCGTGGTCAAGGGGTCTTGACGGTTGCGATGGCGGTGGGGGCGTGAGCCGTTCGAACACCTGACGTGAATCGTAGAATCGGGTTGATAGTTAACCACCTCTTCTCGCGCCGCCCGGCTTGCCACTGTACCCCCCCGGTTCTCCGCCCGCCTGCAGGCGGAATCTCCGTATTGACAACTTCCTAAACAGTCCCCAATGTGACGGTAGCATGCGCCGTGGCCGACCTCTCCTTTTAGTCGATCACGCGTTACACCATCGCAATTCCCTAATCTAGCCGTCTACGGGGGGAGCAGCCCTTCGTATACCCATGAACCGCTTCAAGGAGGCAAAATGCGAATGCGAGTAGGCTTGTTAGCACTGCTGTTTGTGCTGGCCGGCGCATCCGGAGCGACTGCCCAAACGAGGGTCGTAACCGGAACCGTCACTCACTCCGTCACCGGTGAGCCGGTGGACGGGGCACGAGTGAGCGTCCGCGGCACGACCATCACGGCGATTGCCCGAGCAGACGGGACGTACTCGATCGGGGTCCCGGTGGGCACCATCGAGCTGGTCGCCATGCGCATCGGGTACACCCGGGCAAGCGTCACCGTCACGGCGAGCCAGAGCACCGTGGACTTCACGCTGGATGCAGACGTCTTCCGGCTCGAGGAGATCGTGGTGACCGGACGGGGCACCGGCATCGAGCGGCGTAACCTGCCCAACGCCGTTGCCACGGTGTCCGGAGAAGACCTCACGCGCGTCGCGGCACAGAGTATCGAGCACGCCCTGCAGGGCAAGGTGGCGGGCGCGGATATTCAGACCAACTCCGGCGCGCCGGGAGGCGGTGCGCAGGTGCGGCTTCGGGGTGTGACCACCATCAGTGCCTCCGCGTCGCCGCTCTATGTGGTGGATGGCGTCATCATCTCCAACGTGTCGATTCCGTCCAATCAGAACGCCGTCACGCGGGCGGGGTCCGGATCGAACGCTTCGTCGGCGCAGGATGCGCCGGTCAACCGGGTGGTCGATCTGAATCCTGCTGACATCGAGAATATCGAGATTCTCAAGGGCGCCTCCGCTTCCGCCATCTACGGCTCGAAGGCGTCCAACGGCGTGGTCATCATCACGACCAAGCGAGGGCGCGAGGGCCGGGCGCAGGTCAACGTCACGCAACGCTTCGGGTTTTTCGACCTCTCGGAGAAGCTTGGCTTCCGTACCTTCGAGGACGCGACCGAGGTCGACGACGCCTTCGGCGCGGGCACCGCTGCGGACGTGGGGTTTGTGCCCGGCGTGACGTACGATCACGAAGAAGCGCTAGCTGGTCGAAACGCACTCTCATCCGAGTCACAGGTCAGCGTGTCCGGCGGTTCGGAGAACACCTCGTACTTCCTGTCAGGGGTGTGGAAGAACGACGAGGGGATCATGGATAACACGGGTTTCGATCGGCAAGGATTGCGGGTCAACATCGACCAGTCCTTCTCCGATCGTCTCCGAGGCACATTCTCGTCGAACTTCGTGCACACCTTGGCCCGGCGCGGGTTGTCCAACAACGACAACGCGGGTGTGAGCCCGTGGATGGTGTTCCCGTTCACACCGAACATCGTCGACCTGGGCCAGCGTTCCGACGGGACGTATCCAGACAACCCGTTTGAGCGCAGCAACCCGCTGGCGACTATCGCCAACATGCGAAACGACGAGGATGTCTACCGGTTTATCGGATCGGGCCGCCTCGAGTTCGACCTGGCCCAGAACGCGAACCACCAGGTTCAGGTGCTGGCACAGGGTGGGGTGGATTGGTTCCAGCAGCAGAACGACCTCTTCTTCCCGCCGGATCTGCAGTTTGAGGATGACGACGGGTTTGCGGGGACGTCTCTACTGAAAAATACGGACAACCTGAACATCAACGTGAACGCCAACCTCATTCACACCTACACGCCGTCGAGTGGTGGGACGAGCTTCACGACGTCGGCGGGTGTCACCTATGAAACCCGCGAGCTGGCGGTCTCGAGCGTGCAGGCGCAAGAACAGGTGGCCGGCCAGGAGAACATCAGCGCCGGTACGAAATTCACAATCAACGAGGTGCGCAGCCGGGCGGAGGATTTCGGATTCTACATTCAGGAGGAGGTCCTGACCCTCGACGAGCGGCTGTTGCTGATCGTCGGCCTCCGCGGTGATCAGACGAGCCGTAACTCCGAAGATGACAAGGTGTTCTACTATCCGAAGGCTGCCGTGTCGTTCCGGTTCCCCGGAAGTGGAGGATTCATCGACGAGCTGAAGCTCCGCGCCGCGTACGGCGAGACGGGCAACCAGCCACTCTTCGGACAGAAGTTTACGCCGCTCACAGCGACGGCGAACGTCGAAGGTATCCCGGGCATCCTGATTCAAGGGAGTGTGGGATCGCGCGATCTGAAGCCCGAGCGGCAGCGTGAGATCGAAGGAGGTCTCGATGCCACGTTCGGTGATGGCCGTGCCTCGCTCGAGTTCACCGTGTTCGAGAAGAGCGTGAGTGACCTCATCATCACGAGGACGCTGGCCGCGTCGTCCGGGTTCGCCCAGCAGATCTTCAACGGTGCGAAGTTGCGCACACGCGGCGCCGAGGCCGCACTGGGCATCGTGCCTGTGGAGACGGACAACGTGAGCTGGCTGTTCCGCACCACGTTCTCGCTGACGCGGAGCAAGATCACCCAACTCTCGGTTCCGGCCTTTGTGCCCGCCAACGCCGGCTTCGGCGTGGGGTTGGGGACCTTCCGAATCGAAGAGGGTAAGTCCGTGACGCAGCTTATAGGCAACCTGGCGGACGGTAGCGGTGTGGGCCAGATCGGTGATGCCACGCCCGACTTCCGCATGGGCTTCACCAATGATTTCCAAGTAGGCGACTTCTCCATCTACGCGCACGCGAACTGGCAGAAGGGTGGCGACCTCGTCAACCTCACCGAGCTGCTGTACGATGCCGGCCAGAACTCCGAAGATTTCGAGGATGCCGGGTCCAACCGCATCTCGAACTTCGGTGGCGACACGAAGCTCTACGTGCAGGATGGGAGCTTCCTGAAGATCCGGGAAGTCACCCTGTCGTGGCAGCTTCCCACCAGTGTTGTCCAAGGCGTCTGGGGCGCCATCGACAACGCGCGCCTGAGCTTGAGCGGGCGGAACCTCCTCAATTTCAGCAACTACCGGGGGTTGGATTCGGAAGTCAGTAACTTCGGCAACCAGAGTGTGGGACGGAACATCGATGTTGCGCCGTTCCCGCCGAGTCGGAGCTTCTGGTTCTCGATCGACCTCTCCTTCTAACCATGGCCACACTGAAAGGAATACCGACTATGAACGCTCATAAAGCGATTCCGGTTCTCGTGGCCATGTTGGCCATGAGTGCCTGCGAGACCCTCGTGGTCCCGGACTTGAACAATCCGAGCATCGAGGAGTTGACCGGCGAAGGTGCTTTGCGGGTTGCCGTCATCACGGCCGCCCAGGGGCTCTTCGTCCGCGCCCGAGGCGGTATCGCCGGCCGGGCTGGTTACATTTCGGAAGTCGGCATCATCGGACGCGAGTCCTACAACTTCGACGCGGCGGATCCCCGCTTCGTCACAGAGTTGTTGCGGGACAATTTGGACGGTGGTAACGGTGCCTTTGGTGGCAACCACTGGACGGGCCGCTACCGGGGATTCCGCGAGGCCGACAACGTGCTCAACGCCGTCGATGCGCTCGCCTCGATGGACGCGACCGACAAGGAGGGGCTCCGCGGCATCGCGAAGACCTTCCAGGCGCTGGACCTGCTGTTGGTCATCAACACACGCGATGATCTCGGTGCGGTGATCACGGTCGCCGAAGATCCAACCGGCGATCCCGAGCCCATCGCGGACCGGGCTGCGGTCTTTACTAGGATTGCGGCGTTGCTGGACGAGGCACAGGGGCACTTGGGGGGTGCGACTTTCCCGAGTGACCTGACGTTTCCCACGGGATTCGACGGGTTCAATACGGCGGCGGAGTTCCTCACGTTCAACCGGGCGCTCAAGGCCCGGGTAGATGTCTACATGGGGGACTATAGCGCGGCCGTGACCAGCAGCTTGCCGGCGTCGTTCATCGATCCCACGGGCGATATGCAGCTCGGCGTGTTCTACAATTACGGCACGGGGTCGGGTGACGCGGTGAACAACCTGTTCGATCCGTCGAACCTGATCATCCTGGCTCATACGTCGATTGAGACAGATGCCCAGCTCCAGACCGACGGCGTGACGCTCGACCAGCGGTTTGTCGACAAGACCGTGTCGGTGGCCAGCGTCACCGACCAGGGTGGTCTGGGATTGTCGTCGGATCTCGCGTTCGATATGTACACGAGCGCGACGGCTCCAGCCACGATCATCAGGAACGAGGAGCTGATCCTGCTACGGGCTGAAGCCAACCTGCAGTTGGGCAACCTAGCGCTGGCTTCGGCGGATCTGAACATCCTGCGCGGTGCGGCCGGGATGGCGAACATCGACCTCTCCACGATGACGGCGACGGAGCGGATCGATGAGCTGCTATACAACCGGCGGTACTCCCTGCTGTTTGAGGGACATCGGTGGATCGACATGCGCCGGCACGGCCGGTTGAACGATTTGCTGGACGATCCGGCGTTGCAGGTTCACTCGCGGTTCCCGTTCCCGCAGTCGGAATGCAATGCGAGGGTTCCGGCTCCAAGCGAGGGCTGTTCCTGATCGATGCGGCGCGCGGCATTGCCGCGCGCCGCATCCCAACCACAGGTCCTCGATGCCGCTACCGCATCGGGGACCTGTCTTCGTTTGTTGTGGCTTCCAGTAGTCGTGGCGATTCCCCAACGCGGCCGGATGACCCATATTGCAGTTGACCGCCGTCGCCGTCGTGTATGGGATTGTTCACGGGAGGCATGTCATGAACCGTGCGGTGTTGTTCATTTTCGGAACGCTGTTCCTATTTGCATCGTCGGGCGCGGCCGAAGCTCAAACCCGCACCATCGTGGGCCGGGTCGTGGATGCGCGCACGGGCCGGGCGGTGTCGAGCGGGCAGGTGTGGGTGAAGGGAACGAAGCTGCGGGATCGGCTACGACCGGATGGTGTGTTTGTGGTACGCCCCCAGGCGTCGACCAGAAAGGTCACCCTCGTGATCCAAGGCGAGGGCTACCCCGGCCACGAAATCGCCGTCGCAGGAGACAATGAGGCCGTCCTCATTCGGTTGACGGCGGACAGAGTGGAACTGGAGCCCCTCGCGTTTGCGGCAGGTGCCGCGAGCGGGAGCCTGGAGGGGCAACGGCTCGAGGGAGCTCCGGCGACGAGTGTCCTCCAAGCGCTGCAGGGCAAAGTGGCCGGCATGGACATTCAGGGGAATTCGGGTGTTCCCGCCGGGGACCTCCAACTGCGCCTTCGGGGCGTGAACACCATTTTGGGGCCTGTGTCACCACTTTTTATCGTCGACGGCGTGGTGTTGAGCACTGCTGCTGTGGGTGGCGGGGCGGGCGCGGTGACGGGTGGACTCGATGCCGGTTTCAACCGGATCCTCGACCTCAACCCAGCCGACATCGCAAGTATCGAAATTCTCAAAGGCGCCAGGGCTTCCATGTACGGATCGCGGGGCGCCAATGGGGTCGTCCTCATTCGAATGAAGCGGGGACCGAGCAATCACCGCCGGTGACGCGAGACCCGGGCGCTGCCCTACCGCACGAAATAGAAGAAGTTGGACTGGCTCAAACGGGTCTCGATATTCCACTGAATGACGAGCCCCGGACGAGCCAGGATCTCATCCGTTTCCACCCGGCCGGAGCCTCCGATCACCTCGGCCACCACCTGGATTCTCGCCCCGTCGGGCAATATCGATTCGGCAATTTCGAACGTAGCCGACCCGTTTGTTGCCACGATCCCGAGTCGATGGCGGGCCCCGCCGCGCGTCAGCACGATCCGAACGTTCGAGAGGTGGTAGTTCACGATCTCGACCGTGACGCCCTCGCTCTTCGTTTCGCCCACCACCTGGACACTGGGATCGACAACCTCGAGCAACATCAGCATGTCATCCAGATCGACGACATGCCCGGCGGCCAAGCCCAGCTCCACCGCGTCGGCGGCCCCGAGCGTCAAGAGCTGATTCCGCCGGACGACACCCCGAACCTCGACCGCTTCGTCCACCATGGCTTCGCCGATTTCGGGGTCGACCCCCTGGCGCGCCGCCAGGGTGCCGAAATCCCGTCGCAGGGCATCCAGTGCCGCGTCCGGCATCCGTGGCTGGTCGGCCTCGGGTTGGTCTCCCGCCCCGATCGACGCGTCCTCCACCACGAAGATCGAGTCCGCGGCAAGTGCGATGAGGGCCGCGGCCTGCCACGCTCGATTGTTGACCAGAGCGTAGACCGGCACCGACGTGCGCTGGAGATCGCCGATGATCAGCTGAGCGATGTCCATCCGGCCCCCCGAGGAGCCGATGTCAAGGACCACCACGCTGCCGGGTTCCCCTTCCGCGGCCTGTAACGTCGAGGCAACCAGGTCACTGAGATCAACCTCCACCGACCCCGAGACGGAGATGCGGTAGACGACCGGACGCTCCTGGGCGTGGGCGGTGGGCAGGGGCGACAAGGCCCAAGTGACGAGAACGACAGCGACGGATCGGACCATGCTAACCTCTTGGGGCGGGTATCGAGGGGACCCACGGCCCGACTTCCGGTTCGGGGCAGCGAGGGACCCTTAGTCTACCCGCCGGGCGGACTGCTGTTTCGTGGCCGAGAAGGAGGCTCCCGAGGCGCCGCCGAGGCACGAGGGCGGAAACTAGACCCTGAGAATTACGTAGTGGGGAACACACACCCACGGAGTGGGTTGCAGTGATTATTATCCAAGGCATCTGAGAAGAGAACTCCCGTACAAGGCTAGGCTCAAAATGGCGTTCCCCCATCGTATGGTCACTCGCACCGCATGGTTCGTTTCCGCCGTCTTGGCCGTGTTCTTCATTGCCCAGAAGGTCCGTCCGGAGCACCGCACGACCACCAGGACTGTGGTCGTCCGGGAACGGGCGCCGGACAAGGCGCCGGCCCACGCCAACGTGGAGACGGAGAACATCATCTTGTCCCTGACCATGCTCGGGGACGACGAGAGCGTGGTGGAGGGCTTCACCCTCAAGCGGCCCATGGAGATCAGGGTGCTGGCCCTGGGTGAGGCGATGAGCGGAGAGCTGTACGACTACGGCACGATCCTGGATGCCACCACACGGAAGCCGGTGTGGAAGATGACCCTCGCCAACACCCACCACGCGGGCGGCTCGGACAAGAACCGCATGGTCGACGAGGTGATCGACCTGAAGGCGGGGGACTACCTGGCGCACTACGTCACCGACGACTCCCACTCGTACGGGGATTGGAACGCGGCGGCGCCGGATTACGAGGCGCTGTGGGGCATCACCGTCATGAGCACCCACGGGCCTGTCGACCGGGACGTGGTGGCTCCCTACGACGACAGCGGCAACGATGCGGTGGTGGCGCGGATCGTGGGCGTCGGGGACGACGCGCACCACGAGGAGTGGTTCACCCTCGAAGAGACCGCCGACGTGCGGGTGTACGCCATCGGGGAAGGGGATAACAGCGAGATGTACGACTACGCGTGGATCGAGGATGACCGCGGGAACGTCGTGTGGCAGATGGTCTACGCGGACACGGACCACGCGGGCGGTGCGCAGAAGAACCGGATGTTTGACGCGATCCTTCGCGTTCCCGCCGGGGAATACCGCCTGGTGTATCAGTCCGACGACTCCCACTCGTTCGGCGGTTGGAACATGGCCGCACCGGAAGACCCGTACAGCTACGGTGTGACACTCTTTTGTGCTGAGGAACGCTAGCGAGGAGCGTGTTGATGGACCCAATACTGCTCGATTATCTCGAAGGTCCCGTCATCCTCGCGACCCTCGTGGGCCTGACCTACGTGGTAAAGGTCATGTTCTGGGGAAGGGGGCCCATCCGGCGTGTCAAAGGGAGTGTCCAGCAGCAGGCCCTGGAGGAGAGGCTCGCAGACGTCGAGGATCGCTGGGAGCAGTTGGAAGCCCACCACGCGGGACAGCTCGCCGACCTCGAGGGGCGATTGGATTTCGCAGAGCGGCTCCTAGCGCAGCAGCAAACGCCCAGGCTCCACGCTCCCGAGGAACCGGAGGTTCCGACTCCGGTCTGAGCGTCTGCTCCTTGGCGATGTCCCGCACGGATGATTCCGGAAGATTCATTCCCACTGCCCCCGTCGACGGATCCTATTACGTGGTGATTTGGATGTTGCAGGGCGGTTGAACCGTTCCTGACCTCTGTTCAGACAAGCCGACGAGGGCGAGTTGTCGCTGGTGACCAAGGCGGAGCAGGAGTAGGATCTCTTTCCGAGCCGGAGGTGTAACACTGACGTCGACCCTTCGGGTCCGCCCTCTTCGAGGTTCGTTCGATGGCTAAAGAGAAGCAACCAGAGACCAGGCGCGAGCGGGCCATGAGCTGGCTCCGCTCGTTCGTCGTGGCGTTCGCCCTCTTCCTCGTTATCCGTACATTCCTCGTCGGCACGTTCCACATCATCTCGGGCAGCATGGAGGGCACGCTCCAGATCGGTGATGCCCTGTTCGTCACGAGAGCGCTCTACGGGGCAGAGATTCCGCTGACGGGCAAGCACCTGCCCGGAGTGCGGGCGCCGCGCCGGGGCGACGTCGTGGTGTTCGACTCCGCCGAGGAGCCGGGCCTGATGGTGGTCAAGCGCCTCATCGGGCAACAAGGCGACACGATTGAGATGCGGAACAACTTCGTGTTCGTGAACGGCGACTCCCTTCCCGAGCCGTACGCCGTGCGGGCGGCCGACACGTACGACCGCGCCGATCCCAAGATGCGTTGGCAGCGCCGCTATTACGTAGGGCATAACCACGAGACGTACCGCCCGGCGCTTCACAACTGGGGGCCCATCGTCGTCCCGGCCGATTCTTTCTTTGCCATGGGTGACAACCGTGACGAGTCATACGACAGCCGCTACTGGGGGTTCTTGGGAAGGGACCGGATCGAGGGGAAGGCAGTCTTGGTGTACTACAGCTACGACAAGGACGGGATTCTCCCCTTACCGTTGATCACAGCCATACGGTGGGGGAGGCTGTTCACCATTCTGAGATAGTACATGGCGGAGGGCTACGCCCTCAGCCGTCACCCTCTCGAGGACCTACTCGCTCCGCAGGGCCTCCATGGGATCGACTCTCGTGGCCCGCCGCGCCGGCAGATACCCAGCGAGGGCCGCCACGGCCCCCAAGGTGATGGGAACGGTCGTGAAGATCAGAGGATCTCGCACGCTCACGCCGAAGACCATGGAGTCCAAGAGTCGACTCAGCGCAAAGGCGCCGCCGACACCCACGACGATCCCCAGCACGGCCAGCGTCAGTCCCTGGCCCACCACGATGCGACGCACTTCGACGGCCCGTGCACCCAATGCCATTCGGATGCCGATTTCCTGCGTACGCTGACTCACCGAATAGGACAGCACGCCGTAGATCCCGATCGCGGCGAGGGTGAGTGCCACCGCGGCGAAGATGCCCATCAGCGTGAGGGCAAAACGATCCCGTGCCACTTGGCGTCCCATGATGACGTCCATCGTACGGGGGTGGTATACCACGAGGTCCTGGTCGATGGCGGCCAACTGGTTCCGCACCGCATTGAGGAGACCGCTTGCTTCTCCGCGTGTTCTGACCACCTGAATCAACGCCCAGTTGCGGTCGTCGCCGAACTCGGTGTGGGGCGCGTAGGTTGTGGGCTGGAACCCGCCCCGGTGGTCCACGGCCACGTCGCTCACGACACCCACCACCGTGCGGACCTCGCCCACCGCTCCCACCTGCCTCCCGATGGCGTCACCGTCAGGGAACGCGCGGTCGGCGGCGGACTTGCTGATGATCGTCACCGCCGGCGCGTCCATGTCGTCGGATCGGGTGAACGTTCGACCTTGGAGCAGCGAGATCCCTATGGCCTCGAAGTAGTCGCCCTCCACGACCCGATTCTGCGCCGAAATGCCCTCCGTTTCTCCGGCGGCGTTCTCCCACCGGAATCCCCAACTGTGGTACCGCCCCGATACCGGTAACCATGATGTGGCTCCTACCGCCTCAACCCCTGGAAGGGCCCGCAAGCGGTCCTGGAACGTGAGGTGGAACCGGATGCGTTGCTCCGGCTCGCCGTACCGTGCGTCGGGCAAGTGCACCTCGAACGTGGTGACGTTTTCGGCGTCGATCCCGAGGTCGGTGCGGAGCAGCGTGACAAAGCTCTTCATCAAGAGGCCGGCACCCACCAGCAACACCAGTGCGAGAGCCATCTGGCTGGAAACCAGCGCGCCGCGCATGTGCCGTCCCCGGACACCGCCAGTGGTACCCCGTGTGCTGTCCCGCAGCGTGTCGTTGAGGTTCAGGCGTGCGGACCACAGGGCGGGCACGAGTCCGAACATGAGGCCGGTAACGATGGTGAGGACGAGGGTGAATCCCAAGAGCACGACGTCGAACGACACCTCGCTCGCCCGGGCCAGGGATTGGGGACTGATGGCCAGGAGGAATCGCACGCCGACGAACGTCACCGCGAGTCCCACCGCTCCCCCGGCGGCGGCGAGCACGAGCCCCTCGGTGAGGAGCTGGCGGGCGAGACGCATCGCCCCCGCTCCCAGCGCCGAGCGAACCGCCAATTCCCGCTGCCGCGCCACGCTCCGGGCGAGGAACAGGTTGGCCACGTTCACGCACGCGATGAGCAGCACCAGGCCGGCCGCTCCCATCAGCACGAAGAGCATGGTCTTCGACGATCCCACCACCTCCTCGAACATAGGATAGATCTTGAGGGACCGTCGCTCGTTGCTTTCCGGGTACTGTTCTTGGAGGTTGGCGCTGATGACGTCCAGCTGCGCCTGGGCTTGCTCCAGGCTCACGCCCGCCTTGAGCCGCCCGATGCCCGTGAGGTAGGTGTTGTGCCTCCCGTTGAACATGTAATCCGGCTGGAGATCCTGCGGGATCCACACGTCGATCTCACCGGCGACGACGTCTAAGAAGCTGGGCGGCATGACCCCGATCACCGTGTACGACACCCCGTCCATGGTGATGCCGCTTCCCACCACCTCCCGATCGCCGCCGGCGATCTCCTGCCAGAGGTGGTGGCTCAGCACCGCCACCCGGGCGCTTTCCCGTTCCTCGTCCAGCGTCAACGTGCGTCCCAGCAACGGCACGGCGCGATACACCTCGAAGTACCCGGAGCTGACGGGGAGGGCACGGATCCGCTGTGGCACGCCGCCGGTATTGATGTCGAGGCCCCGCTCCCGGTAGGTGTACAGCACGGCCAGGTGCTGGAAGGCGTCGACTCCTGCGCGATGGTCCACGAAGTCGGGTCCCGACAACACGCCGCGGGAATCGGGGAACTGGTCCCAGCCGGTGACCAGACGCACCAGCTGCTCGGGCTGGTGGTAGGGCAGGGGGGACAGCAGCACGCTGTTCAACACGGTGAACACGGCCGTATTGGCGCCGATGCCCAGTGCCAACGTGAGGATGGCGACGCCGGCAAAGCCCGGTGCATGCCTTATGGTGCGAACGGCGACGCGGAGATCCTGCCAGATGCCTGCCATCAAATCGTCCTTTCGCTGGGGCACGTGTTGCACCTCATGACACGTGTCGATCACGACGTCCATGCTGCCGAACCGTTCGAGGGCCTTGCGCCGTGCCTCCCGGGGCGGCAAGCCAGCGTGCTCGTACTCCGCGATGCGCTGAGCGAGATGAAAGCTCAACTCATCGGTGATGTTCTTGGAGATGGTGCGGCGCATGAACCGCTCGCGCAGCCACCTGAGCATCCGATGGACGAACACGCTGCGTACCATGGGCCTCAGGATTTCCGCATCATCTGTTCGACGGCGTCGGTGTACCGCTTCCACTCTGCCGACTCCAGCTCGAGCTGCTCCCGTCCGAGGTCGGTCAGCTCATAGAACTTGGCCCGCCGGTTGTTTTCCGATCGCCCCCAGGTGGCCGCGATCCAACCGCGGCGCTCCATCCGGTGGAGGGCGGGGTAGAGGGATCCCTCTTCCACCCGGAGGACGTCCTCCGTGGACACCTCGATCATCCGGGCGATGTCATATCCGTGCATCGGCGCCTGGCCCAGGGCTTTGAGCACCAGCATGTCCAGCGTGCCTCGGAGCAGGTCCAGTTGGGACTTTGTCACAGAGTCTCCAGTAGAATTTCTATGGGAAGCATAGTGTGAGTCCCCTAGGAATTCAAGGGGAGGGAATCGCTACCGAAACTGCTCCATCACCCACAACTGATTCACCGTCTGCCGCACGCTCAGGGCCATGGTCGTGCCGTCTCGGCTCCAGTTGGGCAGCGACAGGTCATCTCCGGCAATCACCTCGGAGATGGCCCCCGTGGCGGATTCACGACGGTAGAGCTGCCATCCAAGCCGGCCATCTTCCGATGCCATGAAGTAGTAGGCGCTTCCGTCAGGTGCCCAGGTTCCGACGTAATCCCA
>JBDHAF010000095.1:0-20145 GCA_039588255.1 Gemmatimonadota bacterium | reverse complement strand
CGAATGTACATATCGTAGTACTCGAAGTACTCGTCTGGGGTGGGGCGTCGACGTGTTGAGGAAGTCACATCCAATTCTCCGTCTCAAGGTCTCATCTATTCACGCAACGGCGCAGCATTTCTCAGGTTCTCGAAATCCCGCCGCGTGAAGCTCCCGCCGGATGTCCGCCCGGGCCTCCGGTGACCCTACGGCCGCCAGCACGTACGCACCTCCATACTCGGCGATCGCCACCGGAGGCACCACGGGCGCACCATGAATCGTCTGCCCGATCTTTCGCGGATCGAGATCGATGAACGCCGCAACGTTATGCCCCTCTGCCTGGAGGGCCCGGGCAAAGGCCTTGCCTACGGGACCCGCACCCCACACCACCACGTTCCGCCCGGCAATCCGACCCCCGATGAACCGCGCCTTGCAGCGCCGGAAGGCGTCCTCCCCGTAACGCTCGTCGGTCCGGGAAAGGCGATCAGGGCGCTCCCGCCAGTCGAGGAGCACTTCCGGGACCTTGCCGATCCTGTAACCCGCCTCCCAGAGTCTCAGGATCAGGTCGTAGTCCTCGGGCCAACCCATGTCCCGATATCCGCCTACCTGGTCGAAGGCGGTTCGTCTCGCGACCAACGTCGGATGTGGAATCGGACACTCCACGAAGAGATCGCGCTCCAGCTCCTCGGGACTCACCACACCGTTGATCCAACGTTCGTAACGCCGTGCGCCGTCTCGCACAAGTCGGCGCGGAATGTATTGAATACAAGTTCCGCACGCCGCGATGTCTGGATGGGCGTCCAGCAGTGCAACCTGTCGTTCGAATCGCCGCGGTGCCGCCACATCATCGGCATCCATGCGTGCCAGCAGCTCGCCGCGCGCCGCCGCCGCCGCCGTGTTGAGGGCGGATACGATACCAAGGGGTGGAGTGGAAACGGTCCGGACCCGTGAATCGCGGGCCGCCCATTCATTCAGTAACCCAGCCGTCCCATCACTCGAGCCGTCATCCACCGCAACGACCTCGAGGTCTTGGAACGTTTGATCCACCAGAGAGGCCATGGCTTCATCTAGATGGACCACAGCGTTGCGACAGGGCAGGAGAACGGAGAGGAGAGGTGGGGCAGTCAACGGGAGTACCGCGTAAGGCGTTTTGTCAGGACGGCTCCAGCAGCCAGCGAGTGGCTTCATCGATGTCACGGAACACCTGCACCGACAGCGCATCCTCTGCCGTGAGCATCTCGTACATTCGCGCCATTCCGAAGATGATGTCCTCGGTTGCCACGATTGCCAACATGTGCTCGCCCACTCCTGCCGTCACAGCGCGATCGATCTTCGCCATCGCTCGTACGCCCACTTCAGTCACTTCCAGGCGCTCGACGCCGCGAACGTCCGACAGCTCCTTCATGCCCGGCCTGACCCCGGGGTCATCGTGCAGCGCCCACTTGTGCGTCATGACTTCGTCATCGCTCAGCGTCCCGGACGCCACTGTGAGCACGAGATTTCGTTCTGCGTCGATCGTGTAGGAAATCGGCATCAGGAAGGATCAACTCATCGTGAGGAAATGGCAAATCCCCGGGCAGAGAGGCCTGCCTGGAGATCGACGCCACGGTGGGTCTCCGTCACCTGCCATGTTCTCATCGCTGTTCCTCCAAGAACCGTCGCACCTGCCGAAGAAATGCCCGCGGTTGTTCGATAAACGAAAAGTGACCGGCCTCGCCGATGACCACGAATCGCGAGTACTGCAACCGCTCGCGTAGGGCCACGCCTCCCAGTTCTGCGCCCGGCTCGTCGGACCCGTAGAGAATCAGCGTCGGTGCCGTCACGGCGGCCAAACTCTCGTGGATGTCGAAACTCAATAGATCGACCATCATGTACCCGAACTGGCGGCTTCGCGCCGGATAGTCGTCTGGGATGTAAAGCTCCAGCTCTTCGGTGCGTGTCGGGTCATGGAATTGCGGCCTGAACGACAACCGCAACAGCTCCGCCAGGGCTTCTGGCCGCTGATTCGCAAACGCCTCCGACTCCATGATCGCGACACGCTCCAGGCTGTCCGCCGGCGTGATGCGTTGCGCCAGCGCCGCTTCCTCAGCACTCCACAAGGCAGAGTTGGCGCTCATGGAGCTCAGCAGCACGAGCGACCGCAGGTTGTCTCCATATCGCACGGCATAGTGCATGGCCAGGAGGCCACCCCAGGAGTGGGCCATCAGGTGAATCCGGTCGAGGCCGAGAGCCTGCCGGAGTGCCTCGATGTCGTCCACGAAGGTGGCGAGGCGCACACTGCTGCTGTCCACTTGCGGTGCTGATCGTCCACTCAGCCGTTGGTCGTAGAAGATCAATTCATAGCTGTCCGCCAGCGGAGCCAGGTGTGGCAGGAGATAGCTGTGATCCATAACCGGTCCCCCGTGGACGACAACGATCGGCTCTCCTGCGCCCAATCGCTTCACGTAGAGTTTGGTGCCGTTGACCGATAGGAGTTCCTCGCTGGAGGGGATCTCCGCGGGAGGTCCATTGCACGCTGAGCTGACAACCACAACTACTGCCAGCGCTGCAGCCGTCTTGAGTGTAGACATCAACAAGACTCCCTTGGCGGATGCACGGTCATCCGCCAATACCCTTGTGAAAGCACCGAATCAACCCGACTTCGGCGAAGCCCACGGCAAGATGGGCCGTCATACTCGTTGCGTTGTCGATGTCAGCATCCGACGCCAGCTCGATGCACCCTTGGCTCCTGCCCCACTCCTCGGCGGCGGCGATCAGCGCACGGCCGACACCGCGTCTGCGGTGACTGGCTTCTACATACCAGCCTTCCACATAGGCCACATGGTCGGTGGTGCATCCCTCTGCATAATGACGGATGGACAACTCTACAAAGCCAACTAGTGCGTCACCGTCTGCCGCCACCAACACGGCAAGAGGCTCCTTGGCAATGCCATCGAGAAAACGTCGAATCTCGCCTGGATGGTCGTCGGGCTCCTCGGGCCACAGCGAAGAACGCATCCGCAACCACTCAGACGCATCACTCTCCTGGACAGGACGGATAATCACAAGACCACATCAACGGCCGTTGCCGTGAATTCATGCGTTTTCCTCCGCGTCACCTGGTCTTGACGGCTCAGCGCTCGCGCCTCGAGTCCGAAGGAAGTCCAACATCGCCGCCGTCACATCGGCAGGCCGCTCCAGCGCCGAGAGATGGCCCGCTCCCGCCACTTCCACGTACGTGGCGTTGGGTAGAGCCTCGGCCAAACGCATCGAACGTTGCGGTGGCAGGGATGCGTCCTCCTTACCCACCACGACCAGGGCCGGCACGTGCACCGACGACAGTCGCGGCAGAAGATCGTTTCGGCTCGCCATGGCCGCGAGCATCCTGAGTGCCGACGGCACATGGATGCCGACAAACCGCTCCGCCCACTCTGTCACCAGCTCCGGATTCGTACGGCGCGTCGTGGCGCCGAACATTCTCTCGACGATGGCACCACGCAGAAGCCGCATTCCTCCCACCCTAGCTATCGCTCCCATCGCGGCGTACTTGAGGCGGGTCCAGGCCAATTCCTGTCCACCGTCCGTATCGATCAAAATCATTGCCGTCACGCGGTCGGGAACCTCCAACGCCGCTCGCAGCGAGACCATCCCGCCCACCGAGAGCCCCGCCCAAACGGCCCGCTCGATACCGAGCCTGTCCAACACGCCAACCACGTCCCGCACCATGTCACTCAATGTGAACGGCGACGTGGCGTGACTCGACGCGCCGTGCCCCCGATAGTCCACGTTGATGATCCGGTATTCTGACGCGAGTGGCTCAACCTGCTCGCGCCACATCTCGCCGGAGCAGAGGAAGCTGTGCCCCAAGACAACTGCGTCACCACTACCCCGGTCGTCGTATGCGAGATCCATGTCGATGGTGTTGGTCAGCGCCGTAGATGCCGACATGTCATCGCGGACCCGACGCCATACGGTGGGCGATTCCCACGAGCACGAGGACACTCGCTGCCGTGGCGGGTATGAGGATCAGCGGATTCATCACGCCAAATCCAAAGAACAGCAATGCGGCTGGCGCCAAAGCGAAGATGGTGAATGCCACGAGCGTTGGAATAACCCTCGGGTGAGCGAAATTCCACGTCCATCCCAACATGAATCGGTTTCGAACGATCACCCGCGGATCGGCGCGACACACATAAAGGATGCCGAACTTCCAGTGCTCAGGGCGTTGTCGCAACGCTTCGGCCTCATCTCGGTTCACAGTGCACCTCGCCTACATCGACCACGGCGGGACAATGCCGTTCATGCGCGCGTACGCCACCGACTGTCCCACGTGCTCGTTCATGTGTGCCAAGAGCTGAAACAGCACGGCCCATCCGGCGATCTGGCGGCGGTACAGTTCAGTGGGCCGCATCAGGTCTTCGGTAGTCATCCGCGGTATGTGCGTGCGAACGTGCTCCACGGACTGCCTGAGCAGGAGCTTCACCTGTTCCTTGTCCGTGATGCTCTCGAGCATGTCGAGGTCGACCCCGTCCGGAGGGCTGATGCCGAGAGCGTCGTCGGGATACATGTAGTTGTACCGGGCGATGTGCATGTACACCTGGGCGATGGGCATCACCCCCTCGCCGGGGCTCCACGTGTAGAGTTCCTCCGGAATCGCGTCGGACAGTGAGATGAGCTTTCTCGAGGATTGCTCGAAGTGTCTCATGAACTCGTCGCGGTAGTCCGTCGGGGTGCTCTGGGCTTGGGCGGTGCCGGCCAAGACCAAGGCGAGGCCGAGGGGGGAAAGCTGTTTCAATGCACGCACCTTGCTCCTCCTGCTGCGGTGAGAGTCACGCACTGAAGCCAATCTCAAGGCGGGCCGCGCCGGAAGCAAGTCCACGGCATCAACTCTCAATCGCCGCTGGAGGTTTTGGCCACAGGGGCTAGGACGTAATTTGGACATACCCCAACAAATCCCACGGCTCACAGCCGCGTGGCCCACTCGAGTTCCACGGAGAACAGATCCATGCACCGCGCTTCGTCCCTCACCCGCCGCGTTCTTCTCCAGCTTTCCTTCACCACCCTCCTCCTGGGCAGCGCTCTATCTTGTGGGCCGGCGGTGGCCCAGGATCCGGTTTATCCCGGGACCGAGTGGGAGTATGTCGGTGCCCGGCAGCTGGATGACTACGGCTGGTGGGAGCCCGGATTGGGCCAGGCCTGGGAGTTTATCCGTGACAGCTCCAACACCACGGGACTCGTCGTCATCGACCGGGGCCGCGTGGTCTTCGAGTTCGGCGACGTCGAAGAGCTCTCCTACCTGGCCTCGGTTCGGAAGAGCGTCCTGGCCATGCTGTACGGGAAATACGTCGAAGACGGCACCATCGACCTCGAGAAGACACTGCACGACTTGGGGATGGACGACGTGGGTGGCCTCCTGGACATCGAGAAACAGGCGACGATCCACCACCTCATCACCGCCAGGTCCGGCGTGTACCACCCCGCGTCCAACGGAGGCGACAACCTGGCCGACGCCCCCGAGCGGGGATCGCAGCAACCGGGGACGTACATGCTGTACAGCAACTGGGACTTCAATGCCGCTGGGGCTGTCTTCGAGCAGGAAACCGGGGTGAACATCTACGACTCCATCGAGGAGCAGCTGGCGATCCCCCTGGGTTTCCAGGACTGGGACCGGTCCGCCCAGCGAAAGAGCGGCAACCTGGAGGTCTCCCGGAATCCGGCGTACCACATGTGGATCTCCACCCGGGACATGGCCCGCATCGGGTACCTCATGCTCCGGGAAGGCCGTTGGGGGAGCGAGCAACTCATATCCCAGGACTGGGGCCGCCGCATCTCCGGCGTCTTGACGCCTCTGGAGGAGATGAACCCCCTGCCCCGCCGGGACGGGTATTTCGGCTACGGCTACATGTGGTGGATCTGGGACGGTCCCCGGGCCGTAGGTCCCTTCGAGGGCGCGTACACGGCGCGTGGCGCCTGGGGACAGTGGATCACCGTGATGCCCGCGGTGGACCTCGTGATCGCCCACAAGACCAACTCGGTGTACAGCCGGGCCACCAGCTGGCGGTCCTACGAGCGTTTCATGGAGCTGTTGCTCGAATCCAAGGACGGCGTTGAGATGGAGGCGCCGTATCCGTGGCAGGAGTGACGGGGCGCCGTTCAGCGCTAGGCCAAATAGGGTCTGAGGTCTATTGCTCGGTCCACGTCGGCCAGTAGTTCCCTGCTGGGTGGTTTGTAAGCCGCGTCACGTCCGAGCCGTCACTTCGCATGATATAGATTTCGAAGTTGCCGTCGAATTCCGCCTGAAACGCGAGGTACCCCCCTCCGGGATACCACACCACGTCCTCCTCTCGCCCCGGATTCGACGTGAGGGCCCTCTCACCGCTCCCGTCCACCGCCATGATATGCACGTCCGCTTCCCGCTCCCCACTGTAGCCTGACGCGAAGACCACTGACGCGCCGTCGGGGGAGTATCGGGGAAAGATCTCCCAGACATCGCTCTCGGTGAGCCGCCGGGCTGGCCCACCGTTCGCGTCCATCACATACACTTCGAAATTCCCATCACGGTTGCTACTGAAGACGATGGATTGTCCGTCCGGTGACCAGTGTGGCCGCATGTCCATTCCGGAATCGCTCGTCAACCGGCGCTCGTCACCGCCGTCCGCCGGCATCACAAAGATGTCGTTGTTCCTCTCCCGCTCGGCCATGAACGCAATGAATCCTCCGTCCGGCGACCAGTCAGGATGGTGTTCCGCTCCTAGTGTGGTGGTGAGGCGTCGCTGATCGCTCCCGTCCGCGCGCATCAGATAGATCTCGTTATTCCCATCCCGGTCGGAGATGAATGCGATCGTCGCAGCATCCGGGGCCCAAGCAGGAGACACGTCTTCGGCGTCGTTCGCCGTCAGGCGCCGGAGGCCGGACCCATCGCCGTTGATGACATAGATCTCGGCATTGCCGTCACGCTGAGAATAAAACGCGATCCGTCCCGGCGGTTCGTGCGTCCCATCGCAGCTTCCGAGCAACACCACAGTAAGGGCGGCAAGCGTCACATCAATGAATCGTCGTCCAGACATACAACACCCTTCAAGGGATGTGAATCAGGATTGGCGCGATGCCACGTACTCGATCAGTTGCCGCGCCTTGTCTTCATCGAGCACGTGCTGTCCGTCCTGAAACACCGAACACGGAATTCCGATCCAGCAGTCGTCTAGATACAACTCGAGTGCCGGTTGAAACTCCACGTGGGAGCGTACGACATCCGAAAGGTCCACGTCGCCGGGCCCCGGCGTCCAAACCGCCGTCACCGTTTCGCTCCACTGACCCTCCAGGCCGGCATCGATGCGGACCACCCTATCGACTGGCACCGATTGCAGCCACTGCGGCAGGGATGACGGAACACGCATGCCGGCAAACTGCTCCCCCGCCTCCCCACGGTCAAGCTGGCTTGTCATCTCGTGAGCAGCGTGAGCCCTCGGCACGACAATCACCTCCGTTCGTACCAGTAGCGCCGTGCCATGTCGGGGCGGCGGCGGAGCGTATTCCAAATCAATGGGAGGGGCATGGTGAAATAATGCCAGTCCCCGTACTCGTCGAACTTCCGGGTCGAAAACACCGCTTTGGCCTTGGTCCCTCGCATGAGTCGCTGCCGCCGCTTCCACCCCAACCACCTGAGGTCGAGGAGTATCTTGACATCCTCCGCCCACAACACTGACTCGCTGTACCCGCCGATCTCCTCGAAATCCCGCCGCCGGCAGAACATGACGCCGGCGTCGACGTTCAGGTCGCGGAACGTACGGATCCCCCGCAACAACACGCCCATGACTACCAGCATTGCATAGGTACACGAGAGCCCCAGCGACCTTCTCTCGAACCGGATACCCGTGGTTCCGCCGATCACTCTACCACCGGCCAACACTCGATCGATCTCGTTGAACGTCTCTGGGTGAATCTGGGAGTCGGCGTCGATAAACGCCACGATCTCGCCTCTGGCCGCGCGGGCACCGCCGTTGCGTGCAGATCCGATGGTCCGCTTCTCGACGGTGACTACCCGAGATCCACGTTCCTTGGCAATCAGTGCCGTCTGGTCCGTGGAGACGTTGTCCGCGACGATGACCTCGATGGCGTCAGCACCACCGTCGTATTGCTCTCGAGCGCGATCCACCGTGTCGAGGAGCCGGGGAAGGTACGACTCTTCGTTGTAGGCAGGAATCACCAGTGAAAAACGAGGGTCAGTCACGGGCGCCGGGGCTTCCATCCGATCACCATTAGAACTGCAAGATCTCGTTGGCTTCCCCTGTCAGTTCCCAGCGAACCAGGGAAACGGGAATCACGCCGACGGCCTCGAACTCGTCCATGAAACCCCTCAGGGTGAAATCGTCTCCCAGCTGAAGGGCCCGTTCGGCAATGAGCTGTTCGATTTCGATCTTGCCGATGACATAGCTCGTGCCGTAGCCCGGCTGTTGCAGGTAGAGATGCTGTTCGCCCCACACCGTGTTGCCGTCTTCTGGCAGCCATCCCCGGGGCGTCCATTCTGAGGCGAACTCCACCGCCTCCTGCATCGTGTACTCGTTGGCGTGCATCATCAGGCCGCCCAATGCACGGGCCGCCCGCTGCGCGAGCAGGATCCAAATCAGCTCCCTGGCCCGGGGCTTGGCATCGAACAGTCCCGCGTGCATCCACATCTCTTCCACACCCGTGGCCAATCCTTCCGAGCGGCCGTCGTAGATGTTGTAGAGCGACGGCACGCGCCGGATCGGACTCGAGTGGGGCTCGAAATCCATCCTGGCCAGCTCGATCCAGTGCTGGCCGTGAGTCCGCATCGTCACCGGGTCGCGGTAGCTCACCTCGGAGAAGAATCCGCGGAGTCCATCGGTGGGAGTGAACCGCCCGATGCGCGCCCGGAGGGCCGGTGCCATGTAATCACGGAACGAAGCGATTTCCTCGTCGCGGAGAAACGCCACGTATTCGTCAACCGCGGCGTTGAAGCGGCGGTCGTACTCCCCGGCGTTGGCGATGCGGCCGAGCTGCGGGAGATCTCGGTTCCGGTGCTCCTCGAGGCGCAGCGATGCGTGAGCACGGGCCAGTTCCCGGCGCATGATCGTCACCTCTTCTTCCCACGTGTAAGGGACGAGGTGGACGTTCTGGAGATACCAGGTGTAGTTGTCCTTCCCCACACCCGACGGTCCGTTCTTGGACGGCGCCTCCGCTTCGAGCCAGGCACGGAACTCGTCCGTGGCCGCCCGGGCTCCCTCTATGGCCGCGTCCAACTCGGCGCTGGTGCCGGCCACCTGCGTCGCAAACGCTGCCAGGTCGCCGCTCTGCCCGCTCATAGACTGGATGCCCATCGTCCAGAGGTCTCCGGCGTCCTCAACCAAATTTTCTCTGGCTTGGTCGAGGACTGCCGGGATGGCTCCGATCCGGGTCGCCAACTCTGCGGCGTCCTCGGGTGAGAGAGGGTACTCGTAGGTCCACAAGTCGATCCATCCGTGGATGACAGGTCCCTCGTGGGCCGGGACATCGCTCCGGGAGTTGAAGATCATCGTGTAGAAGGCGGGGATGCGAGCCCACGGCCGGCGCACCCGGTGGTCGAAGTCGAGGCCGTTCATCTCCGCCTTTACCAGACGGTGGTCCACCCGCTGGGCCACCTGCCATCCACTGGGGTCGATCGCGTCGAGGCGGCCTTGATAAGTGGCCAACTCACTATGCTGAGCCGCCATGGCGGAGGCCGTGTAGTCGGGAACGCCGTCGATGAACTCCGGCTGCTCGAACGCTCGCCACTCCTCAAAGAGGGCGACGAGATCCTGGTAGTCGGTGCTTTCGGGTGCTCCCGTGGGAGCACAGCCGACAGTGGCGACGAGCGTCGCGGTCAGATAGACCAACGGTTTGTAAGACAGCGTGCGAGACATCGGTGGGCCTCCAGGAAAACGGCGACGGATGCCACAATCCTTGCCCGTCGTCCGGGGTGATGTCAAACGGGCAAGCGGCTACTGTGTACCCACGCCCGCGCAGATGCCATTCACAGACACCTTGTAGGCCTCAGGTCTTACGTGTTTACTTCCTCACAACAAACCGGCTAGAACACATTGGACTAGATCATGTATCGCATCAATACCGCCGATGCTCCACAGCCTGCCGGCCATTACTCCCAGGGGGTCGTTCACAATGGCACCCTGTACGTCTCCGGACAGCTGCCCATCGATCCGCAAACCGGAGAGAAGTGTTTGGATTCGGTCGAGGATCAGACGAGACAGACGTTGAAGAATGTCGCCGCCGTGCTCGCTGCCGCCGGCGCGGATTTGGGCAACGTACTCAAGGTGACCGTGTACGTCTCCGACATCGAAATCTGGGGTCAAGTGAACGAGGTTTACGCGGAATTCTTCGGAGAGCATAGGCCGGCTCGATGTGTGGTGCCGACTCGCACCCTCCATCATGGCTTTCAGGTCGAGATCGAGGCTGTCGCGTTCGTAGGAGAGGCCGCCTGGGACGCATAGCAACGCGGCCTACGCCGCGTACCAGAGCACCGCAAAGAAGTGACAGGTGGAACCCGCCAGGACAAACAGGTGCCACACGAAGTGACTGTAGCGGATCGTCTTCGCCGTATAGAACACCACACCGACACTGTACCCAATGCCGCCCGCCAGAAGCCAGAACAAACCCCACTTGGGTACCTGGAGCTACAACGGCTTCACGGCGATGAGCACGAGCCACCCCATGCCCAGATAGATCCCGACCGACAGCCTTGGGTGCTTCGCACCGCCAATGGCCTTGAGGGCGACACCCACTGCCGCCAAACCCCATACGATTCCAAACAACGTCCAGCCCCAACCACCCCGCAGCACGCCTAGCGTGAACGGCGTGTACGTGCCGGCAATCAACAGGAAGATCGCACTATGGTCCATTGCCCTGATTGTCTGTTTTACACGGGTCCGCGGCCAGGCATGGTACAGCGTAGAGGTGAGATACAGCACGACCATGGTGGCTGCGAAAATGCTTCCTCCTACGATCCCCGCCACGTCACCACGCCCGGCCGCCGCCACAGCCAAGATCGGTACGGCGGCCACAGCGAACATTAATCCCACGCCGTGACTGGCACTGTTGGCGATCTCCTCTCCCAGGGACTGGTGACGAACGCGCATCGCCATTGCCTCAGTCATGTCGATCTCTCGAATTCAGACTTCCTTAATAGGCCCTTCATGCCGCCGTTCCTACGGTCGGACCCGGTGGCAATTCTCTTCAGTTCCGGTGCGCACGGAGGCAAGCATCATGACGACTTTTTCCGCAACCATCGAGAAGTATCATCAGAAGATAATCCTCGGCCTCACGCTCGTAATCCTCTTCTTCGCAGCGGCATGCACATTCCACGACATCCTGCCTATCTGCCATTATCTGTTTGGGTGCGACCACGGGATGCATTAAGCATCGGTGGGGTTAGCTCGAGAAGCATGGGATGCTCGGCCGCTGACCGGCCTTCGTTTCGAAGAGAGCCCTTCGAGGCCCTTCCCCACCTAGACGAAGACCGCGACCGACTCCTTGCCAATGGCCCGGCGCCACATTGCAAGTTGGCCTGCGTGAAACGCCGTGTGCGCGATTACCACCTGCAACAGGAGATGCCCCATCGTTGGCGTCATCTCATCCGGAAGCGACTGCCTCAACGCAGATTCACTCATTGTCAGGAGTGTGTGACGCAGGCGATCGGCAGATTCAGCCAGCACAGCAAGCATCTCCGCCTTAGGTGGATACGGTGACAGATCCGGCGACGGCGTGCTCCCATACCCAAACGCCGACTCCCAGTCGTCCGGCAGCCATGGCTCGGCACCCAGCTCGGCCGCCAGGCCCTGGCAACTATGAATGATATGTCCCAGCGTCCACGTTGCATGGTTTGGCACACCAATGGGTTGCTGGACCATCTGTTCCTCCGACAGGTCGGCCACCGACTGTTCGGTGAACTGCAGCGTGGTTTCGAAAGTTGTGAGCATCTCGGCTATCATGTTAAGCTCCCACTCATGACCTTCATCCTAGTTACCATCATGTTCGACGACCTCGCAAGTCTCTCGTTCCGACTCCCAACTGAACTGGACGACGACAACGGAATCCCGACCAACGGTGTAATGCCAGTCGTGCTGAATGAGCACGTGTCCCGTGTCCACATCCTCTTCATCGTTGTAGTACTTCCACGAGGGCTCACCGCGAACGCGGCATCATCGCCGCGCCCCGATCAGCCTATCCAGTAGGTCGCGCCCGATGTCGGTGCGAACCAACACGACAAGCGTAATCAAGACCAACCCGACCGGCACAACGGCCTGGATGAGTGTCGATAGCAACAAGTGGAATCCCATATCACCTATCCTGTCAGTTCGTGACGACAATCTCCCGCACCACGTCCGCAAGCTGTACGTGCATGTCCATAACCAGATCGTACGTCCCGGCGGGAGGCGGCACGGTGTAATCCCAGGGCGCCGTCTCTTCCTGCAGGAACGCCACGAGGGAAAACTCCCGCGTGAGGTCTCCGCGTCCCGGCACGGTAAACTCCGACAACACTGCCAGACACGCGAGCCCCGTCCCTTCCCACTCAACACGTTCCCCATCCGCGTACACTACCGGCAGCGCCACGCAGCTATCCCCGCTGCCGAGCTGAATCGGAGAGAGTGTCGGATTGGCAATAGTCAACGTCACCAGGAGTGAATCCCCCGGACTCACCACACTCGGGGTGACCGTGACGTCGACCGTCAGAAGATCCTGCGGCTCGGCGGGAGTACTGCAGCAGAGACCGGCAACGACAGCCAACCATGTGGTGACGGACGCACCTGTCGGGTAACGGCAAGAGTAAGAGATGCTCATGAATCCTCAGTGCGCTGGGTTGTCTCTCCAATACACCACCCAGGTCCCGCCGATGCCACCTTTGCGAGCTTCTGGAGCGAAAGGGTCATGGAGAGAGCGATCGGCCGAGATCTTTCCCCGTAGATATCACGGAAGTACCATTCCAAGCGATATGTCGAAACCTGGGCCGCACCGGACTTCTCACGCGTGTGCCATCCTCGTCCCGGGTTTCCCAACCCCCAGGACTACCATGATTACACGATCCAGCTTCGCGTCCGTCACGACGGCTCTGGCTCTGCTCGTGGGAGCAGGGACCGCCCTCGCGGCGCAGCAGCTCCCGCAGACATGGCAGGAGCAGAACAACTTTCGTGCGGGGCCGACGCCGTTCGCGCCGTTGATGCAGTTCTGGCACGACCTCGACGAGGTGAGCGAACTGGTGAGCATGCAACCGCTGACGCGCACGCTTCTCGACAGGGAGATGTTCCTCGTAACCATTGCCCAGCCGGCAATGACAAACCCCCAGGATGCCCTCCGGTCCGGAAAGACTATTGTCCTGCTGGCACCGTCGGTCCACGGCGGCGAGGTCTCGCCAAAAGAGGCGACGCAGCTCGTCGCCAAGGAGCTGGTAGCTGGTGAGCTTCGATCCGTGCTGGATGACGTGATCGTCTTGATCCTCCCATTGGTCAACCCGGACGGGGGCGAGGTCCGCCGTCGGACCAACGAGGCCGGTTACGACATGAACCGGGACTACGTGAAGCTGGAGTCGCAGGAGATTCAGGCATTGGTCACCCAGGTGTTGACCGAGTGGACTCCCGACATCCATGTGGACGGACACCACGGCGGATCGGTGCCCTACGTCATCACCTACCAGGGAACCCTCAATCCCGCCGCCGACGCGGAGCTTCGGGCTTATCCCTACGAGCACATCTTCCCGATGATCCGCGAAGCCGTGCGCGCCGAGGACTACACGTCCTTCGACTACTCCGGCACTCGCACTGTGGATGGCGTGCTCGGGTGGGGATCCACGTCGGTTGAGGCCCGGAAGCACCACGTGTACACCGGCCTCACGAACTCCATCGGAATAGGCGGTGACCACCGCCGCACGGATGCGCGCGATCCAGGCCGGAACCACCGGCGGCGATCCCATCGTGTTGGATTACGAGGTCACGTCCCGAGGGACCGAGCCCGTGTGGATGCCGGACGACGACGCTGAGCTGGGGTATACGCTCCGGGACGTGCCGGTCTACTTGCGGTGGGAGCCCACACGGACAACGACCCGGCCCGTAGGCTACGTGCTCCCGCCGGGGATGGCGGCCGTGGTACCCCTGCTACTGGACCACGACATCGCGGTGTACCGGTTCCGGGAACCCACGACGTTGGACGCGGAGGTGTACTACGCCCTCGGGGTGAACCGCGACAACTACTTCCAGGGACACTACCTCAAGTCGGTGGAGGTCGAGAAGCGGAGGGAGGAGCTGGAGGTAGCAGCTGGTTGGTACTGGATTCCCACTGCCCAGTCGCGGGCGAATCTCATCAGCTACATCATGGAACCGGAGACGGACGACAACCTGATCACCTGGGGTTTTGCCGACCACATCATCCAAGTGCGTCCGTCCACTCTCGAAGAGATGATGGCGGCGTTTTTGCGTGGCAGGGACCGGTCGGAGATTCTCCCCCAGCAGCTGGCCCGGATGGAGGAGCGGATGCAGGAGCAACTTGCCGAGGGCCAGCGGGTGCCGATGATTCGGGTCACGACTCATCAGCCCCTGCCGGTGGTGCGCGTGGCGCCGTTCAACGAATATCAGCGGAACCGCTATTACCGGTAGGGTCTAAAAAGACCCTCAATCAGGCGCTGGCTCAATATGCACCAACACATCGAGCACCGGGATCGATGACGTGAGCAGTGCGTCTTTTACATCGTGCGCCAACCTGTGGCCGTGGCGCACCGACAAGCTTCCATCCACCTCAACGTGAATATCGACCAAGTACGCCAGGCCGCTCCGCCGGATGCGACAAACATCGATCCCGACGACCCCTGGTACTTCGGTGGCCACACGCCGCAACTCACGCTCCACGTCACCAGGGGCCGCCACGTCCAGAATCTCAACCAAGGCGCCCCGAATCAATCTGCTTCCATTGAACGCGATCACACCGCATGCGACGAGTGCCGCCCAATCGTCAGCGCTCTCGTAGCCCTCGCCAAGCAGCAGCGCGGTGGAGATCCCCACGAATGCAGCCAGCGATGTCAAAGCGTCGGAGCGATGATGCCATGCATCAGTCGCCAGACCCTGGCTTCCAATCACCTCGGCTCTCGCAGAAAGTGTACGAAACAGCAATTCTTTGGTCACGACGACCGCCACCAAGACGATGAGCGTGAATGGCGCCGGGGCCGCATGCGGTACGACAATTTCGTGCACTGCCTGCACGCTGATGCCCGCCGCCGCTATGATCAGCACCGTGGCGACCACGAGTGCCCCGAGGGGTTCGGCCTTACCGAGGCCATAGGGAAAGCGGTCCGTCTGGGGCACCACACTCAGCCGTAGTCCTCCCAGCACCAGCAACGACCCGAAGATATCCAGGATCGACTCGATGCCGTCTGCCACCAGAGCGTACGAGTTGCCCACCAGACCGGCAAAGATCTTCACTGCGGCGAGAACCACGCTCGCAAGGACCGCCACAACCGTAGCCCGCATGCCTGTCCTGGCTGCGGTCTGAAAATCCAGCCTCGATCCGGAGCGTTGCGTCGTCACTGTCTCATGCTCTCACTTGATCAACAGCCACGTGACGACCGCGGCCACGAAGGCCGCCCCCGCAACAAAGGTTCCGATGATGGCAGTATGCTGCGTGCTTGGGGCAAATCCCGAGTCGCGATGCTTGACCCATGAACGGTGACGCAGCCACTCCGTTACTACGATGGCGGCAATTCCCACTCCGGCGAGTCCCAGTGGCAACCAATTAGGTCCCATCCTGAGACCTCCTCTTCATCGGTATGCTTCGAGCTCCAAACAGCTGGCACGGTAGAAGTTGCCTCGGGCGTCCGGCCGCTCATCGAGGATCCGAAGGCGGAACTTCCGTACGGTAATGGGTGAGAACTCGAAATCGACTTTCATCTGTTCGTTCCCGGACCGGCTTGTGCCGCGGACCGCCTGCCACCGGCCGTCGGCCTCGTACTCCAGAACGAAGCGCCGCGCGAGATAGCTGGCGTCGGTCCTGTGGAATCGCGGATACGCAGTGACACGAGAGAGCGTCGTCGGCTGGTCGAACTCGAGACCGAACCATGCTTCTACCGGCTCTCGACTCGGTGGATGGCTGGCAGCGGCGTCCCGCAGGCGATCGCTGCCCAGACTACCGTCGTTGAGCTTGTCGAGATCACGCACCTCTCCTGTTGCCGCACCTCCGATGGGGCGAGCACCGTAGGCGAGGTTGTCGGCATTCCAGATGGCGGCCTCGCGCTGCCAGTTCAGCATCGCATCCCACATCGCATCCGTGAAAATGTTGCTCAGCACATGCGTGTACCACAGCCTCCTCGTCTCACCGGCGGGGAGCAGCTCTTCCCCGTCGACAGTGATGGTGTTAGGCGGGTGGTTGGAAGGGAATATCGCCCGATCGTACTCGAGCTCGCGCGTCAGCCAGAACGTGATCTGGTGGTAGAACTCATGGGAGATGCCAGCGAACATCGTCTCCGCAATGTAGCGGCGGCCCGGCAGCCCCCAGAAGTGGCTGGAGAAGGGTGAGCCTCTTAGCATGGTCGGCGAAGTGAGCGCGCCCCCTCCAGGCTTGACGCCCTGGGGCAACTTCACCCAGGCGAGGATCATCTGGTAACGGCCCGCAGGGAAGCGGCCCTGGACCAGGGGAGCGACGTCACTGGGGGCAGCCCAGTAGGCCAGATCGTCGACCACGTGAATGGTGGGATCTCCCCGCGCGAGACTCAGCGACGTGATGGGGCCCGGCACCTCGAGGACATCAGTCTCGGCCCTGAGGCGGCCCCCAGTTCTCTCGGCGAGCCAGTATTCGAACTCCCGGTGCTTCCTTCGGATCAGTCCCCTTTCATCCGACGTGAAGCGAACGTCCTGAAGCCGGGCCACCGCTCGGCCCCCCAGCCGTTCCAGCGCGGTCTCCTCGATGATGAGGGCGAGGATGCGCCACTCACGGGCATCCGTGTCCGTCTTCGGCTGCGGAGCGAAATAAGGGACCTCGAAGTCGCCCGGACGGAAATCGATGCGGTAATACACCACGCCGGCCACCCAAACCAGCAGCAGCAAGGCCAATCGTCGCATCGACTTCAAAGGCCCTCCCTCTGTAAACAACAGCGCCGTCAACCGGATGCGCTTGCTCGGCGACTCGATTGGTTGTCGCTACCAGGGAGTCGGCAGACCATACATCCGGCGTACTGCAAAGGCCTGTCCAATGTGGTAGTAACTGTGTGTCAACGCGAGATGTCCGAGAAGCCAACCCTTTGTGTTTCCACGGTACATCCCTGCGATCGACTCTGCTGCAGAGCCGCCCGCACCCTCCTCTACCAGTACCTTCCGCAGCATCTGCACCGTCAGCTCCTCCGACAGTTCCTTCACCGGCAACCGAGTTACCGCCTCCTCCGTCCGCTCTGTGACGGCCTCTCGATACGCCACCAGCTCCGACAGGTTGAGCCGCTCACAAAGGTCACCGACCTCCTCCCCAGTCATACCAGTGCCGATTTGTCGCAAAGACACCCCAATTCGGGTCGCCCATGAACCGTCATCTAGAACCTGCTGCCGATCTGCAATCAAGCGGTTGACCGCCATGTCCTCGCAGCGGGCTGTGTGCCACAAGATCCACGAGACGGGGTTGAGCGCAGGATGTGGGGAGTGCCGCAACTGCTGCTCGCTCATGCCGCTTACGAGCAACGGCGGGTACTCCTGGTATCCGCGATACCGCTCGAAAAACAGCTGCTTTGCATCCATGAATCAGACACCTGTTCTTCCGTTACTCCGAGCTTTCTGCCTTTTGAGGCCTTCTCGAAATTCCCAAATCATGCCAAGCACTATGTAGCCCGAATGGCTAACAAGAACAATCCAAGTACCCGCGCTCTCGTACAGCCAGTTGATTCCATAGCCGACGGCGAACGCCAGCACAGGCATCACCACTAAGCCGGGAAAGATTGATATGCGTCGAGGGTCCTCCGGGTTCTCGCGGTAAGCCCCAATCATTTCGAGAACCGTTATGATGACCCACGCGGCTACTGATATGACTGCTAGTGTTATCGTGGATCCCATTGATGGCCTTCCTCTATCCCCGAATAAGACTAACAATGGACATGGCTGCCCAGAGCACGCTGTTTATCAGAACCCATATCGCTAACAGACCCGGTAGGAACCCTGGGGACGGAGCCGGGCCAAGATACAACCATGCAGCGCCTCGCGCAGGTTCGAGCCGTCACTACCCCGAAGCGTCACCCGGACCGCGGTCGTTAAGGTCAGTCGCCGGCACTATCGGACACCCCTCTGCCAGCATTCGCTCGATCACCTGCCTGTAGATCTCGTCATCCTCGATAATCAGCGCGTGTGAATCACCTGGATTGTAGATGGCGAACACGGCCGTTCCCCGAGACTCGGCAGCGTCAACCCGCACGAGGCACCATCCAGGTTCCAAGCCGTCCCACAAGTACGAGAAATCGTCAATCTCACTCACTACACACGGCCTCCGTGCCTTCAACCCGCAGATCCCCCGTCCGGTCAGAGCACGAACGGTATAAACATCTTGGTGTGTTGCATGTACGTTCGGTACTCAGCACCGAAATAACGAACATTCTCCACCTCCTCGACCTTCGCCGTCGCCAGCAGAAACGCCGTCGCTCCCAGCGCCACACCGCCCCCAACCCACGATGGGTGCTTGAAGAACACGCCCCATGCCAAAAGAAGCAGCGAGCTGTATAGCGGATGGCGGATGTACTTGAACGCCCCGGTCGTCACGAGCTGGGTTGTCTTCTCGATCCAGACCAAGACAGCATCGTCGGATCGGCGGGCGTCCGGTTTGCCCTGGGTGCATAGTAGATTTATGCCATACACGCCCGGGAAGATACAGCCCATCAACAGGAACCAAGAAATCAGCTGGCGGACCGAGAACGGGTCGCCGAACCATTGCCGAACATCGATGAAGTTGAGAAAAAAAAGGGCGAGAATGCACTCCCAGGCAAAGAAGCGATAGAAGCCATGCGAACGAGGGACCTTCAAGGAAGCTCGTGAGACATAGGCCAGCGCAGCGGACAGAATGGTGAAAATGATGACTCTAAGCACGTCTCTTTAGGCAGCTCACGGCTCACCGTCCGGATATAAAGCCCAACTCTCTTAAGAATCGTCGCTGTTGCGCGATCCCGTCTGCTTGCGCAGCCGGGTCAGGATCAAAATCCCTTTCTTGATTTGCGACATTGCGCGTGAGAAGGTGCCCCACGCCCTCATAGACGTGGAGTTCGCAAATGCCCCCCAACTGAATCAGTCGATCGCAGAACCGTCTAGCGCCCGACAGCGGCGTCAGCGTGTCCATCACGCCCTGGACGATGGAAGTGGGTGGCGTCGACGGCCGAACATGTTCAATTGGCGAGTAGACTGCCACATCTGCTCGGCCTTGCAGCTGCCTCACGAACCACCCATCCCTTGCCACGTCCAACGCGGGTGACCACAGCAACAATGCGTCAGGTCCAGCGTAGTCGCCGGGCGCGGCATCCCCAGAACAGCCGACCGTGGCGACTGCGGCCACGAGATGGCCACCTGCGGACACGCCGTACCCCGCCACTCGCCCGAGGACGCCGAGATTTGCCGCATCTTCGCGTACCCAGCTAAAGGCGGTACAAACGTCGTCCAAGGCTTCGATGGGCGTAGCGTCGCCTCCGGAGAGCCGATACTGAACGGCGATACTCACCAAGCCCCACTCCGCAAATCGTCGCGCTGCGGCGAACGTCCATTCCGGCGCTCCCGCACTCCAGCCGCCGCCATGGAACAAGAGGATGGCGTTCGTCTGCTCACTCCCGCGGTGTCCAGGCGGGAAAAAAACGTGGGCGCTGAGCCACTGCCCCTCCACTTCCCGATAGATGTAGCTGTGCGGCTGGTGGGAGACTCCAACTTGTGCTGAGGCCGAACGTGCCGGGGATACCGCCAACACAAGCACAGAAGTGACAAGAAGCGTAGCTCTCATCCGATCACCGATCTCTATCAGCTGCCTTTTGTTTTGTCAGGGCAAAGAACCTGCACTGCGTTGGGACAGACGGCAAAAGTAGCTGGTGTCATGCCGAATAGGTCACCATCGATCTCGATGATTGCGGGAGGATCACTATCCACCTCGATCCTTCTAGCCGGAAAATACCGAACACCAGGCTCATTGACGTGCGCACCCGACGCCACTTTC
>JBDHAF010000094.1:0-16059 GCA_039588255.1 Gemmatimonadota bacterium | reverse complement strand
AGAGCGGGGGAAGATCCACGAGCTGGAATGCGACGTTCTCATAGGGCATCATCCCAGGCGTGGCTTCCCGGGTGGAGATGGGATAGGCGGCGACTCCGGGTTTGGCGTGGGTGAGGGACGCCACGAGGCTGGATTTCCCGGCGTTGGGCGGACCGACCAGCACGACCTGCCCCGCCCCCTCCCTGTGGATCTTGTGACTGTGGCCCCCGGTAGGGCCCTTCTTCGGTTCGCGCTTGAGCTTCGACAAACGGGAGCGCAGACCGGCTTGGAGCTTGTCCGTCCCTTTATGCTTGGGGATGACCCGGAGCATCTTTTCCAGGGCGGCGATCTTCTCCTCGCGCGTCACCGCGTCCCGGAACTTGGCCTCGGCTTCCCTGTACGCCGGCGTGAGGTTGGCTGACATAGATGGGCTCCCGTCTGAACCGCATCCCGTCCCACAAATCCACTGACCTCAGCATGCAAGGGGAATTGGGACTGTGCAAGGTGTCGACGGAGGATTCAGCGACACCCGCCCTCCTGAAACTATTTTTCCCCCCCCCTCGTAGTGCATACATCGTATACACTCGGAGCGGACCGTGGCGACTCCAGCGTTTCTGGGGCAGTTCGAGCAAATGGTCCTCCTCTCACTGCTGCAGCTCGGGGACGAGGCACACGCAATCTCCATCCGCCGGCACCTCGCCGAGCGGGCCAACCATCGCATCACCCGCGGGGCTCTCTACCGCACCCTTGATCGGCTCGACGCCAAGGGCTACGTCGACTGGGAGACCGACGAGCCGACTCCCGAGCGCGGCGGGTATGCGCGGCGAAGGTTCCACGTGACGAAGAACGGACTCGCGGCCTTGAGGGCATCGCAGAAAGCGATCGACCAGTTGAGGCGCGGGCTCGACGCCGTGTTGAGGAAACCGTCATGAGCCGCCGCGACGGACCTCCGCCTGTTGCAGAGAAGTTGCTGCGCCGCACGATCCCCACAGGCCTCCGCGGTCACAGCATCCTGGGAGATCTCCAGGAGGAATACCGGCTGGTCATGGGCAGACGCGGCACCGGGCTGGCCGACATCTGGTACTGGTTCAACGCCATCCTGCTATCCGTGCAGTACAGCTTGCCCACCGATGGAGGGCGACATCGACGGTCACACGCCGTCGCACGAAGGGCAACCAATAGGGCTAACACCATGGAATCACTGCTCCACGACGTTCGTTTCAGCGCGAGGAATCTGTTCAAAAGACCCGGATTCACCATCGTCGTGATGGCGACCTTTGCCGTCGGGATCGGTGGCACCGTTGCCATGTTCAGCGCGATCAACGCGGTGTTCCTGCGACCTCTGCCGTACCAGGACCCGGATCAACTCGTGTTTGGCACGCGCCGTTCGAGCCAGGGCGCGGGCGGTTTTGTGTCGGGCCAGGACTACCTCGATTACCGGGAACAAAGCGATGCGTTTCAGTCACTGGCAACCATCAGGGGCTTCGAGCTGTCGGCCACGGTAACCGGTGACGGGGCTGCCGAGCGGGTCTCGGAGCAGATGGCTTCCACCGAGCTCTTTGCCACGCTTCGAGTTGCACCCGCTCTCGGACGCGACTTCGTGAAGGCGGAGGAAAAGGCGGACGCCGATCGAGTGGTCATGTTGAGCTACGGTTTCTGGCAGCGGCGCTTCGGAGGGGAGGGAGACGTCATCGGACGCACCTTGGGAGTCGATGGACAGCCCCACATCGTCGTCGGGGTCATGCCATCCGAGTTCGACTTCCCTAAGGGTACGGAGATCTGGCGCCCCATGCGTGAGGATACTCCGTGGGCCAGCTCACGAGGCCCCCAGAACTGGTTCGTCGTCGGGCGCCTGAAGGAGGACGCCACAATTGTGCAGGCGCAGGAGCAAGTGGATGTGATCGGTGCGCGACTCGAGGAGGAGTACCCGGCGACCAACACGGATCGACGGTTGCACCTAACCAGCTTCCACGAGCGTTTGGTGAGCCGGGCCCGCCCCATGTTCCTCGTGTTTACCGGAGCGGTCGGTCTCGTACTGCTCATTGCATGCGCAAACGTGGCGGGATTGCTGCTCGCACGGGGGGTGACCCGCTCGAGCGAGCTGGCCGTGCGATCGGCGTTGGGGGCGTCACGCGGACGGCTGCTGAGACAGCTCCTGACGGAGAGTGTGCTCCTGGCGACCTCGGGCGGCGCCCTCGGGCTGATGCTCACCTTTTGGCTGCTCCGAGTCGTCAAGCAGTTCGCGCCGCCCGACGTTCCGGGTATACGAGAGCTCGGCATCGACGGCACGGCACTGGTCATTGCGTTGGGCCTTTCTGTCGTAACGGGCTTGCTGGTGGGCCTGCTGCCCGCGCTCAAGAGTGCGAGCAGCGACGTGTCTCAGAATTTGAGCCCGGGACGCGGCGCCTCTGAGCGCTCGAGCGCCACCGGGCTGAGAGGAGCGCTGGTGGTGGGTCAGGTGACGCTGTCGCTCGTCCTCCTGATCGGCGCGGGCCTCCTGATGCGGAGCTTCCTGCAGCTCCAGTCGGTGGACCCGGGGTTCGATGCAGACCGGCTTCTCACAGCGGAGGTCGCTCTGCCGAGGGACGGATATCCTTCATCCCAGGAATTAACCCAGTTCTATCGAACCATCGTGAGCGATTTGAACGCGCGACCTGGGGTGATGGCGGCCGGTGCAATCAGTAGGTTGCCCATCGCATCCGGCGGCGGGGACTACCCCGTCTACCCAGAGGAGAACCCGCCGGCCGATCCCTCCGAGAGAAGCTCGGCAATCGCCCGCAGCATCACACCGGGCTATTTCGACGCCATGCGGGTTCCGCTTCTCTCCGGGCGCGCTGTAGATGCCAATGATACCGGAGACGCGCCGCCTGTGGTGGTGGTCGACGAGGCACTTGTGAGACGGTACTACCCCGACCAGAATCCTCTGGGCAAGAACTTGGTACTGGGGTTCCGCGAACCCCGGTCGGTCCAGATCGTCGGCGTGGTAGGGGAAGTACTCGCTTCGAGCCTCAACGACGTTCCCTACCCCACCATGTATTTCTCCGTCGAGCAGTGGCAGCAGCGCACCATGACCCTGGCCGTGCGTACGACGGCCCAGCCGACAACGTTCACGAATACGTTGCGCGCGGCGGTGCGTGACCTCGACCCCAACGTGCCGGTGGCCAAGGTCGCGTCCATGCGGAGCGTGATCTCGGACTCCGTTTCTCAGCCTCGCACGACAACCCTGTTCCTCGGTGGGTTCGCGACTGTGGCCCTCCTCCTCGCTGCCCTCGGCCTCTACGGTGTGCTCGCGTATTTCGTGAACCAACGCACTCGTGAGATCGGCATACGGATCGCGTTGGGCGCCGCGCACGGCAAAGTCCTTGGACTCGTGCTCCGTCGTGGTCTGCTGCTGGTGGGCGTGGGCGTTGCCCTGGGAATTGGGGGAGCGGTGGCCACGACTCGTTTCCTGCAGTCCCTGCTGTTCGAGGTGGGCACGACGGACCTGCTCACGTTTGCCGGCGTGAGCCTGCTTCTCACACTCGTCGCGGTTGCCGCGTGCGCCATCCCGGCGTGGCGCGCAACAAGGGTGGATCTACTGACGGCACTGCGGGTGGAGTAGGGAGAGCGAACGACGCCGATCGTTACCGGTTCTTCATGGGCAGCGTGATGCGCGATGCGTGCGCGCGGTCGCGAAGGACCGCGATCGTGGGCACGCCACCGTCTCTCGGGTAGCGCAGAAAGCTATCCTTGTCGGCGCCGGCGACAGCCACCCGAATGCGGTGGCCTTGCCGAATCAGCACCGAAGTCGCCCAAAGATCGAAGTTCAGCTCCGCCACCTCACCCGGCACCAAGGGCATCGCATCGGCTCGCAACTCGCTGTGGTGGGGCCCGTACTTCCTGTAGAGCGCGGGCTCGCTGGACACTTTCCGCATGACGGCACGAAGTTGTCCCTCGGTGACATACGTGACTCGGCCATCGGGGGCCACATCCTCCAGGTACACGATGAACGCCCCGTCGGTATGCGTCGACGTGACGAACAATGTCACGATCGGGTGCCCGGTAATCTCGACGGCCCGCTCCATCGGCGCGCTCGTATAGGTGAGCAACCTGCGATCTTCGTCCCTACGGTCGGGATAGATCACGTCACCAGCGCCGCCGTTGGTGAACCAACGATTGTGCGTGCCAGTGGTAGCGTCGTAATCAACCGTATAGCTGTCGGAGCCCTCCGGGCTGGCCGGCGGCTCCACGACGAGGCGGCGGTCGGGACCGAAATACCACTGCCGCTCCACAAGCCCGGCCGGCGGCCACTCGGTTGTCGTGCGCCACTCCCCGGCGCCGAGCGTGTAGTAGGTGATGGACGTTTCCATCTCGTCCGTTCCCGTTTCCTTCAAGAACGTATCGAAGAACTCCAGCAACTGAGCGTCTTGCGTGGTCGGTGAAGGCTGCACGGGCGCATCCGCCGGCATGAACGGGTCGGCATTGTTGCGCGCCCCGTGGTCCCACGGCCCGATGAACACCTCCTGTGGATTGCTGATCGTGTTGTATCGCCCAAGCGTTCCGTTGACCGTCGCTGCGTCCAACCAACCGGCGCGAACGAACATTGCGACGCCAGACGCCTCGATTTGCGGCAGATGACCCGACGGACTCCGCTTGTGGCCCACGCCTCTTTCGCCACCTGCGCCGAAGGGATCATCCCGGTACTCATATTCGAGCGCCGCCTCGAAGGGGCGGGTGTTGGTCGCATGTTCCCGAATCGCCGCGGCGAGCACGGCGCCGTCGGTATCAGCGTCGACGGGCTTCACCCCGGGGACGCGTCTGCGTAGGTCGTCACATTCGCCACCCGACTCGCCGGCGAGGGAGCAGATGTCGTTCTCGTCCATGGCGTGGACGGCGTCCGACCAGCCCTCCAGGAACCCGATGGTGAGCAATCCATTGGGAAACACCAGATGCTCGAAGTTGTCGAAATCGTTGAACAGCGGCGCGACGGCCTTGACGGCCGGATGCATGTTCACGGCGAGCATTTCAGCGGTGTTTCCGGCATAGGATACCCCGTATGCGCCAACCCGCTGATTCGACCACCGCTGGGCGATGATCCAGTCCACGACCTCTCCGTAATCCCGCACTTCTGCCGCGCTCAGCTCATAGGGACGCGTCCCGAACGACGCCCCGCTTCCACGGGCATCCACGACCACCAACGCATACCCCGCCCCGTTGAACCGCTCCGCCTCGGCGAAATTCGAATCATCCTCCAGCCGTCGTCCACCCTGCGCCCGCCAGTAACGCGTCGCGCGCACAATCGTCGGAATCGTCCTCCCCGGCGGGAGATCGTCGGGCAGCCACAGGTCCACGGCAATGCGCACGTCGTCACGCATCGTGACGTAAAGCGCCTGGTTGCGAGATGGCGCGCGCCGAGCGTCTTGCGCTGCAGCCGGCGAGAGAACTGTCGCGTGCAACGCCACCACCAACGCCATGCGACGGAGCCGGACAATGGCTGATCGAGCTTTCAGCATGATGAATCCCTCAACTCCTCGAACGAATCATTCGACAGGCGGCACGGCCTCCATCAACAGCGCCAGCGCCTGCCTGAGTGCCGGTCTGGCGAAGCGGCTTCCCTTGTAGTGGCCCAGGCGCACCACCACCATGTCATGGGACGGGATGATGATGGTGTTCTGTCCTCCCGCTCCCGACATGTAGAAAGCGTCGGGCGGGATGGGTAGGGTCCCCGTACCGTTGATCCAGAAGAACGAGCCACCGTAGATCGGTCGACCGTCGGCTTCCCAGGCAGGGGCCACCGTGCTGGCGTACCCCACCCAACCCTCGGGCAGGATGCGTTCGCCGCTCGGAGCTACGCCGTCTCGAAGATAGAGATTGCCCAGCCGAGCCCAGTTCCGGCCCGTGCCATACTCGTAGCCCTGAAGGAGAAAGTTTCCGTACGGATCGGTCTCCAGATACATCCGGCGTATCCCGATCTTGTCGAACAACGCCTGCTGCGGATACGTGTGGTAATTCCGCCCGAGCCTCTCCTCGACGCCCTTTCGAATCAGGTAGTTGATCGTGACGGGATCCGAGTTGCGGTAGCGGCCCACCGTGTTGGGCGGCCATTGGGACGGACGCGTGATCGCCCACTGGTGCGAGTCGATCGCGCCGGTATATACGTACAGGTGATCCGGGTATCCCGCAGGATAGCCAAACTCGACCTCGTAGTCCGGATCCTGCGGTGCCACGAAGCGGAGTCCGGACGACATGCGCATGATATCGCCGATGCGAATCGCGGCGCGGGGATCGCCCGGCGTTTCGTGCCACGCGTCAACCGGCGCCGGGTCCCACAAATCGTAGACGCCTTGCTGCACCAACGCACCCATCAGCGTGCCCGTGAGGCTTTTGCCCATGGACCAGCTCTCCAGCTGCGTGTCCTTGTCCACACCCTCCATATACCGCTCGCCGATGATGCGGCCCTTGTAGGTGACGACAAACGCGGCGGTCATGCTTTCCACCGGATTGAATGCCGCGGCCACCGCTTCGGCCAGCTTGTCGGCGTCGATTTCCGCCGGCAGTGGCTCGTCCGGTAACGCGTCACCCATAGGCCAGGGCTGCGTCGTCGCATCAGGCAGGCTCGACGTCACCGTCACCGGTGTGAAAGACGGCGCGTCCTGACCCCTTGGGAGCACCGCGCAGCCTTGATCACCGTTGAACGTGGCTGTACGAGTCACCCCGTTGTTCAGCGTGAGGTGCACGGCTCTATTTTCCAGATCCACAACGGTGTCCGTCACCAGCTTCCGCGTGTCCGGCGAGGATACGAAATAGCCGACGTTCTCCGCCGCCTCGGCCACCCCCAACCCCGTGATGAACACCGCCGAACAGAGAATCTTGGCGAAGCCGGCCATGGAGTGCTCGTGCGGATCGCCTGGCGGAGTCTCCCATTCCGTGTCCAGTTCGAATTCCAACGCCCGAGCCACCAGATCGACCGTCGGCAAATCGGCATTCTGGACAGGTGAACAGGACACGACGGCCACCAGGAGCATCACCATCGGGATCGCAGCCGTGGGTCGGAACGTGAAGCTCATGGTCTGCCTACCTCCTGGCACCGGATGGCGGTTAGGTCTTCATCAAACGGCGTCAACGACGGCCTCTAGATGGCGGGCCAGCCGATCGCTATCCAGCAGATCAAAATGATCGGCATCGAGTTCGGTAACAAGCGACGCCTCGTCGTAATGTTCACCGAGTATCCCGCCGTCAATATGCTGCAACTTGAGCGCGTCGATGGCGTCATTGTACATCTCGGTGTCAGAGAACACACAGCGCAGTGTGCCGAGTGTTGCGCTCGCGGAACGATACCACGAAATAAAGGGCGTGTCGCCGCTCTCGAACGGCCCAACGACATCTGCCGCAAAAGCTCTTAGCCCCTCTAGGTCACCGCGGAACTTTCGAAAGACCTTGACGAGATAGTCGTGCAGGTTGACCCATTCGCCGACCGAACTCGCCGTAGCGCCGAACTCGGCAAAATCTCGAAGCAGCGCATCGCCGTGTTCGGAAATGGATGCGAGACGGCCGGAAGCGAAACATGTATTCCGGTTGATGTTGCAGTCGAGCGACAAGAGGCCGTCGATTTGGTGCGGAGCGTCCAGCGGGGTTTCGAGCATCTGGAAGGCAAGGTCGGCCCCGCTGGAGAAGCCGACTAGTATCACGACGTCCGGACCGTCGGTACGAATCAACTCTGCAAGCATTTCGCGCTGCAGGGTGACCTGGTCCCGAAGACGCAACCGGTGACGGCGCCGGGCATCGGGCTCGAATCCGTACAGTGTCGGAGCAACGCCCCGGAATGGCGTCTCGAGGAGCGTCGCCTCGAACTCGCGTTGGTCGAGTCCCATCCCGTGGTGGAATATCACCATCACATCGGACGCGACCTTATTGTCCAGAAAATGCTGGCTATCGCCGATGATTCGTGGATCCAACGTCTCTCGATCCAGTTTCCGGCACACCTGGGCCGTGAGCTTGAACGTTCGGTCCACGACCTTCCGCACCCCGACAGCGGGAACACTCACAGGAGTAGACGGTGTGACCGAACTCTCCAACCGATAAAGAAGCTCCGCGGCGGTCTGCCACCGATCGGCCGGGTGCTTTTGCAGGCACGTCAAAACGACGAATTCGAGCGCCGCCGGAATGGTCTCGCGTCGTGAGGACAATGGTTCGGGAGACTTAGTCAGATGTGCGGCCATGACTTCCTGCGCCGAGGCGCCCTCGAACGGCGGAGCGCCCGTTAACAACTCGTACGCCACGGCCCCGACGGCATAGATGTCCGCTCGGTGATCGACATCTGGATCTCCGGCCGCCTGTTCGGGGGCCATGTACGTGGGCGTGCCAAGCGCCAATCCGACACTAGTGAGCTTCGCACCCTGGGCAACTCGCCTTCGGCAGCGAGTTTCTCGCGTAACGATTGGCCCTCTTCATACGGCATGACATAGTAGAGAAAGCCGTCAGCCTCGCCCGAATCGAAGAGTGGCAGAATGTGCGGGTGGTGGAGTTGCGCCGCGACCGCAATCTCCCGGACAAACCGCTCCGACCCCAGTGCCACAGCTAGATCGGGACGCAACACCTTCACCGCAACATTGCGCTCGTGTTTGACGTCGCGCGCAAGGTAGACCGTGGCCATACCACCCGCGCCGACTTCGCCCTCGATGGCGTAGCGGCCGGCAATGGCGGCAGTGAGGCGGGAGAGTTGATCGGTCATGACGGTCACGAACAAGATGCGGTCCGGCCGGTCTCACCGCTAGAATGGGCCACGGGTGTGGGGGGTTCGCGCGTCGGTCATGGCTGGCTGAGAAGATTCATGCGATTCCCTGACCCTTTTCATGGATGTTCTGCGCCTTACACCATAGAGAGCCGTATCGAGGGAGAACACGTGATTCGCACGGTGACCGAGCAGTTCACACCGCCACGCAGGAGACGAAAGATGGGACAGGTAACACAAGCGGCGAAGAGGGTGAATCGATCGATTGCAAGACTCGCCATGGCAGCGCTGATCGGAGCGGGCTGCAACGAGGCGCAGTCGGCGGTCCAGGGCGCACAGGGCCAGGCCCAGACGGCTCAAGCCACAACGGTAGAGGCCCCAGCAACGGATGCCGCAAAGATCACCGACGCAAGTCGTGCAGCACCGGCCGAGCTGGTGGCCGAAGCCACCTTTATGGACTGGCCAAGCGAGGCGCTGCTCTTACTCTTCCACCGGCCGGAACCGCACAACGGGATGGCTCGTGCCGCAGCGCTGGCACACCTCAATGGCCTGGCCGGTCATTGGTATTGTCCGCAGCTCGAGGGGGCCACCGCACCGGGTGCACTTCAAGGTCCGGTCGACATCCCGAGTGACAAGCTCTTCTCCGGCCTCTTGCTCGTGCCCTAACAGCTTCCTGCGCCGATCATGTTTCTTAGGCATCGGCCGATCCGAATGTTGACAGCAACGTGCCGAGGTTGCCACCGCGCAACGCATCGGCCATGGCCAGCGGGACTTCCGCCTCGGCCTTGACAACCTTCGCCTTCATCTCCTGCACCCGGGCCTTCATCTCCTGCTCTTGAGCGACGGCCATGGCGCGGCGCTCTTCGGCCCTCGCCTGCGCAATCCGCTTGTCGGCTTCGGCCTGGTCGGTTTGTAGTTCCGCTCCGATGTTCTTGCCGACATCGACGTCCGCGATGTCGATGGACAGAATCTCGTAGGCCGTACCGGAATCCAGACCCTTCCCAAGCACGGTCTTGGAGATTTGCTCGGGATTCTCCAGCACGGCCTTGTGGCCATAAGAAGAACCGATGGTCGAAACGATGCCTTCGCCCACGCGAGCGAGAATCGTCTCTTCTCCAGCTCCACCCACAAGTCGCTGAATGTTCGCCCGCACAGTCACTCGCGCGGTCGCGATCAGCTGGATCCCGTCCTTGGCCATCGCGGAGACCTTGGGCGTGTCGATCACTTTGGGGTTTACCGATACCTGCACAGCTTCTCGCACGTCCCGGCCAGCGAGATCAATGGCCGCTGCCTGCTGAAACGGCAACTCGATGCCGGCCTTGTCTGCCGAGATCAGTGCCTGGACCACGCGATTCACCTGCCCGCCGGCCAGGTAGTGGGCCTCGAGCTCATCGATGTTGAGATGAAGGCCGGCTTTCGTCGCGTTGATCTGGGGCTCCACGATGACGCGCGGCGGCACCTTTCGGAGCCGCATTCCCACGAGCGCCCCCAAGCCGATGCGGACACCGGCCGCCCATGCCGCAATCCACAGCCGAAGCGGAATGTAGCTGAGCAGCAGCCACGCGAAAACGAGGCCGACGAAGCCGGCAACAATGATCGGTACACCTAGAAAGCTGATAACGTCCATGGTCATTCACTCACGATAGCGAGCACCTCCGATTCCTCGATGATGAGATATTGCTCGTTGTCTAAGGTCACCTCGCAACTGACACACTCGGGTGCTCAAAGCTAACCCCCAAGAGCCCCGTGCCCCAGATCTGGCCTCGTCGTGTTAGGTTGTTTTGATACGATTGAGACGGAAAGGTGACCCTTGGCGAAACCAGGCCCGCAGGCACATAAGAAGCGGCAGCGAGAGCTGGCCAAACAGGAGAAACGCAAGCTCAAGGCGGAGCGTCGGGCCCAGCGGAAGGAACAGAAGGCTCTGGAGGCCGACCAAGGCGTCGACCCCGGGGTTGACACCGATCTCGCCGACATCGTCCCAGGTCCGCAGAAGCCACTCCATTGACGCGCTGTAACGTGTGAATTCCTTCCCCGCTTCTATCGGCTGACCGAAGTGCCCTGCTTTACGAGGCCAGGCCGGACAACTTAAAGCGAGTCAACCAGTTAGGTTGGCCCGCTTTGGTGTCTCAGAGGACTACTCCTCCCCACATTTAGTAGCCCCTCCAGATCGAGGTCGCAGTCCTGCCCGACATATTCGAGCGCCTAAGAGGCGCCCTCGCCGACCGCTATGAGCCGCCGGGGCCTTGCAGACTCTGCCTCTGGGGCGGTCTAGGGGAGTGGACCTGAGTCGCGGGACAGAGCGCTTCGACTGGCCTCCGTGTCTCGTCGAGGTCATCTTGAAAGCCGGACTGCGACTTTATGGCGGATCGAACGAACAACGTGCATGGCACAGGAGGTGACCGATGGCGGATCGGGTGCGAAAGGTCAACTACTGCTACACGAAAGTCCCAAACTACGCCGGGCGGGGTGAAGAGGCCCTTCGCGCGCTGCGGGAAGCCGGCGTCAACCTCCTGGCGTACTCCGCGTTTCCGAGCGCCGGGCGCAAGGCTCAGATGGATTTCATTCCGGAGAACATGTCCGCGTTCAAGAAGGTGGCGCGCAAGAACGGCTGGCGCCTGAGCAAGGTCAAGAAGGGCTTCTTGATCACGGGCCAGGAACGTCTGGGTGCGGTTCACCGGCATTTCGCCAAACTCTCCGACGCCAACATCAACATCACCGCGGCCGACGCGCTAAGTGCGGGCAAGGGGCGTTACGGGATGATCCTGTGGGTAAAACCGAAGCAGCACGCGCGCGCCGCCAGGGCGCTCGGCGCGAAGTGAATCGTCAGCGGCCCCACACTGCCCGTTAGGCGGAGAACCTAGCCGGATCCGAATGGCGGAGTCGGTGTTGGGCGCAGTAAACTTAAGGATTACCGGGGGCCCCTCCGCCGAGTCGCGCGGCGGAGCGGCGTGGAGTGGGGGCCGGCGCCGAGTCCCCCTCGTTGAAACCCGCGAAGCCTCTTTCGCGTCCAGGAACTGAGACACCATGAAACCGTACGACAAGCTCACGATCGTCAGGAACCGCCACCGAGTGCGAGATCTCCGCCGCTTTCGCGAGCGGGTGGAGACCTATTTCGAGCAGGCGGAATACGTTGCGGACGACCTGCCGGTGGACTGGGAGGGCGCGCGAGCGGCCCGCTCACAGATCAACCAGATGCTTCCACGCGTGATCCAGGTCGTGCACGCCGCCGGACTGGACGCGCCGACTGCCAACACCACCGATCCCAGCCCGACCGTGGCCGATGTCAAGGTCCTCCGCAACATCTTCAGCGTTCGGTACGCCGACGGCGCGGAACAGGAAATCCTCGACGTCATCGACATGGCATTGGGCGTGTACGAGGCCAGCCGTTTCAACGCCTTGGCGCGAACGGTCAACCCGTTTCATTACGCCGCGACGGCGCTCGGGTTCGTGGCCAGCCTCCCTCGACGCCTCTTCACCGCCCTCGGCCTCTTGCCGCTGCGTCCGCGTGTGCCGCGCATCGGCGCGCAAGACGTGGCACGGCTGGAAGCCGTTGCGTCGCGCCTCGCGGGCGCCGAAGAGTTGATCGAGAGGCGATTTGCGGAGATGCGCGATCGGCAGGCGCAACAGTTTGCCGAGAACAACCGTGAGCTGGCGGAGCTCGCCGAGCGGATCGACTTCGCCGAACGCGTATTGGCGCAACAGCGCCCCATCAACAGCCTCCAATCACCCGACAAGAACGACGTCGTCACTCCCGTATAGGCGGGATGGCTCGTCGCGAATCCCAAAGCGTTACCGCTGCCGCGGTTCCCCCACCAATCTCGCGATCCGCTCCCGCGCATCCTCCACCTGCGGCTGCAACTCGGGATCGGCTTCCTCCCACAGGCATCACGTAGTGGAGGAATCGTCCGGGGCTTGAGCCTGCCTCCGGCACGTTATCGGTAGAGAGGAAAGATCGCCGCCAAGGCCGCGAATTCTCCCATGCGGGGGAGAATGATGCGGATTCGATCGCGATGGCCCTCTAGCCCCGCTACCAGCTCGCCCACCGCACCGTCCTCCAGGCTCGCCAGGCGGGCAAGGTCCAGCACCACTCGATCCTTCCGGCGTGCCAGGACCGCCCGCAGATCCGCGACGAACCGTCCGGCTGCAGCTGGCAGCAGCCGCCCCTCGAGTCGCACCCACACCGTCGACGCGGGTCGGCGCTCGACCTGGATCGAGGACCCTGCGGGATCCTCACCGCGCAAGCGCCCCCAAGCCCGTCCGGGGGAGGCGCCCGGCATTCTGAACGTATGCCGCACGAGGGGCGGGTGCTGGAAGAGGCCCAACCTGAGCGTAAGTCCCGTCCAGCAAGCCAAGCCCACCGCCGCCACCGACTGGAGACGCTCCTTCCAGGTGGGAGGCCCCAGCGCTTCGTGGACCTGCTCTTGGAGCCTGCCAATCCAACGCCGGACCAGCGCCGTCGGCCCGAACAGCCTGCCAGCCAAGAACACGGGGTAAGCCTGCCTGATCTCGGCCGCGGTCCGCTCCGCCTTGGCGCGGAGAAATGCGCTCGGGGACTCCTTGAGCTTGAGGTATCCGTCCAGCCACCGCTCCACCGAACGGTGCAGGACCGGTCCCAACCTCCGGAAATCTTCCTCAAAGCAACGCTGTTGCGCCGCTTCGATCTGGTCGGGCGTCATCGATGGGTGGCTGGCCATCGCGTAGAACCCGCTCCCACGGCGATAGAACAATTCGGGATCCTCGGCAACCGCCGGAAGGAGTTTCCCCTCCCGGACGACTTGGTCGTAGAAGGGAGTGCCGGGACACGGGCCGTAAATCAAGAACTGTGCGAGCACCGGTCGCAGCGCGAGGAGGCCCGACAGCTCCTCTTCGATGATTTCAGGCGTCTGGTAGGGGAAGCCCACGATCATGGAGGCCAGGATGCTGATTCCATGCTCGCGGTACTCACGGAAGATCTCCTCGACCGGCCGGCCCACCTGTTTTGCATAGCCTGACCGCGTTCCCTCGTAACCGATCCACATCCCATCGATTCCCATCTCGAGTATCTCGGTCACCGTGTACCGGCTCAGAGCCCGGACGCTGGCGAACACAAAAATAGAGAGAGGCTTCCCACCCCCGAGAACACACTCCCGGAACTCCATCGCCCGGCGGCGGTTCAGCAGAAAATCCTCGTCCAGTATCAGGATGGCGAGCTGGGGATCGACCTCGAGGTAGCGTTCGATCACCTGGTAGAGGTCGGCCCCCGTGGGAAGCGTCGGCCCCCGTGGGAAGCAGGCGGATGTGCTTGCGCTTGAAAAAAGCCGAGGTGCAGCAAAAGTCGCACCCGTTCGGACATCCCAGGCCGCCGAACACGATCCCTGTCCGCGACACGTCCTTTCCGAACACCCGGAACGGGTTGATGATCAGCGGGTGGCGGTACGGCATCTGGATCTCGGGTTCGCCCAAGAGGCGCCGCATGAACCCTACTCCCTCCTCGCGGCAGATATAGTCGCTGTAGGGGCGAAGCCTCTCGTCAGGCGCCACTGTCCCGTACCCGCCCAGCACGATCTTCGACCGCGGCGAATGTCTCCGGACCAGAGCCACAACCTCCTTCATGCGGTGGTAGGTGGCCAGGACGAACGACATACACACGACCTCATATCCGCGCCTGAGCTCCCGGACGAGTTCCCGCCGTGAGGGATACTGGAGCACCGTGGTGGGGGCCTCGAGGTTCTCGGCGATGTACTCCAGCGAGAACTGGATATGGTGAGAACGGGGGCTGAACAGACCATGGTGAGAACGGGGGCTGAACAGACCCTGGGCGCGGGTCACCTGTTCGTGGAGCAGCTCGTACCCGACGCTCGGGGAATCGCCGTAGCGGACCCCCAGGGGACGGCAGACGCTCGTGAGCAGGACTCTGGGCATCGAGTCAATCCCTTCCGTAGATGAACGGTGAAGTGCCACGGTGTCCGTCATCGCCGGGTAAGATGCAACTTCCGTTACTATCGCGCGAGGGTCGCTGAGTTTGGAGCCCTTTCGTAAAAAAGGCCGCTCCGAAGAGCGGCCTTCCGAGAAATAGGTCCGGCTCCCCAGACGGAGAGTCGCATGCGGACCCTCTGTCTGGGGAACCAAGTGCGGCTCAGATAGCGCTACCTCGACTGACCGAGGTAACGCAGAAACTCGCTGTCAGTGCTCAAAACGAGCACGGTGCTCGAGTCCAGGGTCTGTCTCAAGACATCCATCGTCTTGATGAACCGGTAGAACTCTGCATCACGGTTGTATGCCGCGGCATAGATGTCAGCCGCCTCGGCGTCGGCCTGGCCCTTGACCTCCTGAGCCACGCGATAGGCCTCCGACGTGATCTCCTGTAGGTCCCGCTCCTTTTCGCCGTTGATCTGGGCCGCCTCGCCGGCACCCTCCGAACGAAACTGTTGGGCGATCCGCTGCCGCTCGGAGATCATCCGGGAATAGACTTCGACGCGCACCTCTTCGACGTAGTTGAGTCGCTTGAAGCGAAAGTCGAGGATCTCGATTCCCAGATCCTCCGTGCGCGCCTGAGCTTTCTGCAACACCTCCTGGGCCAGATTCTCTCTTCCATACTCGATGGTCTCGTTGCTGTCGGGCGCGGACCCGCCGGCGATCTCTTCGGAAGAGACGGCGAACTCACGGTTGCTGCTCCGCACCACCTCGATCAGGTCGTGGTTGGCAATCACGTTGCGCGTCTCGCCATCGAGGATGTCGTCGAGCCGCGACTGCGCCCCCTGTTCCGTCTGCAATCGCTGGAAGTACTTGAGCGGATCGGTGATCCGCCAACGGGCATAGCTGTCCACGTGGATGAACCGCTTGTCTCGCGTCGGCACCTCGTTCGGATCACCGTCCCATTCCAGGAAGCGATTGTCGAAGTAATTGGCCTTCTGAATGAACGGGACCTTGATCTTGAGTCCCGCCGTGGTGTCCGGATCGCCTCTCGGCTGTCCGAACTGCAAGATCAGCACCTGCTGGGTTTCATCGACGATGTAGAACGCCCCGCTGGCGCCCAACACCACGAGCAGCGCGACAATGCCGATGACTACAATGAGTGCCTTCTTCATGGCTTCCTCCCCTCGGTCAACTGCAGCAACGGCAGGACACCGCTCAGAGTCTCGTCCAGTACGATCTTTTGCTGCACATTGGGGTAGACGGCCTGCATCGTCTCGAGATAGATGCGTCTGCGAGTGACCTCGGGCGCACGTTGATACGCAGCCAGCAGCGACTTGAACAGCTCGGCGTCACCTCTCGCGCGGTTCACACGATCCGTGGCGTACCCGTCGGCCTGCGTGATCGTCTGCTGCGCCTCGCCGCGAGCGCGAGGAATGACGCTGTTGTATTCGGCCCTCGCCTCGTTGATCATCCGC
>JBDHAF010000093.1:0-14055 GCA_039588255.1 Gemmatimonadota bacterium | reverse complement strand
GCCGAGCTGCTCGGGATCTGGATGATCCCTGCCCTTCTGGGACTGTATGGGCTTGGCCGGACCATCCTGGCGGGGCTGCACGAGTGAGCTGAGGCCAGTCATCGGGCAGCGCCTACATGGAAGATTTCCAACGTGATGGGCGTCACGACACCTATCTGTTCCACCTACTAGGCTCACCCATGATGCGAGCGGCCCCACTCGAAACACGTTGCGAGTCAGCCTCGAGCCCAGGCATTCGTCCCGACGGCCCGCAGCCGATGTTGGCCGTCGTGCTTCTCCTGGCGACGGCAGGCTCCTGCCAGCCCGAGCCGTCTGTCTCAGTCGGAGGACCCTCGCTGGAGGGACCTTCGGTGACCCTGGTCGGCGCGGGAGACATCGCCGACTGCGGCAGCGATGGTGACGAGGCGACCGCCGCACTCCTGGACGCCATTCCCGGAACCGTATTCACCGCTGGAGACAACGCCTACGACTCGGGCACCGCCACGGAATTCGCCACCTGCTACGAGCCCTCGTGGGGCCGCCACAAGGACCGCACCCGTCCTACCCTCGGTAACCACGACGTCCGCACCGACGACGGCGGGCCGTACTACGACTACTTCGGGGCCAGCGCCGGCCAACGTGGGCGAGGCTACTACTCGTACGACATCGGGGCCTGGCACGCCGTTGCACTGAACAGCAACACCGACGTCGACGCGGGCTCGCCGCAGCTCCAGTGGCTTGCAGCCGATCTCGCCGCCAACCCGGCGTTGTGCACTGTCGCCTACTGGCACCACCCCCGCTTCAGCTCCGGGGACCACGGCAACGACCGCTCGATGGGACCGATGTGGGACGTTCTGTACGCGGGAGGTGTAGACGTGGTCGTCAACGGTCATGACCACAACTACGAGCGGTTCGCGCCGCAGTCGCCCGCGGGCACGGCTGATCCGCAGCGGGGCATCCGCCAATTCGTGGCCGGGACCGGCGGTAGAGGGCTGAGGAGTGTGGGCTCGCCCGAAGCCAATAGCGAAGTGCGGGACGACCAAGCTCACGGGGTGCTCGAGCTCACGCTGTTCGATACGGGCTATGAGTGGGAGTTCATTCCAATCGACGGGCAAGACTTTCGGGACTCCGGCAGCGCAGCCTGCCGTTGAGAAAAGCAGTGAGCAGTGCGCAGTCAGTAGTGAGGAATTTAGGAGGCCACCTCACCGTCTCGCCGGGGGTCTCTTGATCCCTGACTCCTCACCGCACCCACTCACGACTCCCTAGGCACTTACCCACTACACCATACTCACCACCGCGACTTCAATGGCAGGACGCCGTCCCCGTGTCGCTGAACGTGGTGCCGGCAGGGATGGCCGGGATGAACTCCCAGTCGTAGCCGTCTGCGCGCAGCGTGAACTTGATGACGCCGAACCCTCCGGTCCGGGCTTCGCTGTTGGCGGCGATCTCGACGGGGTCCGCCGTGCTGTCGCCCCCAGTCCCCACAATAAACGACTTGATGCCTTGCGAGAGATCCACGTTGCCGTCGGGGTTCATCGCGGTGAACCGCTCGTAGAAGTGGTTGTGCCCGTGCGCTACCACGTCGGCACCTCCCGCGTACAGCCGGTCCCACAGGATCTTCCGGCTGGATCGCACGGTCGACCCCCCAGTCGACGTACTCGAATGGAAATACGGCTGGTGCCAGATCGCAATGGTGCACAGTGAGGTGTTGGCCGCGAGATCGGCCTGAAGCCATTGATCTTGGGCGGAGCCAGCCGAGAAATCCAGTTCGTCGTTCAAGACGATCATGTGCCATGCGCCGATGTCGACGCTGTAGTAGCCCGGGGATGGCAGACGACTGCCGAAATAATCGAAGCTGGGCTGAGCCGTGCCGCTGTTGTAGTCGCGATTGCCAAGGGCGGGCCAGGTGCGGTCCTTGTGCCGGCCCCAGGTCGGGTCATAGCAGTTTTGATAGTCCTGCGTGCGTCCATCCGGGTAGGCGTTATCGCCGGCGGTGAAGACAATCCCAGGGATGGTGTCGAGGATCTGGGCGGTGTACTCGTCCCGATTGTTGCCGCACGACGAGATGTCCCCAGCTCCCACCAAGATTTGGTCACCGCACGAGACACCGAACGTGGCCGTCGCCGTCCCCCCGCCCGGTACCGTCACGGTCTGCGGATTGGGCGTCACCACCGTGCAGGTAATGGCGACTCCGGACAGCTGCACCGAGTGCGGACCCTCATCGACATTGGTGAATACGACCGTGTCGTTGATTTCGACCGACTGGCTCAGGCTGCCGTCCACCGTAACCGTGTAGCCGTCCGGATCGAGGGAGCTCCCAGTCGTGGTCACCGTGACCTCGAGATTGCCGATCGTGGGATCGCACGTGAGCACGAAGGCCGTGCTGGCCGTTCCGGGGAATGGCACCGTGACGGTGCGGGGGTTGGCGCCGCTCACTGCACAGTTGGGGGCGATTCCCGTGAGCTCGACCTGATGATCCCCCTCGGTGAGATCGACGAACGTGAAGCTCCCGTTGATGTCGATGGGCTGGCTCGGCTCACCGTCCACGACGACCGCGTACCCGTCGGGGTCGAGCTCCTGGCCCGTGGTCGAGGTGGTGACATCGAGATCGCCGACCCGCGGGACGCAGTCGACGCTGAAAGCCGTGCTGGGGGCGCCGCCGAACGGCACGGTGACGGTGCGGGGGTTGGCGCCGGCTACCGTGCAGTTGCTGGCGACATCCGTGAGCTCGACCGTATGGTCTCCCTCGGGGAGATCGATGAACGTGACGCTCCCGGTCACGCCAATGGCCTGGCTCGTGGTTCCATCTACCATCACGGTATAGCCATCGGGATCGATGTCCTGGCCTATGGTCGTGGTCGTCACATCGAGATCGCCCACCCGTGCCACGCAGGTGACATCGAAGGTCGTGGTCACCGTGCTGTTGAACACGACCGCGATCGTGCGGGGGTTGGCGCTCACCGAGCAGTTGTCGACGATTCCCGTGAGCACCACGTTGTGGTCGCCCTCGGCGAGCCCGGTGAAGGTCACGCTCTCGTTGATGCCGATCGCCTGGCTCATGGTGCCATCCACCGTCACAGTGTAGCCATCGGGATCGAGATCGCTCCCCGTCGTGCTCGTCGTCACCTCGAGATCGCCTTCCCTGGGCACGCACGCCACCGTGAACGTCGTGCTGCTCGTACCGTTGTACGGCACCGCCACCGTGCGGGGGTTGGCCCCACCGACCGTGCAGTTGCCCGCCACCCCGGTGAGCTCCACGCTGTGGTCGCCCTCCGCGAGCCCCGTGAACGTGACGCTCCCGCTGATCCCGATGGGCTGGCTCGGGCCGCCATCGATCGTCACCGTGTACCCGTCAGGGTCCAGGTCGCTGCCGCTCGTAATCGTCGTCACCGTGACGTCGCCCAACCGCACGACGCACGTGACCCCGAAAGCCGTCGTGGCCGTGCCGCCGAACGGAACCACCACCGTGCGGGGGTTGGCGCCGCCCACCGTGCAGTTGCCCGCGACACCGGTGAGCTCCACGCTGTGATTCCCCTCGGCAACCCCAACGAACGTGACGGTACCATTGCTCGCGATTGGCTGGCTCGGCCCGCCGTCCACCGTCACCGTGTACCCGTCCGGGTCGGGGTCGCTTCCGCTCGTGGTCGTCGTCACTTCGAGATCGCCCGCCCGGGCGGCGCACGTGACCGTGAAGGTAGTTGTCCCGGTGCCGCCGAACGGCACGGCGACCGTCCGCGGGTTGGCCCCACCCACCGTGCAGTTGCTGGCCACCCCGAGGAGCTCCACCGTGTGGTCGCCCTCGGTGAGGCCGGTGAAGGTGACGGTCCCGTTGATGCCGATGGCCTGACTCTGCGCCCCGTCGACCGCAACCGTATACCCGTCGGGATCGAGATTACTTCCCGTGGTGGTCGTGGAGACGTCGAGATCGCCCACTCGGGCGGTACAGCTGACCGTGAACGCGGTCGCGGTTGTACCGGCAAAGGGTACGGTCACCGTCCGCGGGTTGGCGCCGCTCACCGTGCAGTTGCCCGCCACTCCCGTGAGCTCCACCGCATGGTCGCCCTCGGCAAGGCCCACGAAGGTGATGCTCCCGTTAATGCCAATCGCCTGACTCGGCCCGCCGTTCACCGTCACCGTGTACCCATCGGGGTCGAGGTCGATTCCCGTAGTGGTCGTGGTCACGTCGAGATCCCCTACCCGGGTCGCGCAGGTGATCGTGAACGTCGTGCTGGCCGTGCCACCGAACGACACCGTGACCGTCCGCGGGTTGGCGCCGCTCACCGTGCAGTTGCCCGCCACCCCGGTGAGCTGGACCGCGTGGTCCCCCTCGGCGAGGCCCGCGAAGGTGACGGTCCCGTTGGCACCGATGGCCTGGCTCGGCCCACCATCCACCGTCACCGTGTATCCATCGGGATCGAGATCGCTGCCCGTCGTGCTTGCCGTCACCTCGAGATCGCCGACCCGGCCCGTGCAGGTGACCGTGAACGTCGTGCCGGCCGTGCCACCAAAGGGCACCGCGACCGTCTGGGGATTCGCGCCGCTCACCGTGCAGTTGCCCGCCACCCCTGTGAGCCGGACCGTATGGTCCCCCTCGGCGAGGCCCGTGAAGGTGATCGTTCCGTTGATACCGATGCCCTGACTCGGGCCGCCGTCCACCGTCACGGTGTACCCATCGGGATCGAGATCGCTGCCCGTGGTGCTTGCCGTCACGTCCAGATCGCCCACCCGGGCCGTGCAGGTAACCACGAACGTCGTGCTGGCCGTGGCGCCGAAGGGCACCGCGACCGTCCGGGGGTTCGCGCCGCTCACCGTGCAGTTGCCCGCCACCCCCGTGAGCTCGACCGCATGGTCGCCCTCAGCGAGGCCGGTGAAGGTGACGGTCCCGTTGGCACCGATGGCCTGGCCCGGCCCACCATCCACCTTCACGGTATACCCATCGGGATCGGGATCACTGCCCGTGGTTGTTGCCGTCACATCGAGATCGCCCACCCGAGACGCGCAGTTGACCGCGTAAGAGGTGGTTGCGCTACCGCCGGACGGTAAGGTCACCGTGCGGGGATTCGCGCCGCTCACGGTGCAATTGCCGGCCATCCCGGTGAGCTCGACCGAATGGTCGCCCTCGGCGAGGCCGGTGAATGTGACAGTCCCGTTGACGCCCACCGGCTGGCTCTGTGCCCCGTCAACCGTGACCGCATAGCCGTCCGGATCCGGATCGCTGCCCGTCGTGGCGACCGTGACCTCGAGATCGCCCACACGGGCGGTGCACGTGACCGCAAACGTCGTGGCGGCCGTGCCGCCGAACGGGACGGCGACCGTGCGGGGGTTGGACCCGGCTGCGCTGCAGTTGCTGGCGATTCCCGTCAGCTCGACGCTGTGGCCGCCCTCCGCCAGCCCGACAAAGGTAAAGGCCCCGTTCGGCCCGATGGCCTGGCTTGGCCCGCCATCCACGGTCACAGTGTAGCCGTCGGAATCCGGGTCGACGCCGCCCGTAGAGACCGTCACTGCGAGATCGCCCAGCCTAGCAGTGCACGTGACCGCAAAGGAGGTGGCGGTAACGCCGTCCGCCTGCACGCTCACCGAGGTGGGGTTTGCCTGCGTGACGTTGCAGTTCGTAGCGAGGTCGCTGAGCGCCACCGTGTACTCGCCAGCTTGGAGACCCGGAAAGGTGACAGATCCGTTCGTCGCCACCGGCTGGCTCTGGCTGGGGGCCGCCGCACTGGAAGCGCTCGAGTCCGCCGGAGCCGCGCCGGCCTGCGCCTGAACCGGAGTCACGGTCACCAGGTACCCGTCAGGGTCCAGGCTCGCGCCCGTTGTCGAAACGCTCACCCCGAGCTCGCCGGTCATGGCAGCGCACGCGACGTCCATGCTGACCGAGGTTCTCTGGTTCGGCGGCAGCGTGAGCGACACGGGGTTCGGGCCGGTTGTTGCGCAGTTCGCGGCAAGGTCAGTCAGCTGAACGGTGTGACCGCCCGTCGCGAGGTCCTCGAAGGCAACCGTCCCGTTGACGCCCACGGGCCGCGTCTGCGCTCCGTCCAGCACGACGCCGTAGCCGTCGGGGTCGACGTCCGCGCCCGTCGTGTTCACCCGCACGTCGAGCGCCGAGCGAGGGTTACCCGGTCCGACCTGGTCCCCACAGCTCAGGAACCCGATCGCGGCCGCGGTCAGCGAGAGGATCAGCCAAGAGGCAGGCCCGGCCCAGCCGGCCCGGCGACGAGGTCCATTGGGGCGGGCGCGGGCGGACAGATGTGAGTTTTCGATCGAGCCGTCGCCTGGACTTCGGCTGGTCATCGGATGAGCGCTGGTTCCGAGTCGCTGGTGTGATTGACGTCGCAGACGTAGATGCCGGACGCGTTGGCTCCTCTCCCAGCAAGACCCGCACCCCCGCGATGAGAGCTTGCCGGCGAACGTTCAACGAGCAACCTGGCCAAGTGACCCTCGCTGGAAGCCCAGCCTGTGGCATCGATACCACAGTTCCTGGCGTTGGGACGAAACAGAATCCGCTCGCAGCCGGGTTCGTGAGTCCCCCTCCAACCAGGGCGCGTTCAAAGACCGGACCCCCGCTCCCCAACGCCTATTCCCTCACTACGGATCGCGCCGTGATCCCCTCGGGGCCCGCCTCGGAACATCCGCTCCCCACCACCTGATTCCGGCGGAGCTCCCCGTTCTCCAGTTGTGACGCACCGCACGTTGTCGCAGGCCGACAGCCGCTACTCTGTCACGCCGGCACGGAGACTGCAATCCGCCAGGTGCGCGCCTGGCTTTTGATCTCAAGGGGAGATGGGAATGCGTCCTCACAATTCACTACTTGCTGTACGGCGATCGCTCGCGTCGGCCGCCTCACGACTATTGGGCGGGACGACGCTTCTCGGCGTTGCGCTGTTCATTGCCAACTGCGGACAGGACCAGGTGGTGGGCCCCGACGGACCAACCAGGCTCGTCTTCTCCGTCGGGCCCAGCACGGCGACTGCGGGTGCATCCATCGCCCCTGCCGTCCGGGTCGAGGCCCGCGACGCCGAGAACAACCTCACCACGGGCTTCACCGGAGCCGTGACTCTGTCTCTCGGGACCAACCCGTCGGGAGGCACCCTGTCCGGGACCCTAACGGTCAATGCAGCCGGCGGGGTCGCGACCTTCGACGACCTCAGCATCAATCGGAGCGGTGTCGGGTACACCCTGTCGGCCTCGGCGTCCCAGCTGACGGCCGCCACGAGCGAGGCGTTCGATATCGACCCCGGGCCGGCAACCAGGCTCGCCTACTCCGTCGAGCCCACGACGGCCACGGCGGGGGCGGCGATCGCCCCGGCCATGGAGATCGAGGCCCGCGACGCCTTTGACAACGTCGACGTGAACTTCACCGGCGACGTCTCCGTGGCCATCACGAGCGGCACGGGCGCCGCCGGCGCAACGCTGTCGGGCACCGTGACGGTGGCCGCGAGTGCCGGCGTCGCCGCGTTCGACGACCTGAGCATCGACAGGACCGGCACCGGGTACACCCTCGACGCGGCCTCGGGTTCGCTCACATCGGCCACGAGCGCGAGCTTCGACATCGATCCCGGCGCCGCAGCCCAACTCGTCTTCGGGGTTGAGCCGAGCAATGCGGTGGCCGGGGCGTCGATCGCGCCCGCGGTCCAGGTGATTGCGCAGGACGCGCAGGGCAACACCGCTACCGGCTTCACGGGTGACGTGACGGTGGCGATCGGGACGAATCCCGGCGGCGGCACCCTGTCCGGCACGGCAACCGCGACCGCGGTGGCCGGCGTTGCGACATTCAACAACCTGAGCATCGACATGGTGGGCAGCGGCTACACGCTCGCGGCCTCGAGCACGGGGCTGGCTGGAGCGACCAGCGCGGCCTTCGCGATCTCGACCGGGCAGGTGGCCCAACTGGTCTTCACCGTGCCTCCCAGCAATGCCACGGCGGGGCAGCCGATCGCCCCGGCGGTCGAGGTGACCGCCCAAGATCCGTTTGGCAACACCGTTTCGAGCTTCGTGGATAACGTGACGGTGGCGATCGCCGGTGGAGCGCCCGCCCCTGCGGCTGCACCCCCCGGTGCACCCGGTGCGTCACTCTCCGGCACCCTGACGGTGGCCGCGGTCGCGGGCGTTGCGACGTTCAGCGACCTGAGCATCGACTTGGCGGACATCGCTTACTCGCTCGAGGCTACCTCCGGCGCAATCACGTCGGCTCCGAGCCCGGCATTTGCCGTCGATCCCGGCGCGGCGACGCAGATCTTCTTTAGCGTCCAGCCGAGCGGCGCGATCTCGGGGGCGGCGTTCAGCGTCGAGGTGACCGCGCGGGACGGCTTTGGGAACACCGCCACGAGCTTCACCGGCGACGTGACCATGGCAATCGGGAACAATGCCGGCTCCCCACCAGGCACTCTATCCGGTACGCTGACGCAATCCGCGGTCGGCGGGGTAGCGACCTTCCCAGACCTCAGCATCGACATGGTGGGGACCGGCTACACCCTTGCGGCCACCTCCGGCACCCTCACAGGTGCCACGAGTGCGGCCTTTGACATCTCTGCGGGCGGAGCGACCCAGCTCGTGCTCACGCAGCAACCCAGCACGACGGTGGCGGGCCAGCCGATCACGCCCGCCATCGAGGTCACCGCGCAGGACGCCAGCGGCAACACCGTGACCAGCTTCAGCGACAACGTGACAATGACGATCGGAACCAACCCCGGTTCCGGCGTCCTCTCCGGCACCACCGTCGTAGCTCCCGTGAACGGGGTTGCGACCTTCAGCGACCTGAGCATCGGTGAGGCAGGCACGGGCTACCAGCTCCAGGCTGCTTCCGCAACGTTGACGTCGCCGCTCAGCAGCGCGTTCGACATCACTCCGGGATCGGCCGCCGAGCTCAGCTTCACAGTGCAGCCGAGTAGTGCCCAGGCCGGGGTACCGATCGCCCCGTCGGTCGTGGTGACGGCGCGAGACGCCTTAGGCAACACCGCCACGAGCTTCGCCAGCGACGTATCCATGACGATCACGGCTGGGACGGGCACGGCGGGCGCTGTGCTCTCCGGGACCACGACGCGGACCGCTGCGGCGGGCGTCGTGACCTTCGACGATCTCAGCATCGACAAAGATGGGACCGGCTACACGCTTTCGGCGGACGCGGCCGGACTGACCGGTGCGACGAGCGGCTCCTTCGATATCAGCGTGGGAAGCGCGACCCAGCTCGTCTTCACGCAGGATCCCACCACGGCCACGGCGGGGGACTTGATCACGCCAGCGGTCGAGGTGACCGCGCTGGATGGGGCAGGCAACGTCGCCACCGGCTTCACGGGTAACGTGACCGTGGCGATCACCGCCGGAACAGGTACCGCCGGTGCGGCGCTCTCGGGCACGGTCACGGCGGCCGCCGTGGCCGGTGTCGTGACCTTCAACGACCTGAGCATCGACCTGGCAGGAAGCAGCTACACCCTGACCGCTACCTCGGGCACCCTCACGGATGGCACGAGCGCGGCATTCGACATCAACGCCGGCCAGGCAACCCAGCTCGTGTTCACGGGCCAACCGACGGATCAGACCGCTGGGCAACCGATCGCGGTCGTGGTGACCGCGCGGGATGCCTTCGGCAACACCGACGTGACCTTCACCGGCAACGTGACCGCGGCGATAACCTCCGGGACGGGAACCGCGGGCGCGGTGCTCTCCGGCACGCAGACACAGGCCGCGACGGCCGGCGTGGCAACATTCAACGACCTCAGCATCGATCTGAGCGGGACGGGGTACACGCTGGATGCCACCGCCACGGGCCTGCCCATGGCCACGAGCGGATCCTTCGCCATCAACCCCGACGCGGCGACTCAACTCGTCTTCACGGCGCAGCCGACGAACGCGGTCGCGGCCACCGCCATCAGCCCCGCCGTCCAGGTGACGGCGCGAGACCCATTCGGCAACACCGCCACCGGCTTCACGGGCGACGTGGCGATGGCGATCACCGCCGGAACCGGCACCGCCGGTGCGGCGCTCTCCGGCACCGCGACGGTGGCCGCCGTCGCCGGAATTGCCACGTTCGCCGATCTGAGCATCGATCTGGCCGGAACCGGCTACACGCTGACAGCCAGCTCGGGCACCCTCACGGACGGCACGAGCGCGGCCTTCGACATTGCCGAGGGAAGCTTCTCTCAACTCGCCTTTACCGTTCAGCCACCGGCCAGCACGGAGGCGGCGGTGACGTTCGGCGTCGAGGTGACCGCCCAGGACGCGCAGGGCAACACGGTTACGAGCTTCACCGGGAACGTGGATTTGACCCTGGGAGCGAACCCGCCGGGTGGAACCCTCAACGGCACCCTGACCGCAGCGGCGGTTGCCGGAGTCGCGACGTTCAGCGACCTCAGCATCGTGAAGGCCGGGGACGGCTACCAGCTCCAGGCGGCCGCCGGCGCTATCGTCTCGCCCCTGAGCACGGCCTTCAGCATCACGCCGGCCGCGGCGAGTCAGCTCGCATTCACCGCGCAGCCGACCTCGCAGACGGCGGGGGTCGCGATCAGCCCCGCGGTCGGGGTGACGGCGTTGGATCCGTTCGGCAATACCGACGTGAGCTTCACCGGCGACGTGACGGTGGCGATCGGAGCGAACCCCAGCAGCGGAGCCCTCTCGGGCACGTTGACGCTGACGGCGTCGGCCGGGATCACCACTTACTCCGATCTCAGCATCGACAAGAGCGGGATCGGCTACACCCTCACGGCCTCGTCCGGGGCGCTCGCTCAGGGCTCGAGCGCGGCCTTCGACATCACTGCCGCCGCCGCGTCCAAGCTCGTTTTCACGGCGGACCCGGTGACGACGACCGCCGGAGTGGCCATCCCCGCGATCGAAGTGACCGCACTGGACGCCTTCGACAACGTCGACCTCAGCTTCGCTGGCGACATTGACCTGGCGATCGATAACAACCCCGGAGCGGGCACGCTCTCCGGCACGTTGACGCTGACGGCGTCGGGTGGGATCTCCACCTTCTCCGATATCAGCATCGACAAGATCGGGCCCGGGTACACGCTTGCGGCCACTTCCGGCACCCTCACAGCTGCCACGAGCGCGGCCTTCGACATCACTGCCGCGGCCGCGAGCAAGCTCGCGTTCACAGTCGAGCCGAGTAATGCCACGGCCGGGAACGGCACAGTGGGCGGTGTGATTGCGCCCTCCGTCGTGGTGAGCGCGCTGGATCCCTTCGACAACGTCGTTCCCAGCTACGCAGGCGACGTCACCTTGGCGATCAGCGACGGAACCGGCACGGCCGGGGCCAACCTGTTCGGCACGACCACGCAGACCGCGGCCAGTGGAGTGGCGACGTTCAACGACCTGAGCATCGACCTGGCGTCGCCGCTGCCGGCCGGGACCAACCCGTACACGCTGTCCGCAACCTCCGGCACCCTCACGGGCGCCACGAGCGCAGGCTTCGAGATCAACGCCGACGCGGCGACCCAGCTCGCGTTCACGGTTCAGCCGGCTACCTCGTCGGCGGGGAATGGCACCCTCGGCGGAACGATTGCACCCACGGTTGAAGTGAGCGCGCAGGACCCGCTGGGCAACACCGATCCGGCCTTCGCGGGGGTTGTGACCCTGGCAATCGTTGACGACCCGAGCTCCGGAACCGCCGTCCTGTTTGGCGGATCGGCCACCGCGGCCAACGGCGCCGCAACGTACGGGACGCTCGCCATCGATATCACGGGGACTGGCTACACGCTCCAGGCTACCGCCGGCGCCCTCACCTCTCCGGTGAGCACCGCGTTCGACATCATCGCGGGACCGGCGGCATCGATCGTGTTCACCGGACAGCCGACCGACGCGACGACGAATGCCAACATCCAGCCGGACGTCCGCGTCACAGCGTTTGACGTCTTGAGCAACGTTGCCACGGGCTTCGGCGGCAATGTCACCATGGCCATCACGCCGGGTTCGGGCACGCCAGGCGCCAACCTGGGCGGATCGCTGACGCGGGCCGCCGTGAACGGGGTCGCCACGTTCTCGACACTCGACATCGACCTCCCGTCGCCGCTGCCTGCGGGCACGAACCCCTACACGCTGACGGCCACGACTTCCGGCCTCGCACCAGTCGTGAGCGCGCCGTTCGAAATCATCGCCTCGGTGCCGACGCAGCTCTTCTTCGAGGTTCAGCCGTCCGCCTCGACAGCGGGCAATGGCGTGGTCGGGGGAACGATCCCAGCGTTCCAGGTGGTTGCGCGGGACGCCTCTGGTCAGAACGTGACGAGCTTCACGGGCGACGTCTCGGTGGCGATCATCACCAATCCGAGTGGAGGGACCCTGTTCGGCACGACGACGGTCACGGTGACGCTCCTGGACAACGGCATCGCTACGTTCAGCGGTCTGAGCATCGACCGGGCCGGCGTAGGCTACAAGCTCGAGGCCTCGTCCGTCGGTCTTCCGTCGACCACGAGCGCGTTCTTCAACATCGACGCCGGCGTGGCGCACCATCTCGCCTTCACCGTGCAGCCCAGCCCGGCGGCGCAGCTCGCGACCATCACGCCTCAGGTCGAGGTCACCGTACAGGACGTGCTGGATAACACCGTCACGAGCTTCACTGGGCTTGGCAACGACGTGACGCTGAGTATCACCGCCTTGACCGGGACGCCCGGGGCTCTGCTGTCCGGTGTGCCATCCGTAACGGCCACGGCCGACAAGGGCGTCGCCGCGTTCCCGACACTGAACATCGATCTGGCGTCACCGACACCAGCGGGCACAAACCCCTACACGCTGGACGCGAGCGTCACGGGCCTGCCGGTCGCCACGAGCAATTCGTTTGAGATTACGTCCGGGGCACCCAGCCAGCTGGTCATCACGCAGCAGCCGAGCAGCGCCATCGCTGGAGTGGCGATCGCACCCGCGGTCGAGGTGACCGTGGTCGACGGCTCGGGTACACCCATTCCGAGCTTCCCAGACCCGGTAACGCTGACGATCACCGCCGGAACGGGTACCAGCGGAGCGACGCTCTTCGGAACCACGAGCGTGACTCCCGATGCCGTGACGGGCGTCGCGACGTTCCCGGGCATCAACATCGACCGGGAAGGGTTCGGCTACACGCTTTCGGCCACGGCCCCGAACGTAGGGGGAGCGGAGAGCAACTCCTTCTCCATCACGCATAGCACGGCCGACCATCTCGACTTCACGGTCCAGCCGGCCACGACGGCGGCGGGGGCGGCGATCACACCGGCCGTCCAGGTGACGGTTGAGGACGCCTTCGGCAACCCCGTGGAAGACTTCAGCGGTGACGTCACGGTGTCGATCGCCGATAGCCCCAACGGCGGAACGCTCTCGGGCACGCTGACGCTCACGTTGTCACCCGTCGATCTGGGAGTGGCGGTGTTCAGCGACCTGAGCATCGACGTGTCCGGAAGCGGCTATCGTCTCGACGCGACGTCGCTGGGTCTGACCTCGGACATCAGCAACGCCTTCACCATCACTGCGGGGGCGGCGGACCATCTGGTCTTCACGGTCTCTCCCAGTGATGCATCGGCGGGAGCCTTGATCAAGCCGAACGTGAGGGTCGCAGTGCACGACGCGCTGGGCAACGTTGTCACCGGCTACATCGGTAACATCACGGTTGCCATCACATCCGGGACCGGGACCCCCGGGGCCCTTCTTGGCGGCACCACCACACAGGCCGCTGCGAGCGGGGTCGCGGTCTTCAGCGATCTCAACATCGACCTTGCAGGCAACGACTACACGCTCCAGGCAACGGACACCGGTCTCACGCCGGTCGAGAGCGCGACGTTCGACATCTTCCCATAAGGCGCTCGCCAAGCTCCAACCGGGGCCTCGAAACGCGACAGCCCGACCACTCGGTCGGGCTGTCCGCGTTTCACCCCTCGATGCTCAGCAGCTCGGTAGGTTCCCCGCGGGCGCGAGCCCTCGGTGGCGTCCATGCAGCGAGAGCCGGACGGCGTGCGCGAACACCCCCGCTTCCGAGACCCTCGGTGAAGGGGTCGCTAATGACGCTCTGATTCTCGTGGGTGACGCGTGCGTCGGGGAGAGGGCAGACAGTCGTGAGTGGGCCGGAGGTGCTACCCGACCCGGGGTTGAGCCCGTTTCGGCTCCTCGGGAATTCCGTTCGCC
>JBDHAF010000092.1:0-14059 GCA_039588255.1 Gemmatimonadota bacterium | reverse complement strand
GGCGCGTGGATTTGTTGAGGATTCGTCCCTAGTACTTGAGTCCTGTCGCTTCGGCAAAATCCTTCACCATCTGCTCCTGCTCGGGCGTGAGCTCTTCCGGAATCGTCACGTCGATCTCGACGAGCTGATCCCCCCGCCTCCCGTTCCGCTCGATGCCCATGCCCTTGAGACGAAACTTGCGGCCGGGTTGCGTGCCCGGGGGAATGCGCAGGTGGACGCGCTTGCCGTCGATGGTTCGCACCCGGATCTTGGTGCCCAGGACCGCTCCGGCGAGATTGATGGGAACGGAGCATATCAAGTCGCTTCCCTCCCGCCGGAAGAAGCGATCCGGCTCCACGTGGAACGTGACGACGAGGTCTCCCGGCTTTCCGCCGGTGGGATGACGTTGCCCTTGGCCTTTGAGCCGAATCTTGGCCCCGGAGGCCGCTCCGGCGGGCACCGTCACCATCAAGCGCTTGTTGATGTCGACTTCGCCGTCCCCTCCACACTTCCCGCACTGCTTGCTGGCCACCGAGCCGCGCCCGCGGCACCGGGGGCACGGACGGTTCACGGCGAATCCCCCCTGCCCGAAGCTCACCGTGCCACGGCCCTTGCACTCCTCGCACGTCGAGACCTTGGATCCCGGTGCCGCTCCGTTGCCGCCGCACGTGGGACACGCCTCCGACACCGAAACCATCACCGGGACCTTCCCACCGAGCGCTGCGGTCCGGAACGGCACCTCGACGGTCATCTCGATGGGCTCGATGGTGACTTCTTTTTTCCCACGGCCGAAAATGGAGGAGAAGATGTCTCCCAGACCGCCAAATCCGCCGAAATCGATGTCCTCGAATCTGGGACCGGCCCCCGGTCGACCTCCACCCGCACGGCCTCCGGTGAACGCCCCCAGCTTGCGCATCAAGTCGTACTTCTTGCGCCGCTCGGCATCGCTCAACACCGAGTACGCTTCCGAGACCTCCTTGAAGCGCTCGCCGGCTGCCTTGTTGTCGGGGTTGGCATCCGGATGGTACTGCTTGGCGAGTTTGCGGTAGGCTTTCTTGATCTCGTCCTTGTCCGCCGACTCGCCAACACCGAGGATGCGGTAGTAGTCCTTCGTCGCCGTCATTAACTGGGTCCTTCGCTCTCGTCACCCGTCCACATCATAACCTGCACCCTCGCCGGGCGGATCAGCGTGCCGCCGTAGCGATACCCTATCTGGAGAATCGCTCCGACAGTGTGGTCCTGCTCCTCGGATTCGGCGGGAACAGAGCCGATCGCTTCATGATGGTTCGGGTCGAACGGCTCGCCCACTTGGCCGACCCGCTCCAGTCCGGCAATCTCCAACTCGCGGAGCAGCTTGCGCTCCACCAGCTCCACGCCCTTGATCACGTCCCCCGCACTCGCGGTCGCGGGGTCCACGTCCAGCACCCGCCCGAAGTCGTCGAGGGCATCGAGGATGTTGGCCACGACATCGGCTTGGGCCCGCTGCCACATCTCCGAGCGCTCCCTGGCGGTGCGCTTCCGGAAATTGTCGTATTCGGCCACGGTGCGAAGGTGGCGGTCCTGCAGTTCATCGAGCCGGGCCTGGATCTGCTCTGCAGCGTCCTCGGGAGGCTCGGCGATCGCGGCCGACTCGAGCCCTTCACCTTCTTCCACTGGGGATTCTGCAACCGGGGCGGGGTCGACTCCCCCCTCGGCCACGTCTGCTCCTTGGACCGCCTCGCCGGGGGGTCCGGCGGTCTCCTGCTCCGCCACGGGTGGCGCTCCGGCGGCGCTCTTTCGCTTCGATCGTCTCTTCCTTGGATTCATCCCCCCACCATGTGACACCATGTCGTAAAGTGTAGATGCGAAGCCGGTCGTACTATAGCGTTAGGGCAAGGTCCATACCAGCGCTACCGTCAGAATGGCCGTTCGCGCTCTGCCATCGTGAAACGCCCGGCTGAATTCCTAGTGAATCAAGCCCCGCACCACGTCGAGCGCGGCCTGCGCGCTCCGGTGTCTGATACCGTGACGATCGCCGGGAATCGTGAGCGTGGTGATCTTGCCCGCGTCGCCCACCCGGGCCGCGATGCACACTGTCCCCACCGGCTTTTCGGGCGTACCTCCGGTGGGCCCCGCCACCCCCGTGATGGCCAAAGACGCACCTGCATCCATCAGCTCGGCAACGCCCCGGGCCATTGCCTCCGCCACCGGCTCGCTTACAGCACCCACCTCATCCAAGAGCCCCCGCGGCACGCCCAGGACATCCTCCTTCACCCGGTTGTCATAGGCCACGACGCCGCCCACGAAGACTTTGGATGCACCGGGAATAGCCGTGAGGCGCTCGCCGATGAGCCCCCCGGTGCACGACTCCGCCACGGCCAGGCGGCATCCTCTCCCCTCGAGCCCCCGGAGCACGACCGCCGCCAGGTCGTCGTCCGCCTCCCCGTAGCAGCGCGCACCCACCCGATCACGCAACCGGTGAGTCCCCTCTTCCAGCAGGTCGCCCGCCTCACCCTCCTCCACGTTCCACGCCGTCAGTCGCAGATCGGCCCCCTGGAGGCTGGGGAGATATCCCAGGGTCAGCGGCGCCACCTCTCGTTCGATGCCCTCGAGGAGATCCGCCAGCGCCGATTCCGAGATCCCCGTGGTGCGCACGGTTCGGGATCGGGTCACCCGATCCGCGCCGTCGGCCATTCGCTCCCTGAGACGGGGGAGCAGCTCGGCGTCTAGTAGCCCCCGCATCTCCCGCGGGACCCCCGGCAGCATCACCACGACTCCCGGCTCCCCTTCCAGCCAGAGGCCCGGTGCCGTGCCCCACCGGTTCTTCAGCACCGTGGCACCCCGGGGGACCTCGGCTTGGGAGCGGTTTTTCTCGGACATGGGACCCCGTCCGAGTCGGGCGAAACGCCGGCGCAGCTTCTCCAGGTACTCGGTGTCCAGCTCGAGGGGAGCGTCAAAGATGTCGGCCACTGCGCGTTTGGTGACGTCGTCGCCCGTCGGGCCCAAACCGCCGGTGGTCACCACGAACCCCGTGCGGTTGAGACCGTCCACCACGGCTTGCCGAATGGCCTCGCCCTCGTCGGACACGGTCGTGGTCCGGGTCACGCGGATGCCGGCCGCCGTCAAACCGGTGGCGAGTTCTGCAGCGTTGGTGTCTAGAGTGAAACCGAGAAGGAGCTCGTTGCCGATCGTGACGAGTTCAAGCTCCATCGCTCGAGCCCGGGTGAGCCGGAGATGTATTCCGGAACAAGTTGCGGTACCGATACATGTACGAGACGAGCGAAATCACCGTGAGCAACACCGCCACACCCAAGGTGATCGCCACCACCAGACCGTGGAAGCGATTCCAAAACGCCCCCAGCCAGCCGGTCTCCCAGCCAAACTCGACCCGCATGTCACGCCAGGCAAACCACCCGATGGTGGCACCCAAGAAAATGTCCTGCACGATCGTCTTGGCCTTGCCCGTCGAGTCAGCCGCGATCACGACGCCGCGCCGTTTGGCCACATAGCGGAACGCCGTCATGGCGATCTCCCGGCCCACCAGGAGCAACGCCACGATCAACGGGAGATTCCCCCACCACGGAATCTCGTACTGGGCCATGGACCTCGTCACATAGTAGATGGGGATCAGGCACGCGAAGAGCAGCAATTTGTCGGCCAAGGGATCGAGCATTTTCCCGAGATCGGTGACTTCGTCACGCTCGCGGGCGAGGCGCCCGTCGTAGGCGTCACTGACTGCCGCAATCAAGAAGACAATGAATGCGATGAGCTTCGGAAGGTACCCGTTGATGAACGGCAGCAGGGCAATAACCGGTGTCAATGCAATCCGGGACACCGTCAGGATGTTGGGCAGGGTCCAGTTCATGCCCGGATCTCAACTCAGAGTCTTGAGCACGAGCTTCGCGGCGTGTCGGAGGGTTTCGAACACCCCATCACCGTTCACCGCGATCGACTCGAAATACGGCGCTCGTGCAATCCACGTCCCATCCACCTGCGTGACCAGCCATTCGCCATCGTTCGACGGATCCGTAGTCTCACGCTGCTGGGCCTTGTCGGCCACTTCCCACCCAGGGTTGAGCTGCTGCTGGAGTTCAGGTACCGGAGCCGCGTTGGGTAGATCCCGTTTGTTGTACTGGATCACGAACGGGATCTTGGTAACGTCGTACCCGTACTCCGCCATGTTGTCGTACAGGTTCTGCATGGATTCCACATTGGCTTCCATGCGATCCATCTGGCTGTCGGCGACGAACACCAGACCGTCGACGCCCTTGAGGATCAGCTTGCGCGACGCGTTGTAGTACACCTGACCCGGCACCGTATACAGGTGGAAGCGTGTCTTGAATCCCCGAATGGTCCCGAGATCCACTGGGAGAAAATCGAAGAACAGGGTTCGCTCGGTCTCGGTAGCCAGCGACACCATCTTCCCGCGCTTTTCGGGCGCCACCTTACCGTAGACGTGCTCGAGATTCGTGGTCTTCCCGCCCAGACCCGGACCGTAATAGACGAGCTTACAGTTGATCTCCCGGGAGGCGTAGTTGATCATCGACATGATCTGCTCTCCCGGTTAGTCGCCGAACAGTTTGTCAATTTCGTCCTCCGCACCCTCCAACAGTCCCCCTTGCTGCGAGGCTCGCTTCCCGTCAGCCGAACGGCTGAACATTTCGTTGAGGACCTGGGACAAATCTTGTACCGTCTGTTTGACGCGCAGCCGCACCAAACCCACGGTGGTCCGTTGATCGAACAGCACCACTAGGATGAGCCGTCGCCCCACGTCGGCGAGATACATCGATTCCTTCTCTCCCTGGTGGAACAGCGACGCGAATTCGGGCTCCCCAATCATTTTCGCCAGCTGGTCGTTGGCGCTGAAGTCGGCGGCGGTCAACGACGCAAACACGGTCGGATCGAACGACAGGGCCTCCCCGACGGTGGCCAGGAGCTGGCCGGTTCGATCGACGACCATGGCACACCGGGCGTCGGACTCCCGGAGCAGTTCCTTCAGATGAGCGGCGATCCGTTTATGATCGGACTCGCCCAGCGACCACGAACCGGCACCGGTCATCGAGACCCCGCCCTATCCAAGCTTCGCTTCCATTCGTCTCACGATACCGTCGGCCCTCCTTCGCAGCATGGGATGCTCCTCCCACACCAAATAGTCCCGCAGCAACTGCACCGCCTCTACGCTCGGATGGCCGCTGAGATAGCCAAGGGCCGAGAGCCGCCGCAGCGGCCGACCGCTGAACAGGTCCTGGCGGTGGCGGCCCATGGACTGTTGCGCCAGGACACCACCTATGATGGCTCCCAGACCGAACGTCAACAGGACAGCCTTGAGCTTGGACCCCATCATCCTTGCATCTCTCGTCGTGCGGCCAACGCCTGGGCGATCGTCGATCGGTCGGCGTACTCCAAGTCGCCGCCCACCGGCAATCCCAAGGCGATGCGCGTGACGTGCATTCCAGTCGGTGCCAGCACACTTCGAAGATACGTTGCGGTGACCTCACCCTCCATCGAGGGGTTGGTCGCCACGACTACCTCGTGCACTCCCGATCCGTTCTCCACCCGACGACGAAGTTCATCGATGTGTAGGTCGTCGGGTCCTATCCCGTCGAGGGGCGACAAGTGACCACCAAGCACGTGGTAGAGCCCCTGATACTCGCCCGACCGCTCGATCGCCTCGATGTCCGATGCTTCTTCGACGACGCAGAGAATTCCTTGGTCCCGCCTTGAATCCCGGCAAATCGAGCACGGGTCCATCTCACTGAAGTTTCCGCATGTCGAGCAAGGAGCAATCCGCTCCGACATGGCCTGTATCGCCCGAGCGAGTGTCTCGACGGCACTGCGGGGCTGTTTCAGCAGGTGAAAAGTTAGGCGGGTCGCAGTCTTCCGGCCGATGCCAGGGAGCTTTGCCAACTCCGCCGTCAGCTGCTCAATGGCAGACACGGGGTTAGAGCGGTAGCTGGAACGGGAGCTGGAGTCCCCCCGTGACCTTGCGCAACTCGTCCCGGTACATCTCCTCCGCCCGTCGCTGGGCATCGGCCACAGCCGCCGTCACAAGGTCCTCGATCATCTCCACGTCACCGTCTTCGACGATGCTCTGGTCGATTTTCACACTGCGGACGTGCCCCTTACCGTCGGCCGTGACGGTCACCATGCCGCCGCCGGCAGAGCCCGTTACCGTGCGCTGCGTCAGCTCGGTTTGCATCTCCGTGATGCGGCCCTGCATCTGCTGACCGAGCTGCAAGAGTTGTGAGAAATCCGACATATATCCGTGCGAATGTTAGAGTTACCAGATTTGGAAGCTACCGCGGCCGCAAATACGCCGCAACCTACTCCATGAGCTCTAGGTCGAGGGCCTCGGCCACCGCGTCGAGGCTAGGGTCCTGGGCCCGGTAGGTCCGCATCCTGGACTCCCGATCGCCCTCCACGGTTTGCCGCTTGGCGTCGGGTTGAGGTACACCCGCCGGCGCCTCCGGCGTGGTGAACGCCACGCGGGTGGGACCCCCGAGGAACTGCGAAAGGGCCTCTCCCACGACCGACTGGTTCCGCTTGAGGCCCTCCAGCGGCATGTCCGCCTCGACTTCGAGACCGACCTCGCCCTCCGCTACGCGCACCGGACGGGCCTGGGAGAGCGACTCCCGCACCAGCGGGTTCTTCTTGCCCACCTCCTCCAGGAACGCGTCCCACTGGGACACCAGCCATTCGAGGGTCGGGCCGCCCTCCGGGACCGGCGTGGCCGGTCGGGCGGCGAGTGCCGGTGCCTTCGGCTGCCGGGCGGACTCGGCTTGTTGGGCCGAAATTCGGCGCCCACCGGGCCGATTGGCCGATGGGTGCCGAGGCGTCGGTGGTTCGGGACGAGGCCGCCGGGCGGGGCCCGGGGCGCTCCTCTGACCCTTGAGCGCGGCGAGGAGGTCGGCGATCTCCACGGTTCGGTCGAGCAGCGCCCACTGGAGTAGCAGGGTCTCGACATAGAGGCGGGCGTTGGGGCTCCGCCGGATCGACGTTTCGGCCTCCTGCAGGAGTCTGAGCATGCGCAGTAGGTCGCCCTGGGAGAACTCGGCAGCCGCCTGGTTCACCGCTCCACGAATCGTCTCGGTGAGGCCCTCCGCCTCCCCTTCCGCCATCCGCAGGAGCACGGCCCTGAGGACCTCGCCGATCCCGTTCACGAACTCGCCCAGATCGGCCCCCCGCTCCACGAGCGTGGATACAAAAGGAAACACCTCGGGCGCCCGCCGCTCAGCCACGATCCGCAGCAGCTCGGCGTACATCTCGTCGTCGATGAGCCCCAGCGCTTCCCGGACCCCGGCGGCCGTGATGGCCTTGTCATCGAACACCACCACCTGATCGAAGATGGAGAGGGCGTCTCGCATGGCACCCTTCGCCACGCGGGCAATCAGGGCGAGGGCGTCCTCCTCGACCTCGATCTCCTCACCCCGAGCGACCTCCCGAAGCCGCGCGGCGATGGCCTTGGGACCGATGTGGCGGAAATCGAACCGCTGGAGACGGCTCATCACGGCGGTGGAGGTGTTGGCGATCTTCTGCGGCTCGGTGGTGGCAAAGACAAAGACGACCCGCGGTGGCGGCTCCTCGAGGATCTTGAGGAGGGCGTTCCATGCTTCCCGCGTGAGCATGTGCGCCTCGTCGACGATGTACACCTTGAATCGGTCGGGTCCGCTCGCCGCGTACATGGCCCGCTCCCGGAGCTCTCGGGCGTCGTCCACACCGCGGTTGCTGGCGGCATCGATCTCCACCACATCCAGATTGGCGGCCCCGGACCAGATTCGCCGGCACGAGTCGCACTCGCCGCAGGGCTCCCCCTCACCGTCGTCCCGCTTGCGGCGCTCGCAGTTGAGGGCCATGGCCAGAATACGGGCGGCGGTGGTCTTTCCGGTCCCCCGCGGTCCGGTCAGCAAGTACCCGTGGGCCACGCGATTCTTGGCAATCGCGCCGGCGAGTCCGGTCGCCACATGTCCTTGCGCGACCAGGTCCCGAAACTGTACGGGTCGGTATTTACGTGCGAGAGCCGTATGGGTCATAGCGGAGAAATAAGGGTGCCCCAGGCTTCCCGAAGCGACACGTGCGATCGCTTAGCGCTGCTGCCTTCACGGCCCTGACGCGGTTCACGGACATGCGCCCTCCGGACCTGGGGCGCCTGAAAGGTAGTCGGTGCACCAGGGGCGGGCCAACGGCGACTCCGGCCGTCGTGGACGGGCGCTTTCGCCACGGAAGTCAACTGGGAAAGAGCTTCGTGACAGGTGCCACGGCGTTCTGCAACGCGAAAACAATGGCCGTGTCGCCGGTCTTGAGCTGATCGGTTCCACGGGGCACGATCACCGTCTCTCCCCGAATTATCGCGGCGACGATCGTCCCCTCCGGGAATTCCGTCGCCATGAGGGGCTGCCCTACCAAGGGAGACGCAGCCGAGACCGTGAACGAAATGGCCTCGGCATCCGTGTCCTTGAAGGTGGCGACCCGGGTCACGCTCCCGCGGCGCACCTGTCGCAGAATGGCGTTTGCGGCAGAGAGGCGGGGACTCACCGCGGCTCCCAGCCCGATTGCCCGAGCCAACGACACGTACTCGAGCTTGTTCAACAGCGTCACGACCTGTTTCGCACCCGCGTGCTTGGCGACGAGGGCAGTGAGAATATTGGTCTGGTCCTCGTCCGTGAGGGCCACGAACGCGTCCATGTCGCCCACGCCTTCCACCTCCAGTAGTTCCACGTCGGTGGCGTCTCCGTTCAAGATGAGCGCCTTGTGCAGCTTCTCCGCCAGCTCTTGCGCTCGGGGGCGATCGTGGACGATCAACGTGGCGCTGACGTTGTGCTCCTGGAGCAACTGACCGAGGTAAAAGGCCTCCCGGCTGCCACCGGCAATCATCACGCGCGTGAGCTCGGTGTGCTGGTGCCCCGCCAACTCGATGGCCCTCTTGACGGCATCGAGTGTGGCAACGAAGTACACCTGATCACCGGGGCGCACCATGGTCGAACCGTCGGGCACCAGTGTGCGTCCCTCTCGCTGGATGGCCGCAGTCAGCAGCGGGAAGTTCCCCAGGTCCGCCGTGATGTTGGCCAGGGTGCGGTGTACGATGGGCGCATCCTCGGTCACCTGCAGGCTGATGAGCTGAAGCTTGCCCCCGGCAAACGCCGCGATGTCGGTAGCGACCGTGGACTGGAGCAACTGGAGGGTGTCGAGTGCCAATTCCCGCTCCGGATTGATCATGACGTCCACACCGAACCGCTCGGGCCGCAACCGCGCGGCTTCGGTGTAGAAGTCCGGGTTGGACACCCTGGCCACCCGAACCATCTCGGGCTTTCCCCGGGCCGCCGTACACCCTACGAGGTTGACCTCGTCGACGCTGGTGACGGCGACAAACAGGGTGGCGTTGGCAATCCCCGCCCGCTCCAACACGGCGGGACTCGCTCCATTGCCCTCGATCACGCCTACATCGATGTGGCTTTGTACGTAATCGAGCCGGTCGGCCTGCAGATCCACGACCACGACCTGACGGCCTTCATTGGATAGCCGCTCGGCCACGTGGTAGCCCACCTCTCCAGCTCCAACGATGACGACGCTCACATGTCCCCCTTATCCCAAAACACGGGCGATCGTTTCGGCCGCGTGACGTACCTCGTCGTCGGTCACGTCGAGATGCACGACGACACGCAGACGCCTGGGTCCGAACACCGAGACCAGGACCCCGGACTGGGCGAGGAGCTCCGCCGCATCGGCGGCCGTCCGCGTGCGCAAGTCGAGCATCACGATGTTCGTATCCGGGACCACAGGAGTCACCTCCCCGTGATCCGCAAGCACCTCCGCCAACATTCGCGCCTGGGCATGGTCTTCCGCGAGCCGTTCCACGTTGCAATCGAGCGCAAAGAGGCATGCCGCCGCAAGGAGACCCGACTGCCGCATGGCCCCTCCCAGTCTGCGGCGCAATGCGACGCCCCGTTCGATCAGAGCCTTGGGACCCGCCAGGCACGCCCCCACCGGACACCCGAGCCCCTTGCTGAAGCTAACCATCGCCGTGGTTCCGCATTGGGCGAGGGCATGGGGTGGCTCGCCCAGGGCGATGGCGGCATTCCAGAGCCGCGCACCGTCGATGTGAAGGGCCACCTCCCGCTCGTCCGCCATCTCACGGACGGCGCGCATCACACCGAGGTCAGTGACCTTTCCCCCGTGGTAGTTGTGGCTGTTCTCCAGCATAATGGCGGCGGTCGCCGGCTGGAACGGATCCCCGTCCCGCATGGCCGGGGCGATCAGCTCAGGGGTGAGCACGCCGTCGGGCGTGGCCACCGTTCGGAGTTGGGCTCCCCACAGGACCGACGCCCCCGCCTCCTCGTAATGGACGACGTGAGCCTGTTCCTCGACCACGATCTCCGATCCCCGCTGGGAGAGGAGACCGATGGCCACTTGGTTCGCTTGTGTGCCAGAGGGAAAGAACAGCGCCGCTTCGTGACCCAGGGTCCGGGCGACGCGGGCTTCGAGCCTGCTCGTCGTGGGGTCGCCGTCCAACACGTCATCGCCCACCTCCGCTCCGGCGATGGCTGAGCGCATGGCGTCCGACGGCGCCGTGACGGTGTCGCTTCGGAGATCGATGACGTTATTCGTCGTCTTCGTCCGATGACTCCTCAGTGGCGCCGGCGCGGGCGGTGGTCCGGGCGGCCTTGGACTCCGACAAGCGCCGCTCGAGCTCAGACCGAGCGGACTTCACGGCGGCCTTCCCTGCCCGGACCGCGTCACGAGCGGTTTCGCGCTTCTCGCCAATCGTGTCGCGGGCGGTCTCCAGACCTTCCTCGATCCGATCCCGGGTGCGCTCGTATCCGCCGCCAAGCGCCTCCTGCAGGTCCTCGGCCTTCTCCGATGCTGCAGACCGGAGACGGCGACCGGTATTCTTCAACTGGCGGCGGGTCTCCTCACCGGTCCTCGGAGCGAAGAGCAGCGCGACTCCCGCCCCAACCGCCAGGCCCAACAGAAAGCCGCCCAGTCCACCCTCGGAGCGCTCCACGATCACGACGGGTTGGTCACTGTGGTTGGTACTCATGCATCCCCCTTTTTCCACGGCCTGTGCCGGGTGAATGCTGTAGGGTAATACGATGCCCGCAAAAAAATAATGGTCCCTCCAGGAGCTCAGACGTTCAGTGTGAGGCCGTCATACGCCGGCTCGACGCCGTCCGGCAAACGCTCGGAGAGATCCCGGTGGCTGTACTTGTGCGTGAGGTGAGTGAGAAACGTCTGTTCGGCTCCGATCGACTCCGCGACCTCGACCGCCTCCGGAATGGAGAGGTGCGTTGGATGCGGCTGCTCGAACAGGGCATTGATCACCAACACACGCACGCCGTGGAGTAGGGCCAATGCATCGTCGGGAACTGCCTTGACGTCCGTGAGATAGGCGAACGGTCCGAAGCGGTACCCGAACACCGTCATGACGCCGTGGGACACCGCGACCGGCAACACGTCGATACCGGCGATCTGCACTGACTCCCCCGCCCGCAGCGCGGACGTGGTGAGATGCGGCTTGAAAGTCCCTTCCGGCGCCACCACGGCCGGATCGAATATGTAGTCGAACCGGTGGACGATCCGCTCCAGCGCATCCGCCGGCCCGTATACCGGCAACTCGCCGTTGCGCTGCGAAATCGCCCGCAAATCGTCGATCCCGTGCACGTGATCCGCATGGTCGTGGGTGAACAGCACGGCGTCCACTGTCCGGAACTCCGCTGCGAGTAGCTGCAGCCGCAGTTCCGGCGGCGTATCGATGAGGATGCGCCGGCCCTCGCCACCGTCGACTACGGCTGCGACCCTGGAACGCTTGTCCCTGGGGTCCGAGGACGTACACACCGCGCAGATGCATCCAAGGGCCGGAACACCCATCGAAGTCCCTGAACCCAACACCACGACGCGCATCACACCACTTCGACTTTGAGCAGATTCGTCGTGCCCGACACGTCAAACGGCACGCCCGCCGTGACTACCACCCGCGCCCCTTCGTTGACGTAGGCGCGGGACAACAGGTGACTCCGTGCGACCTGCCACATCTCGTCGTACGTGGGCACCGACTCGGCCAGCGCCGCGTGCACGCCCCACGTCAGGGCGAGCTGGTGATAGGTATCCGGCTCCGTCGTCAGACCGATAATAGGGACGGTAGGCCGGTACGCGGCGATCTTTCGGGCGGTGAACCCGCTCTTCGTCAGGCACAGGATCAACGGCGCGTTCAGCATCTCCGCAGCGGCGCACGTCGCGGCGGCAATGGCGTCCGCCGTGTCCGGTCCGTGATTGGCAAAGAGGCGGTCGACACGCTGGCTCTGGGGCAACGGATCCGCGAGGTCAGCCGCCTCGGTTTTCTCGATGATCCTGACCATCGCCCGTACCGCCTCGACGGGATACGATCCGATCGCCGTCTCCGCCGACAACATCACCGCGTCGGTGCCATCGAGAACCGCGTTGGCCACATCGGAAGCCTCGGCCCGCGTGGGTCGGGGTTTGTCGATCATCGATTCGAGCATCTGGGTAGCGGTAATCACCGGACGGCCAAACTGGTTGGCGAGGCGGATGACCCGCTTCTGGGCGAGAGGGACCTCTTCGAAGGGGAGCTCGACACCCAGGTCACCACGGGCAACCATGACACCGTTGGTGGCTTCGATGATCCTGTAGAGATCGTCCAGCGCCGCGGCCTTTTCGATCTTGGAAACGATGCGCATGCTGGGCGGCAGCAGCTCTCGCAGCGCCTCGACGTCCTTATGGCGGCGTACAAAGGACAGCCCCACATAATCCGCCCCATGCGCCTGGGCAAGCTCGAGATTGGACCGATCCTTCTCGGTCACCGCCGGGGCGCTCACGTGAACCCCGGGGAGATTTATCCCCTTGCTGCTCTTGAGCTCACCACCGTGGACGACACTCCCAACGACCTTCGTTGCCTTCACGTCCGTCACTTCCACGCTCAGCAGGCCATCGTCGAGCAGGATGCTCGCGCCCTGCCTGACGTCGTCTGCCAGTCGGTCGTAGGTAGTGGGGATCTCGCTGCCGCTCGCCTCCGCCTCCGGCGCGAACACAACTTCCGTGCCCTCCACGAGATCCACGGGCTGGGACAGTTCGCCGACCCGAATGCGCGGCCCTTGAAGATCCAACAGGATCGCCACTGATCGATCGGCGTCCTTCCGAACCTCCTTGATCTGATCCATCGCCTCGGATCGGGATTCAGGTGTGCCATGGGAGCTATTGACGCGCAGTACGTCGACACCGGCAGCAATCATCTCCTGCAACACCGATGCACTCGCTGACGCCGGCCCCACGGTCGCGACGATTTTCGTGCGACGAAAACGGGGATCGTACTTCACCTCACCGCCCCCTTGGTGCTTCGTCCTTCCGTCATTCCGTCGTTCCGTCTCAATGGACCTCTCGTGTCAGGGCCTCGACGAGCATTGGAAGAGCTTCACCGGCCGTTGCGCGCCACGAGACATCGGCCTGGGAGCTCAGTGGCGTCGTCTCCGGGTTGACCTCGATCACCTTGCCGCCGCCGGCAATGACCATCGACGGCAGCTGCGCCGCAGGATACACCAGAGATGACGTTCCGATGACGAGGGCCACGTCGGCCGCTTGGGCCGCCTGCCCCGCACGCTCGAGCGCGTCACCAGGCAACATCTCACCGAACCACACCACGCCGGGGCGTATAAAGTTACCGCATTTGCTGCACGTCGGGGGTGGCACCTCGTGGTCGCTTGCCGCGAGCTCCAACACTGCATCGGAGGGATACGGGTGGCGACACTGCACACAGCGGAACGCTTCCATCGATCCGTGCAGTTCGATCACCGATCCGGAACCCGCCCTCGAGTGCATCCCATCCGTGTTCTGGGTGACCACGGTGAATCCGCCGGCGTAGAACCGCTCCAGCGAAACCAGCGCGGCGTACCCGGCGTGGGGCGTTGCCCGTCGCGCCGCCTGCAACCGTGAGGCGTACCAGCTGAAAACGCGCGCCGGATTGCGGCGGAACGCTTCCGGTGTCGCCAGCTCCTGGGGATCGTACTTGGCCCAGAGGCCGGTCTGAGCCTCCCGAAACGTGGGGACTCCCGACTCCGCAGACATTCCGGCACCGGTGAGGGCCACTACCTTCCGG